>DAJO01000068.1 GCA_002498985.1 Euryarchaeota archaeon UBA257
TTCAGTAACATTAGTTGCTGCTGTAGTAATTATTCCAAAATCTCCTTTTGCTCTACGAATAAGCCATTTTTTCTCTTCCTCTGAAAGAATTCCATTTTCATGGCTCTGCTTATTAGTCATTGCAGCAAGTACCGTTCTATTTTTCAAAACTTTACCAGTTCGAGGTAATACTAACGTATCTGTTAAATTCATTTTCTCACCAAATAACATTATTTTGTAAATGCATCAGGGCAATAAACCCAGCGAATAGAGTCTTCTTTCATATCTTTATATCTTGAATAAATTTCAGGAATGGATGATACTCTAGAATGGAAATCCAGCAGTATATCTCTACCATCAATTAATGAAGTATCAATTCCGTCATAATTACCACTAACTAATCCAAAACAATCTGAGAATAGTCTGATATCGGCTATCGAAGGTTTCTCAGTTCCTGCAATCCATCCAGTCTTTGAATTCTCTAGCTTCTCACAAAATATATCATATGATTTGCTCAGTTTACCACCAGGTGACACAAGAATTTTTCTTGCAGCTATTTTTTCATCAACATCATTGATTCTGAAGGTTTCCGTCAGAATATTTGACATATCAGATATTGCATCTAAGCACTCATCTACCTTAGCAGCTAACCATTCATCATCGGGATTAAGAAATGTCATATTCCCAATGTATCTCAATATAGCGGAAGATTCACTCAATATCCCAGATGGAGTTTCTAATGCAGGTAATAATCCCCAAGGAAGTTTTTTTGAGTCTCGCATCTCTGAATATTCAGAAAAATCAACGATTACATTCTCCCATGGAAGGTTCGAGATATCTAATGCAATTCTTATTGCTTCGGCTCGGCCTGCAGAAGAAAAATATATCAAACGATACATAAGATATTGGAAATGATTCTGACTAATTACTTTTTACTATACAAGACGTCCTTCCATACCGCCTGCTACCTCGATAATTTGGCCNNGTTATATGTCCAGAAATCAAATCAGAAGATATTGATATCACAGCATTAGCAACATCTTCGGGGGTTGCTAACTTCTTCAAGGACATCGTTGCAGTGGCCTTTTTTACTAAATCATCATTAATACCTTGATCAATTTTTTTAGGTGTAATTGTCCATCCCGGAGCAATTGCATTAACTCTTACATTACCTAATATTGATACATCATTTTTAACAGACATCAGTAGTCCTGAAGTTATTGCACCCTTGGCTGCTGCATAGTCTGAATGCCCGGATTCTCCATATATTCCAGCAGTAGACCCTACAAATACAAGAGAGCCTGATCTTGTTCGAGATGCTTCTCTAAGAAAACCACGAGCCGTATTGACAGCTACATCCAAATTAGAAGAAATTGTTTGATTCCATCTCTCTTCATCAATATCCCAGATAGGTTTTGATTCCGAAGGATAATATCCAGCATTAGCAATACAGATATCTAATTTACCAAAATTCTCAACTATTGTATCGATTAATGCAAGAGCCTGGTTTGAATCCCTGAGGTCTGCCTTTATTGAAAAACCATCAATTTCATTTGCAATTTTATCAGCGTTTTCAGAGGATTCATGATAGTGTACTATCACTTTAGCACCCTCAGATGCAAAGGCTCTACAAATTGACTCCCCAATGCCTCCGGCACCTCCAGTGACTAGTACTACACTGTCACTAAGGCCTGTTTCCATTGATATACCTCCTCATAAAGTTCGGATTTGGCGATTACCTGCGCCACCATAACCTACCCAATCCTCGGGTTTATTGCCAAGAATGGTGTCGATTTCAGACAGATGTTGTTCCGTCATTTTCTCAGCAACTTCTATGCAACCAAGGTTCTCTATCATTTGCTCAGGTTTAGTTGCTCCGAGTAATATAGTGCTGACATTTTGATTTCTTAGACACCAAGCTAAGGCTAGTTGAGCAGTTGAACAGTCAAAATTTTCATTCGCATAATTTGTAAGTTTTTTGACAATTTCAACTTCACCATTCTTTTTACGCATTTCTAAATCTTCAATTAGCCACTCATATCCTGCTTGAGTTGGGCGGGAATCTTCAGGAATCCCATCATTATATTTCCCAGTCAAAAATCCTGACCTCAAGGGCGACCAAATGGTTGTTCCATAGTTGTATGGTGGCTGAAATAGAGGGAAATATTCTTGCTCAAACCTTTGTCTATGGAGCATATTATATTGTGGTTGTTCATACATAGGTGGTTCTAAACCTTCAGATTTAGCAAACCAAATTGCCTCCATGATTTGAGCGGCAGACCACTCGGAAGTACCCCATGAGGTGGCCCAACCATTTCTCACTGCGTCAGTCATAGCCCGAACAACTGTAGATGTAGGTGTGAATGGGTCTGGACGGTGACAAAATACCATGTCAACATAATCCAATTGTAATCTCTGTAAACATTTATCTAGACCCTCCATAATATGTTTTCTTGAGAGACCTGATTCATTCACTCCATTACCACCCCAGAATATTTTTGTTGTGATTACAAGTTCAGAACGTCTCCATTTCTCAGGTTCTTCCTCTTGAAGTTCAGATAATGCAATTCCAAAAATTCTCTCTGCTTCTCCATTAGGATTCCCATAAGCCTCGGCATGATCGAAACAATTGACTCCTGCATCCCGTGCGATTTTCATGCATTCTTTGGCCATTTCGACTCCTTCATCATCCTGTAATCGATCTTTAACACCGTAAGTTGCCCAAAAACCATACGATAACACAGAAACTTGAATTCCAGTATTTCCCATCATCCTATAGTACATATTATCACTTGACATGGTCACTTTAGCCGGTTCTTTGGTTTCAAGATTTTGGTTTAGGAAAGTAAAATATCATATCCTATTTTCGAAATTAGAGTGAAGGAAATAACCAAAAATAGAGGTCTTAGTAATTGAGTTCCATACTTTAGTGCGTAAGTAGAACCTAGCAAACCTCCTACAATATTTACGACAGCAAATGGAATGCCGACTGAATAATCAACTAAGCCCATTGAGGCAAATAATATCAGAGCGCCTAAATTACCTCCGAAATTGACTATCTTCGATGTAGCAGCAGCTCTTTTCATGTCAAATCCTACTTCTTTAACATAACCAGCAATCAGAAAATTACCAGTCCCAGGGCCCAAGAAACCATCATAAAATCCAAACACTGTTGTCATACTGATTGTTACAGGAAGTACTCTTTCTTCGCGAATATTTTCTTCAACGCCAAATTCTTTTTTGAACAAAACATACAAGAACATTATCAATAGAACAATGAAAACTAATTTTATTACCCAAGAAGCAGAAATCTTTGTTACTGCGAGAGCTCCAAAAATAGACATGATTAACATGAGTAACCAGCCTATTGATGCTGCCTTCTTAGGGACAAGACCGCTCATCCAATATTGAGCACTGGACATTCCTGCAGCCCATGTTGAGCCAAATTTGTTAGTAGCAAGAGCGACATGGGAGGGAAGGCCAGCAGCCAACAAGGCAGGCAAGCGAATTAGTCCTCCTCCTCCAACAGCACTATCTACAAAACCTCCAATGAATCCTGCTAGCATGATAAGAATGAATATACTGTCATCCACACATTATCCAGCAACTAATAGGATACAGTCATTACGGTCAAAATCTGGTAATGTTAGAGAGTCAGAGTTTCTATTTGAGTTAATTCTTCTAGATATTGTTTAACTCGATCACCCATTTTTTCTTGATTAGCGATTGAATGTAATTCTACTCTCATTTTTGATGCTCCCGGAAGGCCCTTGGTAAATGATACAGCATGGCGTTTCAGATTTTTATTCCTAATACCAGAATATAACTCGGAGCTTAATTCAAGATATCTATTCCAGCACCATAAACGAGAAGAGGCGATATTATCGTCCCCCCAAGGAGGTTTACCAACAGACCATCCTAAATCTCTTTTTATTTCATGGAAAATCATCGGACGGCCTATAGCACCTCTACCTATCATTAGCCCTCCTGCCCCTGTAACTTCCAAACATGATAAAGCCGTTTTAGCATCTATAATGTCACCATTGGCAATCACTGGAATATCAACTGAATCTACGATTTCTTTGATTTGCTTCCAGTCTGCTTCACCAGAGTATCTCTGTCTCAATGTCCTTCCATGAACACATACTCTTTCCACACCTTCATCTTCCAACCTTTGAGTGATTTCCAAAGCAGTATTAGGGCCTGAGCCGGTTCCTAGTCGCATCTTTACAGTAATAGGTACATTTGTGGCATTAATACAAGCCCTGACCATCTCAATTACTTGATCTGGAGATCTGAGCAATGCTGCGCCTGCGTTATTCCTACACACTTTAGGAGCAGGACAACCAAAATTTATGTCAATAATATCTGCTTTATGTTCCAATAATTCTACTGTAGTGACCATTTCACTAATATCTCCTCCAAATATTTGAGGAATAAATGGTTTTTCACGACGATCTGATTCAACTTTAAGCCATGAACTAGCATCATGTCTTGATAGCCCAGATGCAGCAGTAAACTCAGTTATGGACAAATCTGCGCCACATTCTCTAGCTAATAGTCGATAGGCTAGGTCCGTTACTCCAGCCATGGGAGCAAGAAATAACGGAACAGGCTGTTCGTGCATATTAAACTCCAGTAGCACTTTTTTTATCAGAATGACTGATGAACTTTCAATTAATAGTGAATGGTTCTAGGGCTAAATCTAATTTTTGTTGGAATAATTCTACTTTCTTTTCACATTCTTCTAGTTCATCAGATTGTAGAATCACTTGAAACCCTTCATCAGTCTCTACCACAACACAAGGAGTTACCCCCTCTGTTATCGATTGAAGTCCTTCACTCTGTTCATTAAGATGGACAAGATGAAAAGGTACTGGACTGCTAGAGCGACATTCTTTCATAGATTTCTTTTCACTGACGTAAGAATGAGTGATATCACACAAAGCACAATGCGCAGTTCCTCTTAACTTTCCAAAAACGTATCGCAGTTCACCAACAATTCCGCCATCAGCGTGATAGACTCCCCAAATTGCTTTCAACAACATTAGAATGTGGACTCCCAGTCCATTACATCCTGAGCTCTTTCCCAGTCTGCATCATTAATGACACCACGTGCCTTCATCATTTCTCTAGCTAGTAACCAGTATACTAGAGCTAAAGAACGACGTCCTTTGTTATTTGCTGGAAGTGCTAGGTCTACATTTCTTAATCTATTATTAGCATCGCAAATTGCTACAACAGGTAATCCTGAACTTACTGCCTCTGATAGTGCCTGCTGATCTGCGGCTGGATCTGTAACAACAATTACTTCAGGTTCGATATAAGTTCGGAGACGAGAATTAGTCAGTGTTCCCGGAATAAATCTACCAACGATTCTCATTGCACCAATTGTTTGAGCAAACTTCCTAGCTGGTCTTTGACCATATTGACGAGCACTGACTACTAAGATCCTATCAGCATCAAAATTAGATAGGAATTTTGCAACCGCTCGAATCCTTGAATCTGTTTGTCTTACATCAATTATGTGAATCCCACTATTGTCCTGCCGAACTTCATCTAAGAACTGCTTCATGTCAGCAGACTTCTGATTCGTTCCTATGTGCACAGCGTGCGTATCATACATTTCAAGCGGTACAAGTGGAGTCTGATTTTCATCCATTTAGGTCCCTCAGCAGCGCCGCGACCTTACTTCGATTCATAAGCGCTGCGCAAGAGGATAAATCAACTAATCATCAAGATTGGAGGTCAGAAAGGTATGTACATTCGTCCAAATCGTGGGACTCAGGGAATACTATGCATGGTTTTGTGATTGTAGCATAGGTGTCAAAGTGGTCATAGAAGGATGCTTGGTCTATCGGCGCGGTGACTCCGTAACCGCGCGCTTCTACCTCAAAAATCCAAGATCCGGAAATCAGATCAGACTGAGGGAATGAGAACTTTTGCTGAGGGAAATCTTGAGTAGCCTTGACTTCCCAAAATGGCTCTCCACCACTTTCTCTGACACCTGGTTTCCAAATTTTGGCATGAGCATATCGGTATTCATTAGTTTCATTCCCAACTAATTCATCTAGTACTGAAGAGTAAGGAAACTGAGCTCTGAAATCTATCACTAATTGAGAAATTGTATCGTCAAAAACAATTATTGTTTCATTTGTATATAGGACTGAATCTAGACTATTTGATTCAAATGTATAATCAAACCCAACTGTTTCCTCAGTATTTCGTACAATTGGCTCATCACGAATTGATTCCATGAATTCTCTTTGAACTGCTAAGCCCAAACATCCAGTCAAAGTTGTGGAAAGCATGAGGATAGACAACGCTAATCCAAATGCCCGAGTTGATGTCATTAATTACTCCGAAACAGACATGTTTCTTCAATCCACTCTATACAAGAGTAGTATGCAAGCGTCTATGACGGGGTATTAATTCCGCTAAAATGCTCCAGTGACGACGAAAGGAGAACCGAGCCAAGGCTTTGACGTTCCCTATGAGTACCGAGGAGCACTTATTCTTCTTCATCAACTACACGAGGTTCGTGAACTTCTCTGAAAATTACTGTACCAACGCCTAGGTTTTCACGGAGTGAACGAACAAGGCTGAACTTAGCATAAGCCCAATTTTGGTCATATGCCATTGCCTCAGGAGTTGTTACAGTTAGATCATCTCCATCGAAAGAAATCTCAAAATCTTCACGACCAGTGTTCATCTTCAGTAATGTTTCGACACGTTCTGAACGATCTTCAACAACTTTGACAATATTATAGTTATATTTTAGTGTAGTTCCAGCTAATGGATGATTGTAGTCTATCCTTGCACGTCCTGCACTGATAAATTGTAATACTCCTGTACGGCCACCGATTTCTACTGGTGCACCAATTGCTAGTGTACTTGGATCTCTAACACTACGCATCAAAACATTTTGTCCAATAGTTTCAACTAAGCTAGAGTCTCTTTCTCCGTAAGCATCTACAGGTTCAATCTCAAACTCGTAGTCTTTGTCTGCTTCAGCATCATTCAGATGGTTCTCGAAACCACTGATTAAACGGCCATCGCCAACGATAGTTATCATAGGCTGATATGTACGACTTTCATCGAATATATCATGCTCCTTTGCAACGTCTTCGCGTGTAGTTTCGATAAGTCTTTCAGAACCTGCATCATACAGGTCATAGTCAATGTGAACAATTGAACCAGCATCCATAATTGTGCCTCCGGGCAGCCCGCCGACCTGCTTCCCCTTTTTGATACAAACGGTTATGTCTTTGAGAGAAAAATAACCTTAATTTGTATTTTGACGACTGATTTTAGGGCTTGAGGCGAAGGCTAAACCTCCACCTAGAATGATTAAAATCCAACCAAACCATACAGCATGTGAACCTTGTAAATCATGCACAGTAACGCGAATTCGGTCTACTTCTGAAGTCTCCCTAAACATCATTGCGTTTAACAAATCATTAGATTGAAATATATCGAGAATAATTATTGTATCGCCAAAAAGACCTACGTGCCTGTCAGGTTCTGATCTCGGAGTTACTTGGCCACTGGGAGAGTCAAAGCGCAGTATCCCTGGATGGAGTGTATCGATTAATTCTCCATTCTTTCTCATTTCTATAACTACTCCAAGATAGCCGTCACCTACAGGATAATCATAATCTTCAGATTCAAGACTAATTAACTCAACTTCAGTAAAAGTAAATTCATAACCATCATGTTGAACAGGTTGATCTTTGCTCAATGTGACTAAGTGTGAAGGATCAGACCTGTCAATCAACGTAGTAGTGAATACGTGCCCGACTAACAATAAAAGGATTCCAAAATGAGATAAGTGTGAACCTAATAATCGAAGTCTAGATGAGTTCTTTCTATTCAAAAAACCATCTTTTTTCAATTTAGGAGCTACATTTGCCAAAGTAATGTAGAGCTGTCTGGCATTTGGAGGAATTGCAAACATTAGCCATGAAAGTAAGAAGAGAGATACTGCACCTCTGCTAAAACTCGAGGCGAAAAGTAATGAGGGGTCACCAGGTAAGTCAAATTCATCTGCAAAAATACCTAATAAAATTGAGAATATGAAAACTAAAGAAAGTAATGAATTTCCTGTTTTCATATCTACAGATTTACCCCAAGTGTACATACTTAGACCAATCGCTAATAAACCAATAAAAGGAGCGCCATAAAACTCGTGAGCCTCTAAATTAGTGCCATCAATTTCAACAGTCAATAAAAGCCAGGTTAGAAGAAGATAAGCTGCAGTACCATACCAAGTAATTGCTCTTGCAAATTTCATCCTTGCTGATTTATTTTTGAATGGTAACAGCAGAGATTCAAAATCATCATCATCATCTGAAAGTAGCCAAATCACCAAGAAAGGAGACATTCCTGCAATTGCTTGAGGTATGGTTGCTGATGATGACCAACTAGCATAAAACATCAAAATAACTCCTGAGAAAATCCATGGTAGAGAAGGTTCTTTAGAATCAGTAGTGATTAATAGAATCATTATCGAAGTTGCCAACACTCCTACTGCTGTAGATTCTATCCATATTGAAATTGCACAAATTACTATTATTAATAGAATGGAAAATTGTTTTTGTGTTTCAAAAAATGTTTTCTTATCCTCTAAATGTAAAGTATCGATCTGCTGTTTTACTAAGAAATAAACAGCAATGATTCCTAACAATACAATTGCAAACATGTATGATGCCAACTCAAATCCAATTGCACTAGAGTCGATAATATACAATATACGAACATATGGATCTTGGCTATCTGTGCCCAAGCCATCTGCCGCAAATGCATGCACTGATGCCCAAACGCCATTGGCTCTTGTCACCAATGTTGCATGGATTGCTAGAGCCCCAGATATTAATCCTAAAGCAGGAGAAATTTTGATTGATTTTGAAGAGTCATGAGTTGATCTAGCATGAATAATCAGTAGTAATGCAAACCAGGGTAATATTGAACCTGTTTCAACTGGATCCCAAGCCCAATAACCTCCCCAATCAAGAACCGTGTAAGCCCAAAGTCCACCGAGACCTATTCCGATAGTTCCAGCGAGGAATCCTGCACGCGCCCAATGTAATTGAGATTCATGAATATCTTTAGCTGATTTACCACTAATTACTCCACCCATAGCGACTGCTGCTGTTGCTATGCATAATGCATAGTAAAAGAACACGACAGGAGGGTGAATAACCATCAAATCAGTCTGTAATAAGGGGTTGAGCTCACTTGGAATTACTCCTGCAGAGTCAGCAAAGGGATCTAAGAACCAAGAGATTACTAGAATCCCAAGAGTAAATCCATGCATTATTCGGACATCATAATCTAGCGTATCTTTTTCAGTCATAAGCCAAGTTACTATTGAAAGTAAAGCCGCGAACAATAACAATGGTCCTGCACGCCCCCCCCATACTGCTGAAATTCGATATAATAATGGAAGGTCTGCACCACCATATTCTGTTACCAACTTCAAAGAAGAAAAATCAGAGATAAAAGCGAAAACAAGGAAAATAAAGGGAGAGATTTGAGCAAAAAATGCTATACTTCTAAACAATTTATTTCCAGCATTTTGAAATCTAAAAATCTGATTAATAGATGAGATAATTGCAATAATGAGCAAAAATTGCCCAATTATTGGGATTATGTAATCACCATCCATAGTATTTAGCACGAGAATATCCAAATGATAACATGGCTGGAATTATTTTCTTTACATAGAGGCTCGGACGTCTAACAAGAATTTTCATACAGACAGCCAATTTACCACTTATTCCCATATTACTCATCTCATCGGGGAAACATTGGGCCATCAATGACATATCGTCATCTGATAAATCAAATAATGCCGATTTACCTCGAAGAATCTTCGAGTATGGAGGGAACTCATTTTTCCATAGATTAGAATATTCAGCTAAAGATGACGATGAATAATCTCCAGAAGCGATTGCTTTTGCTGCAGTTTCTGCTGCAAAAACTGCTGACTTGAGTGCGAGATGGGAACCCCCCTCAAACAATGGAGAAGTGAAACCAGCAGCATCTCCCACTAGCATCAGTCCGTCAGTATGAGTATTTTCATGTGGACCCGAAATCGGAATCGTCCCTCCGAATGCAGGATTACCTTTGACTTTCCATGGAGGTGCAACTTGCTCTAAATCTTTGAAGTGAGTATCTTCGATAAATTCATCTAAACCTTTCTTGGTTCTAGATTTATCTTCAGATACTAAACCAACATTAGCTCTACC
>DAJO01000076.1 GCA_002498985.1 Euryarchaeota archaeon UBA257
TAAGGGAAACCCGTGACTCCCGTTTCCCATGCTCTGATTTTTTCTCCATCATAATCATCCCATTTTATTGGTTTACAGTTTGAGTTATCTAAATCATCTTCCCAATTTTCGACAATTCGAGATAATAAGTAAAACATCTCTCTAAACATCAGTTGGCCATGTAGAGATTCTGGAGGTTTTGTATATTGATTTACATTTCTTAACTTCGCACATTCGTTCCATACTAGTCTGACAGATAGACAT
The DNA here is from genome assembly GCA_002498985.1 of Euryarchaeota archaeon UBA257. Classification (GTDB taxonomy): domain Archaea; phylum Thermoplasmatota; class Poseidoniia; order Poseidoniales; family Thalassarchaeaceae; genus MGIIb-O2. The sequence continues at coordinate 244 of DAJO01000076.1, forward strand.
CCATTGCTAATGTATGGTGATAATCCTGTGGTTGTCGGTTCCATTGGGTTTTCTACATTGTTCGTAGAATAAGTGGATGGCTTCCTGAAATTATTAACAAAATCAGGCCTTTCAGTTATTTTTTCCTTAAGTCTTCTCAAGGCTTCTGTTTCTCCTCCGAGAAAATACGATTTCTCAAATCCTTTTTCTAATCTTAATTGATAATTCTTTTTCTGAAGTTCTTCGACCGAAATATAAAATTTTGAGAATTGTTCACTCTGAATAATTGACTCTACAATCAATGGTTCAGAATGAATATTCTTAGGTTCTGGAAGATCTCCATCTAATAAGTGACCGGAGGGACTAATTATAAGATTCTCTTCGAATATTTTTTCCATATTTTTAGTCGACTTAGGTGCTTTGAAGTGTTTCATTTGAGTGATTTTTTCAATATCTAATATGGTACTTACTGCTGGAAATACTTTCGTATTGACTTCTCTAGTGATTAGATTTTCAATTATATAAGCTACATCGTTCCTACTTTTAGGTTCTGAGCAGTAATCTGTCAATAGTGAACTTACTTCCTGCCCTGTTCCTTCTATGATTGATTCTATTACTTCACTAGAATCTCCAGAACAAATTAGTAATTTTGTCCCGTACCTTTCTTTGAGATTTTTATCTAAATCTAATAGAGAATCATAAAGAAAATTCAAACGATTTACACCTATATTATTTTCATGATTGAGACTCCAATTTTCATCAATAATGTAAATTGGGATTATAGAATCTATTTCTTGAGAAGATTCTGCCCATATTAACATGGGGTTGTCGTGTATTCTGATTATTTTTCTAAACCAAATTATCGCTGTATTCACTATTCCTCTCTCCTGTACTAGGATTGCTAGTAAGTGTGATTCATCCTAATAATGGCGCCACACTCATCACTGTTACAGCGAAAGAAGCGTAAAAACCAATCAGTATTGCAAGTATATGTCCTGTGTTCATTAACATACTTTATCATAATTCATTCATTAATGTCTGTTTACTTTTGACTTTTCTGCATAAATACATTTGTATTTCCTCGGTTCTAATTAAATCATTTTTTTTTAAAAAATAAAATATTTCAACTATCAACAATACATAAGTCTGAATAATACAGTTCTATACGAAAGTTTACTATGATAGAGGGAATACCTGTCGAGGATGATAAATCAACTCCTCTATCTGATAAATTCAGTAATTTAACTCGTTCTAATATTAAGTTGCTAGGAATTGCAATATCGATGGCAATAATCATGTTATTAGTATCTTTACAGGGTTGGATAATTGATGATGTTGTAGACGAAATTAAAAAAGATTTAGGAATTTATGATAGAGTTCCTGTGTGGGAAAGATCAGAGTGGCCATACACCACAGATCAGGCTAATGGATTTGTAATGGAATATGGCGATTATGAACTACTCGAAACAGAAAATGAGTGGAGTTCAACTCACCATTTCGTAAATTTTGAACTCCCTCTGAGTGAGGGGGGCTCTGCACCTAATGGTGTTGTTAGTCTTGCTGTCTGGCTTCCAAATGTTCCAGAAGGAGTCACAGTACCGGTTATTGCTGAATTTGGACCTTATTTCGATGAAGTAAGTGTCGAAACTCCTTCTATTGAAGTTCCAGGGACATGGTTAGGCCAGATGATAATTGATCAGATTTTACCTCATGGATATGCTTTCGCTCAAGTTTCTGTAATGGGAACGGGGCGTTCAAATCATTGTATGGACTTGATGGGTAATGCTGAGCAACTTGGAGTTGACGCTGCTGTTACTTGGCTAGGGACACAAGATTGGAGTAATGGCGCAGTGTCAATGATTGGTAAATCATATGATGGTTCTACTCCATGGCAGGCTGCTACATTCGGAAATGAATATCTAAAGACAATTGTCCCAATTTCCGGACTTATTGGAGTAATGGAATTGATGTGGAAAAACGGCAGTAGCGAAGCTAGAGCTCCAATAATGCACAATGGAGTTTATGGGTCATATGGTGTTGATGGTGACGAAGAAGATATTGGAAACTTATGTCCTGACTATATCATTGGTCCTGGTACAGGAGTAGCTGCATACATGTGGGGTGGAGAATTCGCAGGTACATATTGGGAAGAAAGATACTTCTTAGATAGAGTGCTGCAAAATTATGAAGGTTCCGTATATCTCATTCAAGGAATGCATGACTGGAACGTAGACCCTCATATGGCTATTCCAGTTATCAATCAGTTAATCGATGCAGGCATTGAATCTAAAGGGCTATTTGGTCAATGGGACCATGATTATCCTGATAGACCCGATTACCATTTTGATCGTTCAGGAGAAGGTAGAGGTAGAGAGGCATATCCACAAATGGTTAGGTTCGACTGGATGCAAGACTTACTAGAATGGTTTGATTGGTATCTCAAAGGAGTTGGTGATAAGCCAGGATTATTTGTAGAAATACAATCTAATCAAGGTCAATGGAGAATTGAAGATAGGTACCCCCCACAAGATATGGAGACAATTTCTTTGGATCTTGGAGGAGGGCTAATGAATGTGGCAGGAGGTACAACCACAATACTTCCTAATGGAAACTTCGGACCGATTTATGAGAGTGAAGCATTCACTGAAAATATTTGGATTTCGGGACTTCCTAGATTACATATTGATGTTTCAACAGCAACTGTTGGCGGACAAATATATGCCTTGTTAGAAGACTGTTCTGAAGATGGTTATTGTATCCATATTGGGCATGCAATTATGGATTTAAGATATCATGAGGGAGGAAATCAGGAACAAACATGGTTGCCTATATTTGATACAATTAATGCAAAGATGGAGTTCTTTGCAATGGATGTACAAATAGAAGCGGGCCACACAATTCGTCTATCACTTGCAAGTACGGGGGAAGATTACCTACCTGCATCAACTAGTTCAATTGTTGAAGTATCTGAAGGTTCAAGTTCCAATCTCTTAATTGACATAATTAATCCAGAAGATAAACTTCTTTTTAATCCACCATCTTGTACACATCAAGCCTGTCTCGATTGGCTGAATCAAACTGCTTAAATTATTTTACATTATGATCTAAATGGTGGACGCTGGGGGG
>DAJO01000012.1 GCA_002498985.1 Euryarchaeota archaeon UBA257
TGGGTTTTCGGGAAATATATCAGAGTTATCGCCTACACCATCGCCATCTGAATCAATAATCTCATTCGGATTAAGAGGGAATTGGTCGGCATTGTCTCCTACTCCATCACCATCAGAATCACTTGTTTCCAGAGGATTATTTGGAAATGCATCAAGATTATCACGGACACCATCTGCATCGGAGTCTGGGAAATAACCTGTAAGTCCCCAATCTAAAATTGTAGAAGGGAAATCATCATCGCTCGAACTACTAAGTTGAGGGTAATGGCTACCATTAGGAATTTCCCATAATGAAACACGATTACCTGAACTACAATTCAAATGTTCATATTCATTTGTGTCATTTACTCCTCTAGGCGAAATTAAATCAAGTTGATTAATTTCAGTGTAAGTTAAATCACAGCCAGAACGGTTCGCCCAAGAAAAAACTGTTTGCGATGCTGCCGGATAATTGTCTCCAAGTATCGTACCTCCATCAAAAAAAATAACTGAGTCCGATGTACCATGAATTTGTAGAACATTAGGATAACCTGTATTTGGACAATCGTTGAAATCATAATGTGTTGCACCTGCTAAGGAAATAATCGACCTAAGCATATATCCTCTTTCACAAGCCATACGATGAGCCATAAATCCACCATTAGAATACCCCACTATTATGATTCCTTCAGGGTCAGCTCCATGGTACGTAATGGCCTCATTGATTAAGGAAGTCAACCAAGAGACATCATCCACTTCTTGCCCCCAAATATTGCAGCAAGCATCTGTTGCGTTCCAAAATCTTTGACCAGTTGCACTAATTGTACCATCTGGCCTTAGTAGAAGATGACCATTTTCATGTACACTATCTATCAAGTCAAAAAATCCAGAAACACCTAAACCTGAACTAGTGTATCCATGTAAGGCAACAACCAATGGTAATTTATGACTAACGTTATGGCCACCAGGTAACTCTAAAATCGCTTTCCTTGAAGACGGACCTATCTCCAAAATAGTATGATTATCCGTATATTGAATAGTATCATTAGATATCGAATTAAGATTTGCCTCTAATGGCTCATCATTAGAGATTATTACAGAGAATATTGAAATCAAAAATAGAATAACCAAAGATATTGATAAGAGGGAATTATACTTCATGTTTGGCCTCTGTATCCATATTTTTCCACCATTTCAGCAACGGAATGAAGATGATAATACAGAGTATAGAAATTAGCGTGAAATTAAGCCAGTTCAATGAACTCTGTACAGATTCTCCGTAAACTCCTATTAAGAATCCTACTGAGCCAAATCTGATACCTCTGCCAAAAATTCCTGCTAATACAAAAAGGCGTAAGTCCATTTTTCCTGCACCCGCTATCCAAGCTAGCGCTTTGTATGGTATTGGAGATACTGCTGCAATGAATACTCCTAAAGAACCATATTTCTCTATCAAGAAGTTCAATCGGTTAATATTGCTATCACTAACAAAACGCTCCAATAAAGGAATACCGCCATAATACCCTATAGCATAACCAAAAAACGCTCCAAAAACACTACTTAGAGTAGCAACAAGAACAATTAATGAAATTGCTAGGACGCTATTCGCTTCAATTACCATTGGTATAACTAGAACATCGGGAGGTATTGGTTGGAAGGCGGCCTCGGAGGCAGAAACTAATGCTAAACCGAATAATCCAAAGCCATCTGCCCAATCGATAAATGGCTGGAAATAATCGCTCGGACTCATACCACTCAATAGTCTCCCGCAGAACTATGCGGATGAACATTTTCCGAACAATATCGTTTCATTACACCTATTACTGATATGTGGGCAACCACTCGCACCGGTGTGACGAATGAGGTCCTAGATACCGCAGCCTTGATTTCTTGGCCTATTGTTAGGCTGAATGGTTGCTATGTTATACCTTCACAAAGGATAGAATTATGTAGAATATATCCGGAAAAAGAGATAAAAATTGATTCTGCCGAATTAATTTGGATTGAACCAGATAAAAAAAGTTTACAATCCGCCACAAATTTAGCTATTGAGACGGGAGATATGGCTGGATTGTCTGAAATAGATTTAGGAATTCTCGCACTCTCAATCCATCTGAAAAAGACCTTGGTTACAGATGACTATAGATTGCAAAATTTAGCGGAAAAGGCGAGTATAGATTGGATTGCTGTAACTACAGATGGGATCACAGAAATATGGAATTGGGAATTGAAATGCATAGCTTGCAAAAAGATATCCCCACAACCAGAAAAACCAAATCTGAAAAAAGCAGACTGGGGCCGATGTGAAGATTGTGGCTCCGAACTTAAATTGAAGAAAATGAAATAATTACTCTGATTCGTCAAGATGTTCCTTAGTCATTCCACCACGATCCATATCTTCTCCAGCAATTGACATTCCCTCTTGCAGACCTCTCTGAAACTCACCCTTTGCGCGGCCAGCATTTCTAGCTAACTCAGGTATCTTTTTTGCTCCGAACATGATTGCAAGCATTATTACAAGAATTACAATTTCTTGAGTTCCTAAGATTCCCATATTAATCCTGAAGAGGTTGTAACCTTCAAAGGCTTCGGCGAAAAATCCTCTTAACCCCCGGATACTGGTGGTAAAAAGGCAATTTCTGATGAGTCGTGTACTTCCGTGTCAAAATCTACACCAATATCTCCGTCCAATGCGACTACGAGCCCATCAGAAACCATAGATTTCAAATCAAATCGTTCGATTATTTGATTAATAGTTGTTCCATAAAGTAAAGATAATTCTATAGTCCGCTGATTTAATTTCTCAGCCAATGGTCCAAAAAATAACAGCTTGACTTTAATTGCTCCCTCAATGGGTTCTTCTTTCTCCACAATACTCGGAGCAGTATCTTACCAATCAATCCATCTATTATGATTGTTAATTTTATAAATAATTCATAGTAAATTAACAACAATTCATACGTATACCATTGCTCGTTGGTATATGAGTGAAGTGGAAGCCGTTGTCTTTGATTGTGACGGAGTATTAGTAGATATTACTTCATCTTGGCAACAAATACACAACTACTTTGGTACAAATAATAAAGAAAATCTAGCGAAATTTCTCGAAAAGGAGATTACAGATGATGAGTTTATGGAATTAGATGTCAAATTATGGTTAGATATTCAAGATAAAATCCATATGGATGAAATAATGAGATGTTTTTCTGGTGTGAAGTTAATGAAAGGAGCAAGGGAAGTAATTACTGAACTCAAAAGAAGAGGAATTTATGTAGCAATTGTTTCATCAGGCGTAGCAAGATTTATTGGTTCAATTGCGCATATTTTGAAAGTAGATGATTGGGCTGCAAATGACTTCGCATGGGATGAAGATGGTTATCTATCAGGTCCAAAAAGTGCAATGGTAGATTCTCATGATAAGGGTGAGATGGTAGATAAATTGCTAAGGATTAATGGCTTTCAAGCAAGTAAAATATGGACTGTAGGTGACTCAGGCACAGATTTGTCAATGCGAATACCAGATTCCAATTTCATAGGGTTCAATCCAGCTAGAGAAAGATCGATGAATGAATTTACCAAAGCAAATGTACCAGTAATCATTGAAAAAGATTTGACCAAAATTTGGAACATTATTTTTTCAGAGGATTTTCCTAAAGATGATTAAGCAAATGGTATTGATGCTGAAGCATGCGTATGTAAATTAATCACTGTCAATATACATGGTTTGGGTTGGAAACCAAGCATTCTCTGATAATCGGTCTGATCTTGCCACGTAGAGCTATGGACAATTGTGGTTCCTTTATGATCCCCTACATATTGCCCATGAACATGACCAGTAACGAAAATATCAGGTATAGTTCCAATTACCATACTATCTTCGGGCTCAGGAGATAATGGGGTTTTCCCGCCCCAAGATGGGGCCAGATGTCTTCTTTCAAGCATTGAACGCATTGCCATCTCAGGTTTAGCGTATGTTACAGATCTAAGACCCGCAACAAAGTCATCGATACTTTTTCCATGGTATGAGAGAATTCTTACTCCGTGAAGGCTGAAATCACAAGGATTACCCACGAAAACAGTGTCTGAATAGTCCTGTTGTACTTCGGGGTCAAGAGCGGGTTGAGGTTCAGCAGGGCGCACTGCATCGTGATTCCCAGGAAGAATTATGACATCTACCCAATCTGGCAGATCACTTAGAAGAGTGGCAAGAGCGCCATACTGTTTGAATAAATCCGTGATTGCTAGATGCCTGTCTTGTCCAGGATATATACCCACACCATCAACACCATCTCCACTTAAGACGAAATATTTGATAGTCTTAGCTAATGGATCTGTTTTGAACCAATTAATCATTTTCTCCCATTGAGGTTCGAGGAATGTCTTGCTACCTACATGAACGTCTGAGAGAAAAGCCGCGGACACCGATTCATCGATACTTGCAGCATTTTTAGCTCTACGAGGTAAAGGGGGCAAATGAATATTTGAAATAATGAATAAGTCTGTTCGATCTCCGATAAAAAATCCACTTACTCCTACCACATCATCATTCATCAATCCATCAAGAGCTGCATGTAATGGGTTGGCGCCTGTTGGGGGTTTCAAGAGGCATTGTATCTGAGTGGTTTCATCTTCTAATAGAAACATCAGATTTCCAGATTTAGCCCAGCGAGGCTCACTAACTAGCCCTACTATGGTAATCTCATATTCATTAGAAGAATAACGTTGACGGTTTCTATAAGCCTCTGCATTGGAAATTGGCCGCCTCGGTAGTGAACGTCCCTCAATCATCAAATTACGAATCTGACTTAATCTACTATTGAAAAATGATTTGATATCTGATAATTTACCCTCGGTAACTGAATTACCAGTAATATCAAAATGTATTTCAATCTCTGAATCAATATCTTTAGCTGACATTGGAAAATCTTCAAGACTGTAATGAGATAAACCATGAGGTCTTGGTGCTGGAGAAATTTCATTACTAGATATCGGTGCAATCACTCTACCAATTGGTGAAGGATTATCAGGAGTAGGGAGAGTGACTTGTGCCTTCTTTGGAAGATTTGGAGATTCTTCAGATTTAACCTGATCAATTGAAACTAAAGATAACAATTGATCTATTGATTGAGATGTTAGAAGTTGAACATTGGATGCACGGGCAGCCTCAATTAAGGAGTTAATGTCAAGTAATTGTTCAATCTTGTCCTTAGCATCTAGTCCCATAACAAGAAGTCCTGCAGCACTCAACATTTTCTGTTGTTGCGCCCAATCACCGGATGCCATACAACTCACGTCAGGTACGTACGCTCATGATAATATCGCTACAACAGAGTCATTCATCCCAGTCTGTTAGAGATGCCAAATCCACTTTCTGTATCTCTTCAGCTACAGTAATGTCTTCAACTTCCCACGTCATACTTCCTTCCCATTGTTCAGAAGCAGGATCCATCTGAGAAATATCGGATTCAGATTCATCAGTTTCATCTATAATTTCTGTTTCTCCATCTTGTTCTTCTAACCTATCTAATGTTTCTAGAGCTAACCTTAGAGCAAAAACTGCAAAAGAGCGCTTATTATCCAACCTGTCGTTTTCACCAAAATCCATTCTTCTTACAAGAAAATAGTCTTGGGCTATAACTGCTACATGCACTCTACCAACCTCCTTGTCTGAAGTTGAGCCACCTGGACCTGCAATCCCTGTAATAGCAATAGCTACATCAGACCCAGATTGATATCTTGCACCTTTAGCCATTTGAACAGCGACTTCATGAGAAACTGCTCCCGCCTCGCCCTCATCAAATGCGGATTTTTGCACCCCTAATTCCCTCATTTTGGCTTCATTGGAATATACTACCCAACCCTGATTAAACCACTGAGTAGCACCTGAAATATCAGTAATCAATGAAGCGAGTAATCCTCCGGTGCATGATTCTGCTGTGGAAACCGTCCAGCCCTTCTTTCTTAGGCGCCTAGTCATCCGAGATGCTAGCCCCGCGGTCTCTTCTACCACATACATCCCTACTGGTAATCCTTCTTGATTGTTTACACCTAATCTTGAAGATTAAAGTGGTGGGCCCGGCAGGAATTGAACCTGCGATCTTCGCTTTGTAAGAGCAACGTCATAACCCCTAGACCACGGGCCCCACATGAGAGTCGGGCAGCGTCGCATTCAAATCATTGGCGGTCGAAGCATCTGTTAGAGAGTGCTTGTTTGAAAGATATTGAGAGGCTAATAATAAGACTGGAAAAAAATGGTTTTCCGATGGGGAATTATCTGAAAAAAGCCCTAAAAAATATAAAAATTGAAGATTTTATAACATCAGGTCATGAAAATTTTTTCCGAGATAATCCAGTCGAATTTATGAAAACTAGTAAAGGAATTATAAAAAATATTTCTGCACCACATATGTTAGCAATTTTACTCCATCATTTGGAAATAAAAAAGGGGCAAAAAATCCTTTTAGTTGGAGCGAAAGGAGGTTATCTGGCAGCTATTTTAGATCAGGTTCTTGGTGAAGAAGGAATTATTACAATAATCGAGCCTCATGATGAGATTCTTGAGCATACAAGAAGAACTTTAGAAAACTATGAATCAAGAGGAATTATTCGTGTTCTTTCAATAATTGATTTTGATTTCTATGAAGATTCGGGTAAAGAATTTGATAGAGTTTTGATTACTGGAGCAGTTAGAGAAATACCTGATTTTCTAAATTATAATTCACAAGAAGGTTCATTCATATTAGGACCATTTGGGGGGAATATTCAGCAAAGACTTCTGAAAAAGGAAAAACAATCTGGAGAATGGTTAGATACAGACTTAGGAGGGGTGGTTTTTTCCCCGATGGATACAAGATTTTCTGAACGAAATCCATTAGACCCGATAGTTCTTGCAGAGGGGCTCGAAGATTCGTTTTCATTAATCTCTGAGATAATAGAAATTGATGAAGAAACATTTCAAGGAATTGAGCAATTAATTCAGTCTCTGAGAGAGTTACCTAGAGATATCCCTTCTATTAGTGAAGACTCTTCAGATGAAGAGATAATGGAAAACCCAGTAATGGACTTAATGATGTCAGAAATGGAGAGACTGGCACCTATTTGGCCTATTATCGAACACTTTATGTCAATTGAACTAGTAGATATCTTCAACTCAGAAGATGAAAATTCATTCACTGGTGGAGGACATGAAGACCTAGTCCCATGATAGGAGTATTCTTGCACTAATGGCTAGTGGGAGTTATGTGCTGAAAGCGACTGTAAGGCAGTTGAACAACAAAGATGTTCGATTGAGGAGAAGGGCAGTAAGGAAGTTATTCGAACTTGATGACCCAACTGCAATAGATGCTTTCATTCCTTTACTGAAAGACCCTGATGAATGGTTTAGAGGAAAGGCGCTAATGGCTATACAAAGATGGGCCTCAATGAAAGACCTAGATTTAGCAGAAGAGCTTTCCGACTCAGAAAAATCTGAAGAAAGGATTTTGGCTTGTAGAATCGCACCTAAAGTTGGGAAATCAAGTGAGAGAATACTAAAAAAAATGTTGGATGATGAGGATAATCTAGTCAAACAAAATGCTTGGAAAAATATTCTTAATTTAAATGATGATTATGTTGAAGAGGCGATAAAGAACGTGGATGTAGGTATTCGAGTATTAGCTGTAGAGAAATTACAATTAATGAGCGAGATTGATAATGATTTTATGAAAAAAATCTTTGATGATGAATCAAGTAGAATAAGGAAAAAAGCAATTAATCTATTAAAATCCAAACCTGAATTATACTCTTCAGGAGAATTTGATAAGGTAATAGTTAAGATCGCAGAGAATGATAGTAATATCCAAATTGATGCATTAATAATGCTAATAGAATCAGGACAGAGGAATGAATTATTTAGTCAAAAGATACCTTTGTGGTTAGAAAATGATGATCCTAAAATGATTAAATTAATAGTAGAATCAATAGAAAATAAAGATTGGAGAGAAATTGATTGGCTGATTAATATAATCATGAGTTCGTCTAATGATAAATTGATTTCTAGAATCTTGAGGAGGAAAAAATCAATTGAGGCAGATAAATATAGGAAAGAAATTCTTCTTGATGGAGATAGAAACGCGATAGTAAGATCAAGAATTATAGAAGACTTATTCGGAAAAAAACAGGATGAGGAAATAACAAAAATTATCCAGGATTTGGAAAATAATCAAAATGAATCAATTTCTGAAACTGCCAAGATGTACAGGAAAAGTATCTCCTGATTAATCTTTAAATTGCTGGAAGCATCAATCTTGAAAGTGGAACTGCTATTGGCGGAAGATGATCAGATAGGCGATGTCTGCTGGTTTTAGGAGAGAATAAATCTCCTGATAATGCGGCATCTATTACTTCTTGTTTAGTAACAGAATCTCGGCCACAATTAGGCCAAACATCTAATTCAATTAAGTCATCTTCTAGATAATCGATAAACACACACGGTACACAACTTAATTCTAGCCTTTTTGCAACATGATATCTATGATGTCCATCTAGTATAGTCCCGGTAGACCTATCTAATAACAAGGGCTTCGTATAAGCATTCCATCTATGAGTCATTTTTTCAAGTTGATCTACTTTTTTTGGCAATATTTGCTCATGAGGTCTGAGAATCTCTAAAGGGACTAATTCGACCTTCATGAAAGTCCGAGAAGCACATTGCTGTTAGTTTTGATGCCGAAGATATGATGTTTAGTTGCATTTACGGAGATACATGGTTGACACTAAGCTGTACCTCACTCCAGAGGATAATTTAGTGTTAAATCAACTAAGAAATCATGGTGATGCTTGGATTGTGGGCGGATGGGTAAGGGACACATTACTGATGGGAAAATCAAATAATGATCTTGATATTGCTACAACACTTTTGCCAAGTCAAGTAATGGAAATATTCCCTAGAACAATACCAGTTGGTGAAGAATATGGAACAGTAATTGTGAGACTAGATGGTGATTCTGATAAAGAATGGGAAGTTACTACCCTACGTAAAGATGGGAGTTATGGAGATGGTAGGAGACCGGATAAGGTTTCTTTTAGCACTAACATAAATGATGATCTAGCACGCCGAGATTTTACAATCAATGCAATGGCAATTGGTAGAGAAGATGAACTAATAGATATGTTTGGAGGAGAAAAAGATCTACAACAGAATATTATCAGAGCAGTTGGGGATGCTAATGAAAGAATTGCAGAAGATGGATTAAGAATATTACGAGCTTTCAGATACTTAGACTTGGAAAAGGATAAACTTAGAGTAATGGATTATGAGCTAGAAAATGCAATTCAGAAAAATGTTCATATGTTAGAAAAAGTATCGAAAGAGCGTATTACTGATGAAGTTAGAAAAATTTTAGCCAGTAATAATCCGTATGAAATATTTTCTAAAATGCAGGAATTGGGGGTTTTAAATAAAATCATAGATGGTTTATCCATAGATATTGAGAACTATGGAAACGCAGAACCGATGGTGATTTTTGCTAGGTTCCTCAAAAATAATAATTGTGATGGAGATGATTTGTCTAAGATTCTAAAAGAATCACTTAAATTATCGAAAAAAGAAATAAGATGTATTTCATTCCTACATGAAAATAGAAATTTACAATTTGATAAAAGTATTGAAAGTATTAGAAGATTTCAAGTTTTACTATCTGAAGAACAAAAGCGGATAATTTTGCAATACCATATTGAAGAAGATGTTGCCAATAAATACTATGAATTAGAAGAAGAAATTAATATGAAACCAATTCTTGATGGGAATAAAATCTTTGAAATTACGGGAATAAAACCGGGCCCTAAACTTGGTTCACTTAAAGATTGGATATTTAGGATTCAGATTGAAAAGAATATTCATCGTGAAGAGGAAATGATAAAAATTCTAAATGAGATAGACTGGAATGACTCAGAATACGAGTCATGGCCAAAACTGTCATGGCCTTGATTAAAGTTCATTTAGATACTCGATGTACTCATTTTCATCTAAATATTGATCTGCATCATAGTCAAATGGTTGCACTATTAAGCACCATCCATCAGCATATGCATCGTCATTAACAAGATCGGGATTATCTTCCACATCACCATTTAATGAAACAATCTTACAAGGGAATGGAGCATTTATGAGTAATTTTTCATATTCTGTAGTAATTGTAATCAATAAATCTTCTAGACCTAATTCATCACCACTAGTCATTGGAGTTGCAGCGTCATCATCTTGTGAAACCTCTCCTTCATCATCATCAGAATCCTCCATTTTAAACTCGGAATCATCTTCAGGTTTTGTTAAAATAACTCTGATAATATCTCCATATTCAGCCCTTACAAATTCACTCAGACCTATCTTTACCTGAGAGTCATCTTTCTTTTCATCTAATACTTGCAACCATAAATGTTCCAAAGTATACTTACGCCCTTGAGCTACACTAAATTCGACATAATCGCTATCCGCCATACTAATTCTCGACCTGCGCCCAACTGACAACCGTTTTGAATTGTTCGATTCGAAGAAGTTGTTACATTTCTCATTACGAGACATTAACAACACCATTCTCTTCGCATGGTCTGGTGAGATAATGGAGTTCATGGAAACAGAAGAACAAAGTATGATTCGAGAGATGGTTCGTAGCTTTGCTGAAGAGGTGTTAGCACCTACTTGTTTAGAGAGAGATAGGGCTGCAAAACCACCTCTAGATGAGTGGCAAAAATTTTGTGAATATGGCTTGCAGGGCATCACTATTCCAGAAAAATATGGGGGTAGCCCGGTAGATGATATATCAGAGTCAATTATCATTGAAGAATTAGCAAGAGTAGACCCTTCGTTTGCGGTAATGTATTGTGTTCATGTTGGGCTGTGTGCTAAAACAATAGAGATACATGGAAACGAGGAACAAAAACAAAAATATCTCACAAGACTTGCTGGAAATGAAATCGGAGCATATTCTCTTTCCGAGGCAGGAGCCGGGACGGATGCAGCCGCCATGGTTTGTAAAGCCAAGAAGTCGGATGATGGCAAATATTTCATTCTCAATGGAGAAAAAATGTGGGTGACAAATGGGAAGAGTGCGGATATTTACGTACTATTTGCTAAAGATGTTGATCACCCAGATTTTGGTGTAAAAAAACATGGAGGAACTACCGCATTTATTATCGATTCATCGATGGAAGGATTCAGTGTTGGCAAGAAAGAAGAGAAATTAGGTATTAGATCTTCAGATACGTGTGTATTACTTCTTGAAAATTGCAAAGTTCCTATTGAAAATATCTTGAAAGGAGTAGGTGAAGGTTTTCCTATCGCAATGAATGCACTAGATAATTCTAGAATTGGGATTGCCGCGCAAGCGCTGGGAATTGCCCAAGGGGCTTTTGAATCTGCATTGAATTATTCTCATGAAAGGCAGTCATTTGGCAAACCAATTGCACATCATCAAAGTATTGGAAATTATCTTGCAGATATGGCAACACAAATTGAAGCCGCTAGAATGATGGTTTACAAAGCAGCATGGGCCAAACAAAGACATTACGAAGACGGAGGGAAAAGACACACCAAGGAAGCAAGTATGGCTAAACTATTCGCAGGAGATACAGCAATGTGGGTATCAGAAAGGGCGGTGCAAATACTTGGAGGATATGGGTATACTACTGATTTCCCAGTTGAAAGATTCTTCAGAGACGCAAAAATAACACAAATATATGAAGGAACACAAGAAGTTCAACGAATTGTCATTAATAGAGCAATCAAACCTTGATTATTCTACCCATGAATATTTCCTTTGACCTTCTAGAACGTCATCTCCCCCTATAGAGACCAAAGCGAATTCATTTTTCGGAGATAAGATAGATTTCTTAGCGGTACCTCTATGAAGTGACTCATATATTTCTTTGTCAATTGAATGTCTTTCACCAAGTCTTTCGAATAAATTGAATCGTTCTGCAATTTGTTTCCATTCTGGCTGGATTACGCCTTCGAATACTTTTGCCTTAGCACCTGAACCATAACCGCACAAACCAATATGCTCACCAATCATTTCTTCACTTTCCAAATGATCTGATTCAATTGTCGACATTAGAGCTAGGAAAATTGAACCAGTATATTGATTTCCAACAAGACTTGAGGCCCTTTGGGCTTTCTCAATTCTAGCATCTACGAAATCTTTGAACATAGAAGTTTTCGATATTAAACGGCGATACTGGTCGTTTGCTTTCTCAAACTCTTCATAACCTTCAACGGAATCTTCAAAATTTTCAGGTAAAGGCTCTTCTCCAATTTCTTCAATAATCTCATTCCACAATGGTAAATGTCTTCTGTCATGTCTGAAAACATCTGGAAACATCCTTTTCCCTTGGAATGCATATGGTAAATGGACAATTATCCTTTTCCATTGTTCAGTCAAAATATCATCATTGTCAGGATTATACCTTCCTGAACGTATAGCTTCGATTCTGAAATTGATGAATGCTTGTTTCACTGACTCAGAATAACAACGATTTGAAAATTGTCCATCGAAAACAGGTGTGTCTTTGTGAATTTTCAGAGTTTTAGATTCAAATAAAATATTATCTTTGAGTGAGGAAATGGGCAAAACATCTAGAATTTTTTCTACTAAACCCGATTTCCTAGGTTTTTCGCCAGCCTCTTCTGCTAAATCTAAGACATTCTCAACGACTGTTTTCATATCAACCTCTCTTCTAGGTTTGAAGAAATCATGAACAGGCATTGTTGAAACGCCCCAGTTATCTGGAATTACAATTAATCTAGGGTTATGTCGGATTAGAATTGCTCCTCCTCCGGCGCCTTGTGTATATTCACCGGATGACTCGAGATCATACTTCGCATTATCTGCGAAAACAACTATTCCAATTCTATCTTGAGACTCTCCACCTCTAGCAACCCAATCTAAGGTGTTATGCATGGCATCAACCGCACCGATACAAGCAAAAGTCAAATCTACTACGTCACAATGTCTGAAACAGTCTTGTCCGTATTGTTTCTGGTATCTTTGCTCTAACATATCCATGATGTAAGTAGCAGTTGGTTTAGCACCATCAAGGGCAGATTCCGTACCAAGATAAATTCTCCCAATATTATTTGGATCTAGGTTGTTTCTATCTATCAATCGTGCACAGGCATTTGCACCCATAGTTGCAGTATCTTCATGCACATCTGGGATTGCCATTGCTTCAAGGCCAAGTCCACGATTTAATTTTCCAAAATCTGCACCACGGAATTCAGCAAAGTCCTCCATATCGAAGTATAGTTTAGGGAAATGTATCGCTATATCGTCTATTCCTACCTCTGTCATAGCAATCCTTCCAAGTCTCGCGCAAAGCAATAGGGTTATGATATCTACTGTAGAATTAGGTTTAACTCGTCGATTATAAAACGCGTTACTGAGAGCCGGTGATTTTATTCATGTTATCTAATAACTCATTATTACTCGAAAAATGCTCAGAAATAGGGTTCAATACCTCTGCCAATCCTCTAGCTACAGCCATTTTAGCATCAAAAGGATGTACTTCACCCTTATTTATTGCTGAAATTAGTTCATCAATATTCTCCCATGAGGAAGGTGAACCAAATTCAGGTTTAGGTTCAATATTTATTATTCCAATTCGTGGGATAAGAACATAACGAGCTATTTCATAAACTGCGGAATTTTCATTACCTATTTCTAGGAATGCTTTACGTAATTTTTTCTCTAGTTTCTTTGGGGTATCATGTAGTAATATAGCATTGTTAGGGTCGGATTTAGACATTTTATGATCATAGGAATCCATACGCCCACTAGCTCCTTTTAGACCTGATAACATTGGAGTATGAATACAAGTTGCTTTAATCCATTTATTCCTATCTGCAACTTCTCGCATATACATGTGAGCCTTTCTCTGGTCCATTCCACCAAGTGCTATATCAATTTCTAATTCGAAGATGTCAGCCGATTGCAAAGCAGGGTAGAAAAATGCTGACAAGTCATGATCAGAAGAATCTTCATCTCTACCCATGATACTGAATGTTCTCCTAACTCGAGACAAACTCATATTTTTTGAACATCGTAATACTCTTTCCCAATATTTCCCTGAATCCATCATTTCAGATGCTCGAATAAATCTCAATTGACCGGGGCCATCTCCTTCTTCAGGGAAATTTAATAGAACTCGGAAAACTTCAGACATATAATCAGCAGCGAGAGAAATTTTTTCCATATCTCTTGAAAATTTATCATTTACCCATGCGTGCCAATCTGCTAATAACACAGTAACATTGACTTTTTCAGCAAGTAAATTATCGATAGTTTCCGCTAGGATCATCCAACCAAGATGAGCTTTTCCACTAGGTTCTAAGCCAATATATGCATTCAATTGATTGCTTCCAGAATGGCTACTGCTACCTGAAATTACATTTGCAACATGACCAATACCAACTATCTCTTCACAACCGCCAAACATTCTGTTGATTTTTGAACGCCCTTCATCATCGAGATTTGATAAAGGATCTGAGTTCATTTAATCACCGAATTATTTGAATAAATTGTTTAGTTTTTCACCACGGCCTGCTGCTCTTGTGTTTTCGCCTTCTTCTAAAGCACTTTCAATTTCAGCAATTAATGCCTCTGCTTGAGATTTCTTTTCTTCTGAAACATTTGTGGACATTTTCATAAAATGGCGTGCGGAACTAACCGCTGATTTAGCCTTAGATGACTTTTTCGCCCATTCCTTTGCTTTATCACCACGCTGCTTTGAGTTATATCCTGTAGCTTCATCAAGAAATTGTGTCCATCTTTTACGACTATCCTGTGCAATTTTCATTGCTTCCGGGTCATCGAAATTGGGAGGAGAATTCTTTACGTCTATTACTAAAGCACCAGTATCAGAAAAACTTCCTTTAATGGAAGTCATAATATCGTGAGAACCAATAAATGAACCATCATCATTAGCCTCTACATTCTCAAAATATTTACCAGCCAATGCTGCTAAACCACCATCTGCATTAATTTGTTTCATCAATCCTCGCTTAACGTCGAATCTCTCCATAAGCCTAGCGCGAAGTAATTGCTTATTCAATACTACGAGAGAAAGATAACCGAAGATGAGAAATAAACAGGGCTAAACCTACATCCGTTTTCGCATGACCATGACTGCGTTAAGAGGGATAGTTATTGCCCTGATGACTACCCTGGTATTCGCATCGCCAATTGTTAGTGCAGAATCAGCTGTGGAACTTGATTCAATTATTCATCTGAGTGAAAATGATTTGTCAATTAAAGGAATAGCGGAAAACCCTCAAGAAAATAAAATATTAATTTATGGAGAAGGAGGATATGCAAACATTATTTCTTCGAATAATCCTGATTCACAAGTATTACTCGCTGCAAGTGATAACCAAACTATGAGAGATGCCGACTGGCATCCAGGTGGAGGGACCGCCCTATTGGTTGGAGATGAGGGCATGATTCTTCGCTATGCGGCAGATGATTTTTCATTAACACAGGCTGGAGAAAAAATGAATTTCGGGCAAACCAATCTAAAATCGGTAGCATGGAATACTGCAGGAACATGGGCATATGTTGGAGGTGACGATGGGTGGCTATGGAGAGTTCGTGCTGAAGGAGATGGAGGATTAGAAACCCATCTTATCGAAGGTCGAGGAGAGGGGGATGTCACCGATATTGATTGTCATGACGATGTCATGCTCTGTGTGATATCATCTGTTACTGATGGAATTGGAATTATCGATAGAAATCACATCCTAACTTGGATTGGGGGTAGTTTTTACCCATGGAATAGTGTAATTTGCCCGTCTAACTATTACTTATCTTGTGTATCGGTATCTAGTAGTCAAGAAATAGGTATAATTCAATTACATTCTACAAATGCTGTAGAGAGTGAGTTATCGGTAAGCACTGTCAAAGGTATTGATGGACAATTTACCCATTTAAGTCACCAAGATGATGCTAGATCATTAATTGTCGTAGCACCATTTGCATTACTTGAGCACGATGTTAGTAAGAATGCTACATTTCCATGGCTAGATAATAAAGATGCTCAAGAATTCAATATTGAGATATCTGGTGAAAGAATAATTGGAACTTGGGGTATTGGTGAAAACAGTGGATGGCTAATCACAAGTCGTGGCACATTGATAGAATATCATTCTACAGAAGAGACTAGTGAAATAGGAGTAATTCTTGGAGGAGTTGTTGGTTTCTTAATTCCATTAACTATTGGAATGTTGATACTAACTTTAGTGTATACTGCATCTCCAAAGCTACAGTATTGGATGACAATGAAGTTTGGAAATAAACAAGAAAAAAGGGATGCAAAAAGGAAAGGAACAGGGAAAAGATAGGACTGGATTTTGACTAGGCCAATCAGGAACATTCATGTGGCCTCTATTATCGCCCACAAATGAGAATTATGGCATATGAGGCTCTAGACTTCTACGACGTTGACTCGTTATTGACTGAAGAAGAAAGAATGGTTCGAGACATGGTACGCGATTGGGTAGATGAGGAAGTCATTCCAAATATCGAAATTGCATGTAGAGACGGAGTATTTCCAGACGAGTGGAGAGTCGCTTTAGGCGAAATGGGAGTCCTAGGCGCACCACTCAAAGGATACGATTGCCCAGGCCTCTCCTACACTGCTTACGGAGTAATTTGCAGAGAATTAGAAAGAGGCGATAGTGGACTCAGATCATTTGCTAGCGTACAAGGATCTCTTGCAATGTATCCAATTTGGGACTTTGGAAGTGAAGAGCAAAAAAATTACTACTTACCAAAAATGGCTAGTGGTGAATGGATTGGTTGTTTTGGACTAACTGAACCAGACTACGGATCTAATCCTGGCGATATGATTACAAAAGCAGAAGATATGGGTGATCATTATCTTCTAAATGGTGCGAAAATGTGGATTACAAACGGCTCAATTGCTGAACTTGCAGTAGTTTGGGCGAAATTAGATGGAGTTATTCGAGGATTTATTGTTGAAAAGAATGACCCAGGATTTTCAGCACCAGAGATGAAAGGCAAACATTCTTTGAAAGCGAGTGTAACCAGCGAATTAGTATTCCAAGATTGTAAAATTCCTAAAGATAGGATGCTTCCAGGTGTCAAAGGATTAAGAGGACCATTTTCTTGCCTAAATAACGCCAGATATGGAATTTCTTGGGGAGCGTTAGGATCAGCGCAGGCATGTTTTGATTCAGCTAAAGATTATGCAATGAGTAGGATACAATTTAATCATCCAATTGCTTCATACCAATTAGTACAAAACAAACTATCTTGGATGCTTAGAGAAATTACAAAAGGGCAATTGTTAGCATATCACTTAGGACAGAAGAAAGATGCTGGGAATTGGATTCCTGAACATATCTCTTTAGCTAAAATGAATAATGTAGATATCGCTCTTGAAATTGCAAGAGTTGCAAGAGATATTCATGGCGCCAATGGAATACTTGACGAGTATCCAATCATGAGACATATGGCGAATTTAGAATCTGTAAAAACTTATGAAGGAACTCATGATATTCACAATCTAATAATCGGTAGACATATTACTGGAATTCAAGCATTCACTAGAGAAGCCTGATAATTTGATCACAAACAAAAAGAGGGAAAAAAATGAATATAGCCGTACTACTAAAACAAGTGCCAGATACAACTGCGAAAATTACAATTTCAGATGGGAAAGTTGACGAAAATTCAGTTAGTAAATGGTCAATGAGTCCATATGACGAATATGCTTTGGAGTCAGGACTTCAATTAAAAGAGGCAACTGGGGGCAATCTAATCGCAATTACTTGCGGACCAGAAAGAGCAAAAAAAATGCTTACTGATGCTGCAGCAGTGGGTGCAGATACTCTTGTTCATATCTCAGATGATGGTGTTAGCGATAGTACTCATGTTCAAAAATTACTTACCGCGGCTGTAAAGAAATTTGACTCTCATGTTGTGCTATGTGGGAAACAAGCAGCAGATACTAATGGAGGTTCAACTGGACCGGGAGTTGCTGAACTACTCGATGCTGCATGTGTGACTTTGGTCTCAGAAGTAAATTTTTCAGAAGGAAATTTTACCACAATTAGACCTAGTAATTCGGGTACAGAGAAAGTAATTGTCAATGGGCTCAGTGTTTTTGCATTTGACAAAGGTTCATCAGAACTTAGAAGACCTAATGTAAGAGGAATTATGATGGCAAAAAAGAAGCCTGTCGAGTCAATTACGTCTGGTGATTTGGGAGTTAATTTGGATCCCTCTAATGTGAAAATGAATTCTCAAAACCCTCCTCCTGAGAAGCCTGCTGGACAAAAATTTGAAGGCGCAGAGTATGTCAATGAAGTAGTATCGAAGTTAAGGAATGAGGCAAACGTAATTTGAGGTGAAAAAAATGGATTTTACAATAATAGCAGAAACAAATGGTGATTCACTTCACCCAACTACATACCAACTAATTGGAGCCGCGGCTAGTTTGGGTTCTAATTCAACCGTAATTTGCCCGAATGGAGTAGGTTCTTCAGAGGCTTCTAAGATAAACGGAGTCGAGAAAGTAATTTCAGTAACTGGAGATTGTTTCAATATTTTCGATGGAGGAGCATGGGCCTCGGCATTGTCTTCAATGTGTGGAGAAATGATTTTGATTTCTGCATCTCCGAACGGGAGAGAGATTGGTTCTAGAATTGCTGCTAAAAAAGGTATTCCGATTATTCAGGATGTTGTTTCCATGACCGAAGGCATAACTGTTAGTAGGCCTATTTACTCGGGTAAAGCTATGGAATCATTGACAATTTCTGGGGGTGCAGTAGTCACATTAAGACCTAATGCCTTTGATGCAGCATTAGCAGAAAATGACGCACCCATAAACGTCGTCAATCAATCAGCAGATGTAAGAATTGCAATACAAGAAGCTATCAATAAAGCTAGTGAGAGATTAGATGTTACGGAAGCAGATATAATTATTTCAGGTGGTCGAGGGATGGGGACAATTGAAAACTTCTCACATTTGGAAGAAATTGCAGATACTGTTGGCGCAGCAGTAGGAGCCAGTAGAGCTGTCGTAGACGAATGGGGTATGCCTCATAGAATGCAGGTTGGGCAAACAGGGAAAACTGTGACTCCGTCATTGTATATCGCAGTAGGAATTTCAGGAGCCATACAACACTTGGCAGGTATGAGGTCTAGTAAATACATTTTAGCCATAAACAAAGATCCAGATGCACCTATTTTTGGAGTTGCAGATTATGGTATTGTTGCAACATGGGAAGACGCAATCCCTGCACTAAAATCAGCCCTTTCAGACCTTCAGTCTTAATTCGTTGCAATGCGTTGAAATTAAGATGCCGTTTCGAAAGGTCATGGACTCTAATGTATTCGAAGATAAGAAAGTCCGAATGGTGGTCGCTTCGGCACTAATTCTTGGAATATTAATAGGATTAAGTCTTGCAGATGTTGTTTTTGATGATTATCAAACTGGCCTAGGTGATAAAGACGGCGACAATGTCCCAGATATTTCTGACCTAGAACCAGATGGAGATGCTGGAATAAGATTTACACTCGTGGAAATTATACATCAAGAACTATCCTCTGATACTAATATTACACTAGTTTTGGGTTACAATGACAATGGTGATAGCGAAGGAAAGTTAAACGGACAGGTGTGTATTCTCAATCTAACTGTAATGGAGAATACTACTGTAACCAGACCTTCTCATAATTGCGTATTTCAAGTAGCAGATTATGCGCTGAGATCTGTATCATTTGAATATAGAATGTTTGAAGAGAAAGTAATTAATCATGAAATAATAAGAGAAAATTGGGATATATTTGCAGGGAATGATAATGAAAATCCGTGGGGAACTAATACGACAGTTGATCCAGGATTCTTATCAGTTGGTAGCACTATACTGTTAGATGGGATGTCCGATAGTGATGATTGGGAAAAGAATGCAAGAGTAATTTGGTATACTAATAGTGTCGAAATCTTCGCAGATTAAAGAACTTGAACTGTTAAAGTTGCCTTTGATGATGCACCCCTATCGTCAACTATTGTTAGGTAAAAAACATGAACTCCCTTTGATAATTTGACTTTTACTTGAGGACTATTTGAAATTACTTTATCGGAATCATTTTCCCATGACCAAGTATTGATAGTACCATCAGGGTCGTAAGACTTACTTCCATCAAGTAACACTATGGCAGTACCATCTGAATCGGATTTAACTGTCATATCTTCGCCAACATCCACAATTGGTGGTAGATTTAATGATCTAGCAGATTGGGATAAATCTTCTAAAATATCAACCTCGACCACAGGAAGAGAAAATTCCACTTCTAATTCTTCATCCAATGCGTCAAAGATTTCTGATGAATCTGGAGGCAACAAAGGTTTCATTGAAGATGCTTGTTCTTCTTCATCAGATAAAGCGCCAGAATATTCAGAATCAAAATTAAAATTTTCTTCTTCGAAATTATATTCGTTAGAAATTATTTCAGAGTCAGGGTTAATGATGAATATCGGAGTAGGTGAATGTTGTTTCTTGTCGTCACCTAAAATAGCAACTCTAGATTCACCTATGGAGGATATTTTCTCAACTATCCCAATGTGTTCAAGGCTCCAAATTATTTCCCCATTAGGATTTACTCTAGTGATATCAAACCATGAACCTACCAGTATATCCTCCTTCCAAGGAAATATTTGCTTTATTGAATAATCAAACTTAGATAATCGGTTATAACCCTTAGAATCTATTTGTAATTCTAATAATTCACCATTAAAGCATCCCAAAAGTACTCCTTTGGGCGTAGGAGTAATACAATTGACTACACTATCTACCTCACAACTATGAATTTGACCTTTTTGAATACTCCAACACTCTATTCGATTTTCAGGCCTATCGTCAATAGCCATTCCAAGTGAATTACGTGAGACTACAAGGACATCAGATGAACGAAATATCATGGATGAAATTGTTTCGATATCATCAGATGCTGCCTGAGAGGTTCTAATTTCATCACCTGAATTGTTGACCATAATGAAATCGCCGTTTTCAAGAGCGATGGCAGAATAATTTCCTTCATCATTACTACAAATATGAGTCATCTGGCCAAGTTTTTTTTCCCATAATAAATCACCATCAGAATCAAATCTAAACAACGCTCCTGAACTATCTGCTACTAAGAAATCAGATCCAGATAAACAAATAATTTCACAGCCAGAATTTAGCTCATGGCTCCAAATTATTTCTTTAGAAAAACCACAAATTCCTGAAATACTAGACCCTACAATTAAGTTGTCACCTATTTCAAAAAGACCAATTATTTTCCCTTCTAATTCAAATGATTCTTTGACCATACCCTCAGGTGAAATTATATTCACAATACCCTCTTGATTACCGACAGCCAAATTTCCATCAGACATTTCACATGATACGGTTGGAATGCCGCCAAGTTCAACCAAATTGAGCACCTCAATAGTTGAATCCATAAATATTCTAAGCGCTAATGACCTATCATTCTAACTGGAGAATGTATCAAGCAGAAGCCGATTTTTTTGCTTTATCATTTCTTGATTGCTCAATCTTGTTAAGATAATCTTCAGTAATTCCACCAGTCACATAAACACCATCGAAACAAGAACAATCGAATGTTGCAATATTATTTTCGCCTGTTCCTAAACAGGCCTCTACCAAGTCATCAAGGTCCTGATAAATCATCCAATCTGCACCTATAGCAGAGCAAACTTCTGAACTTGTTCTATTGTGAGCAACATACTCATTCTTTGCAGGCATATCAATTCCATATACATTAGGATGTATTATTGGAGGTGCTGCAGACGCGAAAAATACTTTCTTTGCCCCTGCATCTCTAGCCATTTCGACTATTCTCTTTGAAGTATTTCCTCTAACAATGCTGTCATCAACAATCAAAACGGTTTTACCCGAAAACTCACTAGGTATCGTGTTAAGTTTTTTACGTACTGAATCTTTTCTAACTGACTGTCCAGGCATAATAAAGGTACGACCAATATATCTATTTTTGACAAAACCTTCTCGGTAGGGAACTCCTAACTCTCTAGCTAATTCTAAAGCAGCGATACATCCACTATCGGGTACCGGAATCACAGCGTCGATACCATGATTAGGGTTCTTTTCTTTGATTCGGCGAGCTAACAGAGCCCCCATTCTAAGACGAGCAGAATGTACTGATATTCCATCAATAATAGAATCAGGACGTGCAAAGTAAACATGTTCGAATATACATGGTCGATGTTGAGGCTCAGGGTGACATTGTCGCGAATAGAAAGACCCATCACATCTCACAACTATTGCTTCTCCTGGCATTACGTCTCTTTCTAGTTCGAAACCTAAAGCCATCAAAGCCGCACTTTCAGATGCGAATGCTCTTTCTTGGAATCCATTAACTTCCCTAACACCCATGCACAGCGGCCTGATTCCATTCGGGTCTCTGAATGCAATAACGCCCCAGCCAGTAATTGAAGAAACGACGCTGTAACTACCCTCGGCTCTCATGTGCGTCCTCTCAATAGCTCTGAAAACATCTTCTTGATCTAAAGCATCCATCCCTCCAGGACGTCCGTTAAGTGATCTTTGTATTTCTGCCGCCAATAAGTTCAGCAACGCCTCTGAGTCGGAACTAGTGTTTATTCTCCTATGGTCGTACTCCAGTAAACTAGCAAGTATCTCCTCAGTATTGTTAAGATTACCATTATGGGCTAAACTAACCCCAAATGGAGTATTAGTATAGAATGGCTGAGCTTCTGCTACTGACGAACTACCTGCGGTAGGATACCTAACGTGTCCAATACCAGCAGAGCCCTTCAAAGATTTCATATGCCTCTGTTTGAATATATCTCTAACATACCCATTTGCTCTTCTATGGTACAAATTATCATTATCGAAAGTAACGATACCTGCCGCATCTTGTCCACGGTGTTGAAGAACTAACAATCCATCATAAATATCCGAAGCAACAGAATATTCAGGGCTACCAACAATTCCAATAATTCCGCACATAAGAACAAACCTCGCTAAGTTGTAAGGGTCTTAGCACTTTGCTATTCAGAACTTGATTTATTTGCTACCCATGGAACGATTTCTTTTGCTCCATTGATACTTGCGCATACGGGATGTTTTACCATATCCACAAGACGAACATATGCCTTTCTGTTTATGGTAAGAATGACGCCCACATCGACGACAACGAATGTGAGTCGACTTTTGTCGCTTACCCATGCTTGGAGTACCTTTTGACATGATAACACCTATTTGATAGCGCGGCGACTTACCGACTTGTTATGAGAGTTACCCTTGAGGGGATTAGTCAGCATAGGCCTTATTTCTATTCAGGAGAATCTAATAAATCATCAAAAGGACGTTTTCTAAATGAGGCTCTCAATAAGAAATAAATGATTATAATGTACAAAAAGGGAATAATTATGAGGATTCCTTGAATACCTTCTACCAGGGAAAAACGGATTGCATCTACAATAGTTTCTACATCATCATTCAATGAGTTTATGATTAATGCAGAAATTAAAATCAAAAAACTTTGTACTACTACAGGGATGGTTGGCTTACTGTAAGGATGTAGCGAGAATAGTTGGAAAATAATTAGAGAAAAATTTGTCAACATAAAGCCACCTAATGTGTAGTATAATATCTCCAATAATATAGAACTCATTTTTCCTCAACCCCTATGTTGATAGAAATTATTTTCTTAACAAAATCCTTTTCCTCTTCAGTTAATTCTGGTGCTGGATCTTCTAAAGGAATACTATTTTCAACAAATCTAACTAATAGAATGAATAAGAATAATGACAATATTGCACCTAATGAAGAAAATAATGCAACAAGCAAAAAATTATCCGGCAACTCATAGTATTCATAGAATAGATAAAATGAAAGTAAAATGATTATCCAACCAATAAATAACTGAGGATAACGTACTTTCCAATAAATTGGTGAACCCCGGAGTACTAGAAAACATCCTAATGAGCAAACAAAAAACCATGGAGCGAAACCATGTATAGAATCTAGTAAATCTAACTCTGGATTTTCAATAGGAGAATTGTTGAAAATTAAGAGTAAAATCCCCAAAAGGATAATTGGTAGAGAAAAATTACTTCTTGAAAACGAAGGCCCCATTCTACCAAAAGAAATACCTACCATTAATAGTAAAATGGCAGACCAAAACAGCGTGGAGCCGAGAATCACGCTAATCCCTAATAGTTCCTACTTCATCTATGTTTTTTAACAAAAATCACTAATTCATAGTTTCCATCTTCAAAGATTGCGCGACAGAGTTCATATACGGGTCGTCAGTCGCCCGCATCGTCGTAAGACGCTGAGGTGCAAAAGATGGTCAAGATGCCGCGTAAAGTAATGCGTTACAGCCCTTCTGCTGGTAAGCACACAGAACACACTGTAGAGCGAGTTAAGAAAAGGCGAGCTAGTGAGTTGAAATGGGGTCAGAGAAGATTCCGTAAAGTTACTTCTGGTTACAGAGGTTTCCCGAGACCTAAACCATCTGGTGAGAAACCAACAAAGCGTGTAAATCTAGTTTTCAGATGTACCGAAACTGGTAAGGGACATTCCCCTGCTGGAAAGCGTGCAAAGAAATTCGAACTAATTGATAAATAATTGAGGGCTAATAATGAGTGGAAAATTCCTACGTGTAAGTTGCACAGATTGTGGACATGAAACCATTCTATTCGACAGGGCGTCGACCTCAATCGCTTGTTCAATTTGCGGGGCTACGTTAGCAGTTTCTGCAGGTGGAAAGGCTGATCTTGTTGGAAGCACAGTTGTAGACGTCCTCGAATGAAGGGGACAATAGAATGAGTGAAGCCGAAGAGATATGGCCTGATGAAGGTGAACTCCTAGTTTGTACTGTAAAGGGAGTTAAAGAAAACGGAGCATATCTAAATCTTGGTGGATACGGAGACAAAGAAGGTTTCGTGTTCATTGGAGAAGTTGCCTCTGGATGGGTAAAGAACATTAGAGCTCATTTGAGAGAAGGACAAAGAGTCGTCGCTAAAGTTGTTACAATCAAAAAGGATAGGGAGAGAGTAGATCTATCTATCAAGGCTGTATCGGCGGAAAGAAGGAAAGACACTCTACAAAAATGGAAAAATCAGCAAAGAGCAAGTCAAATTATGCGTGTTGCTGCCCAAAGGGTGGATTGGGATGAAGAGAAGACAGAAGCAATATCTGAAGAAATGATTGAAAAATTCGGATCATTATATGGAGCATTGGAAGAATGTGCAATTTCAGAAACAGCGTTATCAGATTCGGGTTTCACTGGTAAATGGATGAAAGTAGTAACAGAATTAGCAGTTGAAAATATAGTTCCTCCATTTGTAGAGATTAGAGGTATTTTTGATATTGAAGTTTGGGGTTCAGAAGGAGTTGGCGCAATAAGAGATGCTTTATCTGCTGCAGAATTAGTTGTTGGAGATGAAGAAGAAGTTACTCTGACTTGCCATTATGATGGAGCGCCACATTACAGAGTAGACATAAGAGCGCCAGATTATTCATTGGCAGAATCTTCATGGGAAGCCGCAAAGAAAGCTGCTACGGAAAAAATCAATTCCGTAGAGGGTTCAATATCCATAGAAAGGCTATGAGGAAGATTTTCTTAGGCATTAATTCATACACCCTCAAACATCACGTCAGCATGAGGAGTCACTATGGTACGTACAAAATTACAACGATGTAATGATTGTGGAGAATACGGACTTGGAGAAATTTGTAAAAAATGTAATGGTAAAATGGAAGCTGTGGCACCATTGAAGTATTCTCCTGAAGACCCACAAGGCGCTAGAAGAAGGCAAAGAGTTGATGCTGGTAGCGATGAATGGGTAGAATCACTACCTACTCCTCGAAAAGTGATTGAGGATGAGGAAGAATGAAAACAAAAATTCATTGGATTATTGGAAACGGTTTACCAGAACATTCAGCGATACTAGAAGCAGTACCTGGTGTAGGGAATGTAGGTAAAATTGTGGTAGACGCATTAGTGGAAAAACACCCCTCCAGAACTATTGGATGGATTTTACATCCTGATTTCCCACCTCATGCTACATTATCAAGTAATGGACTATTAGCACCCCCTAGGCTAGAAATTAATTCAGTACTTCTTCCAGATGGAAAAACAGTAATTACAATCGGAGGAGATTTACAACCTATGACTGCAAACGGGCAGTATGAAGTTGCTGAAAGTATACTCGCAATGGCAAAGGAAAATAACACTCCACAAATTCTAGTTTTAGCAGGCTTAGCAGCGGGTGCTGAAGACAGAAATATTCACGTAATATGTGCAGATTCAGGAGTTAAAAAATCATTGCAAGATATTGATATTAATGTTACTGACGAGCAGCCGAAATCTGGAATGATAGGAATCGCAGGCTTACTTATCTCTCTCTCACCATTACATGATGTGCCTACAATTGGCCTGGTAGCTGAAACAATAGGGGCGAGTGCTGACACACTTGCTGCCGATAGATTATCATCTTGGATCGAAGAAGGATTAGAATTACCTCTTGACCTAGATCTTGACTCAACAGAAAAAACCGCTAAAAAACTATTAGCGACTATGGAAGTTTCTGGAGATATTGATGAAATATTAAATGGGACTGAAAAACAAAATGATTCAAATTTTTACGCTTAGGTGATTTAATGAAAATACTTCTTGGAAGCGGAGGAATAAGAACTGAAGAAAGAAGAAATCTTTTCTTTCATTTAATGAAGGAGAACTTCGAAGGTTGTAAGAAAGTGATATTCATACCTTATGCCAGTAGAGATTATGATGAGTATACAAATTCTGTAAAAGAAATGTTTAGTCATCTCGAATTTGAGATTATTGGAATACATGAACTGGATAATCCATTAGTAGAATTAGAAAAGATGGAAGGAATTTATGTTGGTGGAGGAAATACATTTTCATTAGTTCAAAAGTTACATGAAAAAGAAATAATAGAAGTTATCAGGAGGAAAGTGCTCAACAACGGAATACCATATGCGGGAGTTAGTGCTGGGGCAAATGTTGCTTGTCCAACAATGCAAACTACTAATGATATGCCTATTGATTTAGTTCCATCATTTGAAACATTTGGCATTGTACCGTTTCAAATCAATCCCCATTATCACCCAGGAGGAATCTGGTGGAAAGAGAATGATGAACTAAGAGAGCATTTCGGGGAGACTAGGAAAAGAAGAATCGAAGAATTTCACAATTTCAATGATACACCTGTAATCGGATTGTACGAGGGTTCATTTCTAATTTGTAATGAAAATGAAATAGAACTACAAGGAAATAAAGCCGCTATAATTATCAAGGGAACAGAAATAAAAACGATTTCTCCAAATAAAAAAATGAATTATGACTTATCCACCAGATGAGACTACGATTAATTCTATCTTTATATCTTCACTGATTGTTGATGAGTGAGGAACAATTGTATCGTTATACACAGCAAGAACTGTGGAAGAGGGAATATCTAACTCATTTAATATTGTAGAAATTGTTGTTGGTACTTCAGACTCAAAAATTAAACTTTCATTTTCGTATACAACCTCTACACGCATGTTACTTCGAAACGGGTCACGCTTATGACCAATACGCATCTAGGAATATTTAGCCGAGATCGCATAGCCCGGTATTGCGATGGATTCGAAATCCATTGTCCATTGGACGCGGGGGTTCAAATCCCCCTCTCGGCGCCACTGAGAAAATTAATCATATTCATAAGCAGAACTATTTTCGAATAACCATGCCTCAATATGAGATTATAGATAGTGAAGAATTAAGAATGGTGAAAGTAACATTGAATGGAGATACAGTCCGTGGAGAATCAGGTGCACTTCACTATATGATTGGAAATATAGAGATGGTAACTAAAGCTCCAAGCGTAGGAGGTTTTCTAAAATCAATGGTATCAGGAGAATCAATATTTAGACCTACATATACCGGTAATGGAGAAGTATATTTTGGACCACCTACATTCGGAGAATATCATATTCTAGAGTTAAATGGTAATTCAATGGTTCTAGATTCAGGAGCATATGTTTGCTCAGATGAAGGAATAGAAGTTGGTGTTGTTAGAAATAAAGGCATTTCAATGTTCAGTGGAGAAGGGATATGGCAGACTACTGTTTCAGGAACTGGAACTTTGGTATATTATTCGGAGGGACCTATTCAAGAAATTAATCTTTCAAATAGTACTCTTACAGTAGATGGTAACTTTGCTGTTGCCAGAGATGCGTCATTAAATTATCAGACAAGGATGTTAGGAAAAGGAGTTATGTCAAAAATGGCAGGTGGGGAAGGATTTGTCAATATCATATCTGGAACTGGGAAAGTATATCTTGCACCAGTTCCAAGTCGTTTCAATAATCTTGCTGGAAGAGTGATTAATGATACCGTTAGTAGAATGATTCCGTTCTTCAATAGAAATAGTAATTAAGCTCTAAAATGGCTTCAAATCTTCTGAACTTTTCAGAAGAACTACTCGAGCACCTGGACCAAGACGAACCTGTTTTTGGCTAGCGAATTCACCAATTTCACCGTTTAAGATTGCTATTTCGTCACCTCTTGATAATCCTGCTGCGATAACAGGAATAAATTGCTTGAATGCTACAACACCAACAGAACCACTACTGTCAACCATAGTAATCGCCCAACGAGATACTCCTTTACCATCGGGAAAGGCATTAATTGACCATATTCTACCAACTACATTCACTCTAGTTTCTATATCAATCATTTCTGAAATCTCTTCGTCTTCAGCAATTGTAATGCTCGATTCTGAATCTAAATCTATAACTAATTCACTCCTCCAAATTGAAGTTA
>DAJO01000072.1 GCA_002498985.1 Euryarchaeota archaeon UBA257
GAGTGATGGGGCGGGACAACCTCCGGTTGTAATTGTGCCAGAACAAACCAACATCACTAGTGGGACAGCAGTGCAGGAGAAACTAATCACTGCGGCAAGAGTTTTTTCAGATTTATTAAAACCAACATTTGGTCCAAAGGGCTTGGATAAGATGCTTTACAAGTCTAATGGAACTACTGCAGTGACAAATGATGGAGCCAAAATTGTAGCAGAATTATTAGTCAAACATCCCGCCGCTAAAATGATGGTTTCTATGGCTAATTCTCAGGAAGAAAATTGTGGTGATGGAGTTACGACGACTATGCTTCTTTGTGGAAGCCTTCTCCAAGAAGGAAATAATCTTCTCAAGAAAGGCCTACATCCATTGACATTAGTTGATGGTTATCGAAAATCCCTTGAAACCGCCACGGATCAAATTAATTTAGATTCGACAAAAATCGATGATAAAAAATTATTATTGGTCGCCGAAACTGCATTAACTGGTAAAGGAACAGAGGGTGCTCTAGACTTATTTTCATCTATTATCGTAAAATCCCTGATGTCAATTTCTGAAAAACAGCCAATTCCTAGAGCTGAGAACATTGCTATGTTCAAATCTAATGCAGGAAATATTCATGATTCCCGTATCATACAAGGTGTTGCTTTCCGTAGAAGAGTTCTAATGGACAGTTTACCAAACAAACTTTCAGATGTTAAGGTGGCTGTAATTTCAGGAGATATCAAAATTAGAAAAATGACTCGTACTGCCGAAATTCAGATTACATCAGCAGATCAGTTAGAAGCATTCGTAGATGCTGAGCAAGACAGAAAGAATAGTATTTCACAATCATTGGTTGATAGCGGGGCATCTTTAGTTCTGTGTGGCGGGGAAATAGATCGTGATATTTTACATAATCTGGCGGATAATAATATTCTTGCCATAGGTGAACTCGATTCCTCTGAGATTGAAAATTCTGCTTCTGCGACGGGCGCGAAAATCGTAGACTCGATAGCCGATATTGAAAGAAAAGATTTAGGTTTTTGTGGGTCTGTTCTTTGGGAAAGAAACGAGGCAAGCGATATGGTTGAAGATATCATTAGAATTGACGGATGTAAAAAACCAGGCTTAGTTACTATAGAAGTTGGTGGCGCAGGAGAGATTGCTACAGAGGAAATAATCAGAGGATTACACGATGGACTCAGGGCAGTATCACTAGCAATTGAAGATCAAGAAATTCTTCCAGGCGGAGGAGCAATACATAGTAGAATTGCCAATGCTGTTCGAGTTTCATCTGAATCAGAACCAGGCCGTGCACGTTTGGCAATGGAGGCATTCTCTAGAGCTATGGAAACAATTCCCGGTGCTCTAGTAGAAAACTCGGGTAACGATGTACTTGATAGCATCCTTGAATTGAGAGCGGCAACCAGAAATCAAGAGCACTTTATGGGAATTAATGAGAATGGAAAAATATCAGTTATTGATAGAGCATGGCATCCTCGTACAGTAATCACAGAATCATTACAATTAGCATGTGAGACGACAATTGGAATGCTAAGAATCGACCAAGTAATTTCCTCTCGGGGCGATTGAAAGAACTTCTTACAAACACTTCAAGTCCTATGCTCCTACGCCTTGATATGGCAGCACCACGCGCCCTACTAAGTGTCTGGGAAAAATCAGGAATCGAACCCCTCGCAATCTCATTATCGGAAATGGGTTGGGAAATTTTATCGACGGGGGGAACATCTCGAAAACTTAGGGAAGCAGGAGTTAATGTAATCGACGTTAGTGAAGCAACAGGGCATCCAGAATGTTTTGATGGGAGAGTAAAAACTCTCCATCCTGCAATCCATGGAGGAATTTTAGTTAGACGAGATAGAGAAGACGATATGAAAACACTGAATGAATTAAATTACTCTACGATTGATTTAGTTTGCGTCAATCTTTATCCTTTCGAATCAGTAGCCGCAAAAGATCCTCCTGTCTCTGACTCAGAATTAATTGAGATGATTGATATCGGAGGCCCGACAATGATTCGTTCGGCAGCTAAAAACCATAAAGATGTCTTAGTTTTAACCAACGAATCCCAATATCAAATGGTTATCAATGCCCTGAAAGAAACAGGAGGCGTTCCTTCTGCAATTAGCTCTGAAATTAAAAAACAATTATCTCTAGAAGCGTTCCAATGTACAGCAGCTTATGATGCCGCAGTAAGTACCGAATTAGAGAGAAGATTCATCGGTGGAGAAACCCCAAATCGCCTCCATTTCGCCACAGAGAAAGGCACTTCTTTGAGGTATGGAGAAAATCCTCATCAACCCGCCTCTTTCTATCCGGCATCTTCTGCCTCAGGGCTCAATGGCTTAGCAGCGGCTATCCAGCATGGGGGCAAAGCCCTATCTTTCAATAATTATTTGGATTTAGATGGAGCATTGAGAATAGCTCGAGGGTTATTGAAAGATATGGAAGGAAAAAAGAATCATGGATGTGTAATAATCAAGCATACAAATCCTTGTGGAGTGGCCATAGATTCGTCACAAAAAAACGCATGGAAAAATGCTTTAGCTAGCGACTCAGAAAGTGCATTTGGATGTGTAGTTGCCTTCACAACCCCCGTAGAAAAGGAAACGGCAGAAGAAATCGGAGGACATTTCTTAGAATGTATAATTGCACCTGGCTTCAGTGAAGAAGCTTTAGAGATATTATCATCGAAGAAAAATCGAAGAATGCTTACATTATCTCAGTTCTTACCTAGAGAAGATGAGCTCCGAATCAGGCAATTAGATGGTGGATGGGTTGCTCAAATCCAAGGCCCACCAAGTGTCGACTGGGACTCTGTGAAATGTGTAACAAAAACCCAAGGAACTCCGGAATCAATATCGCTAGCAAGATTTGGCTCAACAGTACTTTCGGAGGTCAAATCAAATTCAGTAGTACTGGTTGCTCAAACCAATACTGGATTTTCAACTGTGGGTGTTGGCCCCGGACAGACTAGCCGAGTTGAGGCAGTAAGAATTGCAGCAAGAAGAGCGGGCGATAGAGCAGTTGGTTCCATGATGGTCTCTGATGCATTCTTTCCCTTCCGAGACGGTATCGACACCGCAAACGAGATCGGTGTGACTACAGTGGTACAACCGGGGGGCTCAATTCGAGATCAAGAGTGTATAGACGCTGCAGATGAACACGGAATTTCTATGTTTTTCACGGGCCAAAGATTATTTTTGCACTAATTCAAAGCACTCTGTTTATTGAGATAATATATGGAAAGTAGATTAGTATTAGGCACTTCCGTATGTCATGGAAGAGATATTAATTGTATCTCTAGGTGCTTTTTTGGCTGCTGCACTTACAGTACCAGCAGGTTTTGGCCTTTCTACGATACTAACTCCTTTGGTGCTTCTATTGCTCCCTGTTCATGAGGCAGTAGCAGTTGTAGCAATAGTGCATTGTGCTCATAATGCTGGTAAGTATATTGCACTAAAGGACGCAGTAGATTTCCATGCATTTAGGAGGTATGGTGTATGGCTGGTCGTAGGTTCTATAATTGGTGCATTACTACAGAATCAGGTTCCTAACGATCCCTTACTTTTGTTAGTTGGAATATTCCTTGTCATATTGCCAATATTAACAATTAGTGAGAAATGGACCGGATATCGTATACCTGAGGCTAATGATAGGTTAGGGGGCTTCGGTTCTGGTTTTATGGGGGGATTATCCGGCCATCAAGGCGCATTAAGAGCCATGTTCCTTACAAGAAGATTACCTGATAAGATGGCATACGCTGCAACAGCTAGCGTCTTAGCACTCTGTGTAGATGTTTCAAGAATACCTGTATATTTATTCTTTAGAACAGAAGAAATTTCCGAAGAAATGACACTAATAGTTGTATTAGTAATATCTGCATTAATAGGCGTTAGAGTTGGTAAAAAATGGCTTCAGTCATTAAAATCGACTCAAATACACAATATGGTAATGTTCGGTATAATTTCTAGCGGAATTTTCTATATTATGGAAGCGTTAAACTAACCATCTCTTTTGTGTTTTAAGGCTTTAACTAATTCATCTAGAGTTTCAAAGATTATAGTTACAACACTAATATGGTCACAATCTTGGCATATGAAACGTTTGCCGGTTTCATAACCCATGTAAGGTACAATACGTGGACTAAAGCAGTTTGAACAAACTTCAATATTTTTTAGTTGCTTATCTTTACTCATTATTATCAAACCTATTCGTTAGACTGCCTAAATAATCTAACTGTGCTGATTTTCTTTTGTATATTTGATTCAATCAAGCTACAAACTTCCTCTACATTCTCTGCTTTCAAAGACAATGTTTGTGCTTCGACAGAATCTAGGATTAATGCCGCCAATTTCCATAAAGACTTAATTTCTGGAATTGGGAACATATTATTCACTTCATTATCGATA
>DAJO01000069.1 GCA_002498985.1 Euryarchaeota archaeon UBA257
TCTGGGTAATGCCAGCGGAGGAATTGAAAATGGAAATAACACCAATAATCGCTTATGGATTGATGCTTGCAACGCTTGGTTTTTTTGGATATATAGGATATCAAGCAACGAATGAAAAAGAAGTCAATGTGGATGAATATCTTTCAGCCCGTGGATCACAAGATTGGCTCAGAATTGGTCTGAGCTTATTTGCTTCAGGCATGGGGATATGGATACTTTTCGGACCTTCTGAAGTGGGCTATTATGGAGGTTTTTGGGACGTAGTAGGATATGCTGTTTCAGCAGCTACTCCATTTCTATTGTTAGCTTATGTTGGGCCAATAATTCGTTCTAGGTTACCTTCTGGAGTTACTCTTGCAGATTATGTTAGGATGCGATTGGGGCGTGGAATGCAGATTTATGTTGGACTAATTTCATTTCTTTACATGTTCACATTCCTATTTGCTGAATTTACAGCCATCGGTAAATCAATGGAAATTCTTTCAGATACTAATTCTCTGATTCCAATGGTGCTAGTTGGAGTTGTGACTGCTGGATATGTTTCTCGAGGAGGTCTTCCGGCTTCATTGGCTACTGACAGGATTCAAGCATGGACAATAGTTTTCCTCGTAGTTACTCTATTACTGGTTTTATTTGGAGGAGATATTGATGGATTGATTACGGATTCAAAGGCATACAATCCTGAAGATTCCTGGAGCATAGGTTCAATGTCATACATGGACTCTTTCAAATCAGGTTTGGCATTGGTAGTAGCAATTACTGCTGCAGAGATGTTTTCTCAGGGGAACTGGCAACGTGCATGGGCATCTGAATCAGATGAGGCTCTAACAAAGGGTGCTTGGTTGGCTGCTGGAATGGTTCTGCCATTGGTTTTTGTAATGGGTGTACTTGGAACAGTAGTTGCAGGTAGAGGATATGTTGAAGACCCCTCTGCAGCATTTTTCTACCTGATTGATGATGCAGGAGTATTCTTTATTGCTTCATTTATCGTACTTGCGATGGCTCTCGTTTGTTCAAGTGTTGATACTTTGCAAAATGCCATTGTAGCTACAATTTCTAGAGATTTAAGTGATAGTCAGTTAGGCGTTAAAGAAGCACGTTTAATCACTGTAGGGATGATACCTATTGCGATATATTTGGCTACCGGTCCTACTATTTTGTACTTTGAATTAAATGCTTTGGGAGTATTTGAGATATTCCTTTTCGCTGACTTATTAGCTGCTGCGACAGTGGCCCCTGTTCTACTTACTCTATGGGGTCGAATCTCATCTAAAGGTGCATTAATTGGTGCCATTGGCGGTTTATTTTCTGTTGTAGCTTATGGGGCATTTGATGAGAATTTAGGTGCAGGAATTGCTTATCTCAGATCTCCAACTAATCAGTTTGGTTTAGCAAATTTAGAAGTTTTCCTTAGTGCATTACTTGGCTCAATAATCATTACAATTGTCATGTCAATTTTATTGCCTGATGAAGATAATAATCTCATAAACTGACAATGTTAACTTCATATGCTTCACTTAATGTGTCTTAGTCATGGATAATGATTCAATCATATCTAGATTAACAATGCCTTGGAACAGATTCTGGAGAGGTTCTTGGGAGCGCCGAGAAATTCTTAATGGAAACTGGTTCCCTCTAGAGGTGTTTGTTTTCGGATTGGTTTTTATCGCAGTACCCTATTTTGGTTCTAATAATATTGCCCATTTTTATCTTGAAGATGCATTCTCTGTATTTCCTGAGAATTCCTATGATCGCTCTGTACCTGTAATTAATTGGATGATAATTCCATATGCTGCTTTGTACTTATTTTATCCTGCAACTTTGATTCTGACTCCTAAGGACGATAAAGGTCGTTTGGAGTTAATATCAGCAATGCAAATGCTAATTTTAGCCACCCTATTTTGTGTAATGATCTTCTTATTATTTCCAGCAGAAGTTGACATGAGGAATCAAATTGATTGGGATTCTATGAATGGTCTAGAGACAATCCTCTTTGAGTTTATACATACTTCTGACAAGCCTTGGAATGCGTGGCCAAGTCTTCATATTGTTCATTCATATTGTCTTGCAAGAATGATTACTCATTGGTTAAATCACAACTACTCAGAAACTCAATGGGCGAAACCATTCATGATACTTTTGTGGGTTGAATGGACACTTCTATGCATTAGTATACTCACAACCAAACAGCACTATATGTTCGATTTGTTTTCTGGTATGTTTGTAGGGTATTTCGCTTGGAGATTTTTCCAACCAACACTCGATAAAATACGATCTAGTGATGTCGATTCTATACTGGAAGAAGTCGGTTGGTCTAACTAATTGTAAACTATTGGTAAGAATGCATTAGCTGCATCTTCACAAGAGTTAGCAACATCATCAAGTCTCTGCAATACTCTGTACATGTGTACTGCTGCAAGAGGGTCATCTACTCCTTCTCTAAATACGAACCCTGCTGCACGACTTTCAACTAAGTCTGCCTCATGTTCTGCAAGATTTACTTGATGAATTAATTCCCTTAACTCAGTTCTTCCCTTCTTGGTGTATCCAGAAAGTGTTAGATCTCTCAGGTGCAAGACTGTATCTTCGTAAACTGCTGCAGTCTTTTGTACCGCCTCAGCCATCTCGATTACCATTTTTCTTGCCTCTTCATTAGTGTAAAGTTCTCTGAAAGACAGTTGTTCTGCAACATTTTGTGCATAATCTGCTATTCTGTCTTGTCTTCCAAGCATGTATAGGAACTCATCACTGTCGATTAATAGCTTCCAGCCCTTACTGCTAACCTTCTCTCTCAATGCATTCTTGATGTCATCAGCTCTTAGCTCAGCCTCAATTGTAGCATTGATTTCTTCAGATGCATCTTCTCCCGATGCGCTCTTTTTCACAGCAGTCAACATGTGCTCAACAGTTTCCTCTACTGCCTCAGCATGAGTGTGGAATAATTCGAAAACTGTAGGGTCATATTTTCCACCGTCTGCACCAGCATCTGCTAATGCATCTTCTACAAATATTTCATCGCCACTAGTTTTCCAAATGACATATCCTACTAATAAGAATGAGATAGGAAGTACTACAATCAATTTCAATGGATCTGAGCCCATGGCAACATAGAGTGTTACTGAACCAAAACCTGCTGCTGGGAGACTTGCTACCCATGATGCTGCAATCTTACCAAACACTTTGAAATCAACATTCTTTGCTCCTCCGGCCAAACCGACTCCTACTACCGACCCAACCAGTGTGTGAGTAGTTGATACAGGCACTGCTAGGAATGGCATTGAGAAAATCAGGATAGTAGTTGCCGCTCCAAACTC
>DAJO01000049.1:0-5132 GCA_002498985.1 Euryarchaeota archaeon UBA257
ATTAAATCCAGTAGATGTGGTGCATTTACATTGCCCAATGATTTCATGGAGTGAAAAACAGTTTCGTGACTGTAAAAACAATATAGCTCCTATAGTATCTTCATTACATGGTTCGTGGTTAGGTGAGAAAGATGGCCTATTAACAGCTAAAGAACAAAAAGAAACAGCTGTATGGGCTAATCCTAATGATTTAGCAATTTTATTAACATCTAAAAGATATGCTAAATTTGAAAATCAAGCATTATTAGGTTCAGACGTTTGTGTTGCAAATTCTGAGGCTACTAAGGAAGATTTTATTTTACGTTATTCTCCACCAATAGATTGGGACTGTGAAGTAATTCATTGGGGTGTAGATACAGAAATGTTCACTCCCACAGATACTAGGAATAAAGAGTTAAGGAGCCGTTTTGGTTGTTCTGAATCAGATGTATTATTACTTGCAGTAGGTCGTTTAGCAGCCAGAAAAGGCTATGGTTCGTTATTGCAGGCTTTCGCACTTGTGAAATCAGAATTTTCTAATTCTAAATTAGTAATTGTTGGCCGTGGACATCTCAGAAAACGTCTATTAAATCAAGCACATAGTCTCGGAATTTCCTCTTCAGTTTACATCGAATCAAGTATGTCTTTCGAAGAACTGGCTGAATTATTTAGAAATGCTGATTTAACTGTCTATCCATCTTATTATGAGGGTCAAGGATTGATACCTTTAGAATCGATGTCGTCCGGAACCCCTGTTGTTACCGTTAATCATGGTCCTTTGCCGGAGATGGTTGATTCAGAAGTAGGTGCACTTTTTCAAATGGGGGATATAAGTTCCATGTCATCAACAATCATTAAAGAAATTAGTAATATTAATTCATTACAGAAAAAGGGCATGGTTGGCCGTGAAAGAGTACTTCAGAAATTTACATATGAGATTGATGCCGAGCGTTTCATTAAAATTTATGAGAGAATTCAGTGATTATCGGGAAATCCTTCATCAGTCAGAAGTGTTCGGAGGGGTGGGGACGCACATGACATCTACTAAGGCATTTAGAGGGATTCCAGTAAGTACTGTTTCAGATATACTAGTAATTTTATTTATTTCTATCCTTGCAATTATTCACTTGAAAGCCGTTATCCAACCTCTCGTTATTGCGACCTTACTTTTTCTATTAATTAGGCCTCCTGCCAATTGGCTGGAACAAAGATTTGGCCACCCTCTATTGGCATACGGAGGTCTACTAAGTATAGTCGCCCTAATGATATTCTTTGCATCACAAATTCTTTATTCTAATCTTACTGAGTTCACAGAAGCATCAACACAACAAAGAATAACTGATGCATTCGCAGACAAAATGTCGCGTCTTGAGAATCAAGAAATATTCGGTTACACTATTGATACCTCTGGTCTAACGGAATTAGTTAGCATAGATGTGATCACAACTTTTGCGACAGATTTCGTTGGTTCAATTGCAGGATTTACAGCTAGTGCAGCCACAGTATTTATTTTCTTATTGTTTATCATTCTCGAGGCTGAAACTCTTCCTAATAGAATAAAAGCAGCCTATCCAGAGGAAGTTAATCGTTTCAAGAAAATCGCATCAAATTCTGGTGAGGGAATCAATACTTATGTCATTACTCGAGCGACAGTCGCCTTTGGTCAAGCGATTATTGCTGCAATTATCCTAAATTATCTTTCCATTCCTGGATGGTTCCTTTGGGCTTCTATAACTTTCTTCTTAGATTTTATACCTTACATTGGGGCATTGATTTCTATGATTCCTCCCGGAATATTAGCATTAATATTATTAGAGCCAACTACTGCTTTAATCATGATAGGTTTACTAATTGCAAATCAGCAGGCATGGGGAGCATTTGTTGAACCTCAGTTAGCCGGACAAAGGCTTGATATGTCTCCAATTGTTTTGTTAATATTAGTCTCATTTTGGGGATGGGCATGGGGTCTAATGGGTGCAGTACTTGGCGTTCCACTTGCAGTAATTATGAAAATTGCATTAGAAAGTGATCCTCGTACAAGGCCTATAGCGATGTTACTTTCTCAAAATCCAACTCCGTATGAAGAAGAGTGATTAGTTTTCAATAATTAGTGCTAGAATCCCATTTCCACTTATTGTTATTGGATCACCTAAACTTTTGTTATGAAGTCCTTTAGTCGATAAATCAAATTCCTCATTTTTAATTTCCCATTTAGCACCTTTAACACATACATTTTGACATTTAGATAGAGCGAATACTGAAAATATTCTATCCTTCTCCATATTGATTTCGAAATTACCAGATGCAGATGTAATTCTATGAGTGGTAGAGTTTTCATGATATAGCCTAATAGTTAAATCAACAGAAATTTCTGCCAAAGAACCCCATACTCCTAACATATGTCCAGTATCTCCCCCCTCTGCTCCCAATATGTCAAATTCGGTAAATCCTCTTTCAGATAGTTCACCAATTGTCTTAGTCAAATCACTAATTTTTTGACTTTCCAATAGAGTTTTCTTAGTCGTATATTTTTCAATATCTACAGAATCTAAATCGCCAAATATTTCTATTACATCAAACCCTAATGTTCTTGCTTTATCAGCCCCTCCATCAACTGCAAATAATGGTGATATTTCTCCTAGATTAAAAATAATTTCTTCAGAAGGTAAGTCACCATTACACCAAACAAAAGCTCTCATCCGTATCAATTCCTTCGAGCAACTATTTTTCCATCTTTAACTAAATCAATGTCTTTTAATTCAATAGTTGGTTTCAGTATGACTCCTCTCATTTGTAAACCAATGTTATTTTTACCACCATATGCAGAATTATCGCCAAGAATAAAATGAGCGGCTCCACGAACTACCTGATCTTCCAGAAGATTTCCAATAACTTTTGCTCTTGCATTCATCCCAAATCCAAATTCCGCTACTGTTTTTACAATAGCCGCTTTATTCTTGTTTAGAGATTTACTTACTTCGTCAAAAGTTAAATTTATTTCTTCAGTAAATTCACTTTCTGAAATATTAGTAACGACTCCATTTTCGATTTCCATAATAATTGGTTCAACTATTAATTTCCCTTCCCAAGAACCATCAATGACTATTGTTCCATTCATAGTTTCTTCCTTTGGAAATACGAATACTCGTCCTGAAGGTAAATTCATTACTTGCCCCGGTCTATTACATATTCCATTATCATCTGTTCTCCATTTAGCCCCTATACTGAATGTAATGTTAGTACCACCAGGGGAAGTTACTTTCACATCTCTCTTTCTCCTAAACAATGATGTTAATCCAGATAATTCTTTCTGAAGTGCATTATAATCTGCAGTCATTCCACCCCCCGAAAACATTAGTTCACTAATCCCTGGCATAGAGATAATTCTAGTTCTACCTGTCCTTGAGGCATTTATTCTTGCTTTTGTGTGGGTCATT
The DNA here is from genome assembly GCA_002498985.1 of Euryarchaeota archaeon UBA257. GTDB lineage: Archaea > Thermoplasmatota > Poseidoniia > Poseidoniales > Thalassarchaeaceae > MGIIb-O2. The sequence goes on from DAJO01000049.1 coordinate 3,417, forward strand.
GAACTTTTTGTGGCCAAAATAACAACATCTTGTTTTCTCATCAACTCGGCAACATAATCCGGGGGTTCACTACCTTTTTTGTGAGATGTCGGCATCATCATCATCAGAGTTCTATCAGTTACTTCTGCTGAGGCTTCATACAATGCTCTTCCAATAACAGAACTTTCAGGATCAGTGACTATTAGTATGGTTTCAAATGACCTAATTTGTAGGCAAGTACGTATTATAGAACGAGCAGAAGTCAACATAGATTCAACAAAATCATCCGAATCTTCAATCTCGTTTTCTCGGTTCTCGCTCATCAGTTTTCGTCCTCACACAAGAGCCTCACTTCTTCAACACGACGATTGAGGATGTCAAAACAATTAACCAAGTTTATGATATGTAATGTCTATCTCCGATATGTATGAGAGGCATACTATTTGTACGTCTTTTGTTTTTTTCTAGTGTTGCCTGTATTATATTTGGTAGCATAATGTATTACCAAACAACCACAGATAATGTTCTCACTGGCTATAGCGAAGAAAATGAATTATTAACTAGTATCAGTGAAGATTCCGATCAAGAAAATGATGCAGGTATAGAGAATGAAAAAGAAGATACAGATGATTCATCTAGTTCTGTAGACGATAAATATCTAAATTTCTTAGTAATTGGTTCAGGAGGTATTTCTTCTATAATTATAGGAGCCTTTTTCTCTGAAATTTTTAAAATTACAATTCTAATTTCTTTAGTTTCACCTTTAATTTCTAGAAGTAAAAATAGTGCTGATTTATTGACACGAGGGAGAATTCTAGGCTTCATAGAATCCAATGCAGGAATTCATTTCTCTGCATTGAGAGATTTTCTTGGATTAGCTAATGGAGTTACTGCTTATCATTTACAAGTTTTAGAGAGTAAAGGAACAATTATTTCTTGGAAAGATGGTAAACTACGGAGATATGCTGTATCTCATATTTCTATTAATGAATTAGATAATGTCAGGAATCCTATAATGGGAACTAGATTAGCCATTCTGGAGGTTTTATCTAAATCCGGAAATATTGGCCTTTCTAATTCAGAAATTAGTAAAAAACTTTCAATTTCTCGGCAGTTAATGAGTTACCATATACTAGAATTAAAAAGGTATGAATATATCAATGATGAGCAATTATCAAAGAGACCCAAATGGAAGTTAACAGATTTAGGAAATAAAATTCTAAAAACCTCTTATTCTTTAGAAATTACAGAGAATTCTTAATTCTTAGCCGATTTTTTAACCTGATGCAAGAATGACTCAATTAATGATTTATATTAAGTATTAATCACCTGATTAATTATCGATGGATCAGGAATTGAACATACAACTTGCTGCGCTGATTTTTTTGGCCGGCACTCAAAGCCTCGGCTCTTCTGGAGATGATGTAGCCGTTGAAACATCGACTGCGATGAATGATGAAGGATCAGAAGAAGTTGATCCCGTGACGATTAGTATGATTCCCAATTCTAATATTTTGTAAAGTCATTATACCAACTTGTTCATAATCTAATGTTTTATCGGATGTTTATGAATACGAGACCAGTGACTAGTATAATTGTATTATTTACTTTGATTTCTTCAGGATGTTTAGGGATTATTGAAGATATCAATGACGATATTGACAATAAGATAGATTTCATTGATGGAGAGTATCCCGAATTAAACTTATCAGAACGAATTTATGGTTCTCCAGAGTT
>DAJO01000049.1:5293-18582 GCA_002498985.1 Euryarchaeota archaeon UBA257
CTGGAGCATCTGATAGTACAACTTCTGATTTATCTTCAAATGATCGTGAGGGAGAATTTTCTGGTACTAATAATCAAGAATCAGGAGTTGATGAGGCCGACTTCATAAAAACTGACGGCCATTATGTCTATATGTTGAATGGAAATAAATTTTTGATTATGGGCGTTCCAGAATTTGGCAGCATAAATTTAGTATCTAATCTGTCTATGTTAGGCAGTCCAATGCAAATGATGCTTGAAGGAGACCGTATAGTTATTACATCTAGTGTTAATTATTGGAATCTTGAATCGAATCATCCATTACTAGAATTAATGGGACACGAAGAAAGTTATTCATACTACGGCTCTGATGGCTCATTACAAACTCATACTTACACTAGATATGAAAGTCTGGTAATGTACTCTGTTGTTGATATTAGCGATAAGAGTAATCCTGTTATTGAGGAAGAATTATTCATTGAAGGTAATTATCATACGGCAAGATTGGTAGACGGTACAGTTCGCTCAGTAACGCATTTATACACTTATTTTGATGGTATTAGAACATGGGTAGATCTTCCTCAGTATTATTATGAGATGGAAGACCCTCAAGAAAGAATGGTTCTATGGAACCGTTCATTGAGAGACACAATTAATTCCAATCAAGAAGAAATTAATTCATTAACACTGGAAGACTTTGTTCCCCAAATGTATCTAATGAATTCTGATGGAACTTATTCTACCATTTCGTCATATTCTGATAATTGTAGCGAGTTTTCTGCTAGTCAGAATTCATCAGTTCGTGGATTAACTACGATCATGACTATGAAATTATTAGGTGAAGAAACAGAGTTTGAGATAGATCATATCACTTCTCGTTGGGCTCATGTCTATTCTTCAGGGAATACTCTATTGTTAGCTGAGCCCGTTGCAGACTGGTGGTGGTTTTGGAGAAATAATGATTTTGAAGATGCTACAAACATCCATGCATTCGATATTTCAGACAGTAATTCAACATCTTATTTAGGATCAGGAAGGGTTTCTGGGACTGTTCAGGATCAATTCTCGATGAGTGAGTTCCAAGGCTCGATAAGAATCGCTTCAACTTCTGATACCTGGGGTAGATGGTGGTTAGATGGTGAAGTAGATGATAATGGAGAACCTATTTTTACAGGTCCTTCCAACCAAGTGACGATCTTACATCATGAAGGCGAAGACTGTTTAATCTCTCCTTGTAATTCTTTAGTTCAAGTCGGTGTAGTTGAGAACATTGCTCCTAACGAGACAATTTGGAGTGCTAGATTTATCGGTGACAGAGGATATCTTGTGACATTTGAGAATATAGATCCGCTGTGGGTTATTGATTTATCAAATCCATTCAATCCTATTATTCTTGGCGAGTTAGAAGTGCCTGGAGTTTCAACCTATATTCATCCAGTAAATGAAAACACATTGTTGACAATTGGAATTGGACCTGGTGAAGATGGATTAGGTCTTGATTGGTCTACTACTCAGATTTCTCTTTTTGATGTAAGTGATCCAACTAACCCTACTTTAGCCGATTCGATGCCAATTTCTCCTGCTTATATCGATGAAAATTGTGAAGATATACGCATCTGTGGCTGGTCATGGTCATGGTCGGAAGCTACATACGAACACAAAGCATTCACATATTGGGCTCCCGCAGATTTACTTGCAATTCCACTTTCTACATATCGACATGTCTACAATGATGAATCACCGTATTATTATAATTATGAATATATTTCAATGCTTAAATTAATCAATGTTGACTTAGAGAATCTAAGTCTTTCAACTCACGGAGAGGTTGATCATTCAGAGTTCTATGACAATGAAGATAATTGGTGGTATAGTTCAACTAGTGTTCGACGTTCAATATTTATGGGAGAATATATCTATGCATTTTCTTCTCTTGGAGTTACAGTTCATAATTTATCAGAAATGTCTCTGACAGATGAGTTACTAATACCCGGTCAATCTACTCCGTCTTGGTACTATGAAGAGCAAGAAGTAACCGAAGAAGAATCAGATGAATCTAATGAGTCATCGGAAGAAGGAAATGAAGGAGATGAACCGTGTCCAGATGGTCCAGAAGGTGAATCCTGTAGAGATTAGAGTTAATTAAACTTCAATACTCTTCCAGTGCTACCCGCAAGAGCTACAGAACTTCCCCTTAGTGCCCCTCCAGAATCACGTTTATGCACTACATTGCCATCAACAATTGTATACATTGGCCAACCTGTTAGTTCCATACCATCATAGGGAGTCCAACCAACTCTTGTCCATGTGTCAGAATCTTGAATAATTCTATGATTTTCCAAATCAACTAAGGTCAAGTCACCATCAAATCCTTCAATTAGGGAACCTTTATTCTTAATTTGATAAACTTTTGCAGGACCAGCGCACATCCATCTCACAATATCAGAAATAGAACACTTACCCTCTTTAGCATGTGTAAGCATTCGAGGAAGGGAGGTCTCAACCCCTGGCATCCCAGCAGGTGCTTTAGGGAAGCCAACTGATTTTGCTTCCAAAGTGTGGGGTGCATGATCAGTAACAATACAATCAATTGTTCCATCTTTGAGTCTACTCCACAATTTTTCTTTGTCTTCAGTATATCTAATTGGTGGATTCATTAGAGCCCTAACTCCTAACTTTTCAACATCATCTTGATCAAAGGTAAGATGTTGAGTACAAACTTCTGTTGTAATCAAATCTCCTTTTTTAGAGGACAACCAATCAGCTTCTTTTCCACTGGTTAAATGAACGATATGTAAACGATGGGAATGATCCTTAGCCAAGGCGGTGGCTCTTTTTGTAGCAATAAGTGCGCATTCAATATCTCTACACTCTGCATGAGCTGCAATATCTGTACGATGTTTAAATTCAGCGATTCTTGATTGTAATCTTATTTCGTCCTCTGCATGTGTTGCGATAATTCCTCCAGTATTTGCAAAAATATGTTCTAAATGCTTTTGTTCATGAACGAGTAGATTTCCAGTACTACTTCCCATGAATATTTTAATTCCACAGATTCCATCCATTCCTTGTACACTTTGTAAGTCAGAAACATTGTTTGTTGTAGCTCCTATGAAAAATCCATGATGCGTAACAGCCTTTTTTGCCGCCGCAGCTATTTTTTCCTCGAGAGCTAAACGATTGGTGGCATTAGGTGAGGTATTTGGCATATCTAAAAAAGACGTAATTCCTCCAGCGGCTGCAGCCCTACTGCCGCTTTCCAAATCTTCTTTTTCCGGATTGCCAGGGTCTCTAAAGTGAACATGTGGATCAATTACACCCGGTAATAAGTGTAAACCCGTACCATCTATGACAAGTTCTCCAATTTCTGGTTGTAGGCCACCAAAAGGCGCTACAGTTTTTATTAAACCGTTACTAACACGAAGGTCTCCTTCAACAATCCTGTTAGGAAGGACCATCATCGCATTTTGTACTAGTAATCTACCGTTCATAGTACCCTCAATATACTCGGGTTAACTGACACCACATGACTGTTATCATATGTAATTGTGCAAAAATCATTCCAGACGTCTTCAAATAAGTAAGGCCTCAGGATAGACTATCGAGTTGGAGTAGTCAGGTTATCTCGTCGGGCTCATAACCCGGAGACCGGTGGTTCAAATCCACCACTCGATACCAAATTAAAAATAAACTGAAAGTAAAAGAAAGGGCAACTGATAGGCTGTTTGAGATTTTTTCACTTTTATTTATAATAAGGGGTCTTTCATTTATTCATATACCATCTAATAATCCCAAGTAATGTAAACAGGTGATAAGATGGTAAAGAAAACTGCTAGTGAAAATATCGATGAAGATGAAATAACAATAGATATAGACGAACCCGAGATGACAATAGAAGATTTGCCTGGAGTCGGCCCAGCAACAGCAGAAAAACTTAGAGAAGCAGGTTTTGAAGAGTTACTGGCCATAGCTGTAATGAGTCCGATGGAATTAGCCGAACAGGCAGAATTAGGCGAAGCCGTTTCATCGAAAATAATTCAAGCAGCAAAGAAATTAGCCAATATAGGAGGATTTATTAGTGGAAATGCATTATTAGATCGCCGTAAAACAGTACAAAAACTGACATCAGGAACATCAGCAATGGATGAGTTATTGGGTGGTGGTTTCGAAACACAATCAATCTGTGAAGTATTTGGAGAATTTGGTAGCGGTAAAACACAAATTGGACACCAATTAGCTGTAAATACAATACTACCAATTTCTCAGGGTGGATTGAATGGTGAAGTATTCTACATTGATACTGAAGATACATTCAGACCAGAAAGAATAGCGCAAATGGCTGAAGCAGTTGGTATGGACCCTCAAGATGCTTTAGATAGAATTCATGTAGCACGCGCATACAACTCAGCTCATCAGATGTTACTAGTTGATGAAATCAAAAGGATGGCGAAGTCAATAGATGTTAAGTTAGTAATAGTAGATTCACTAACTAGTCATTTCCGAGCAGAATACGTAGGTAGGGGGATGTTAGCTTCTAGACAACAGAAATTAAATAAGCATCTCAAAGAACTTAAACAATTATCAGATGTTCAAAATGCTCTGATATTAGTTACAAATCAAGTCATGTCAAACCCTGCAGCATTATGGGGTGATCCAACTAAAGCAATCGGAGGACATATCGTAGGTCACGCAAGCACATTCCGTCTCTATCTGAGAAAATCAAAGGGAGGTAGACGCATTGCACGTCTTATTGACAGCCCTAATCTTCCAGAAGGAGAAGCGGTCTTTACCGTGACAGCCGAAGGTCTGAAAGATTAATTTCAGATCTCGGCTTGTCCGACGATTATTTAATTTCAGACATTGCAATCTTTACTTCACTAATCAACGAATTAAGATGATTTTCATCAAAACCAAGTTCTAATTCTGCTGCAGCAAAAAGATCAGGTAAAGTCTTCGTATTACCTAATTTCATAGCTCTAGAATAGTTTTCCAACGCTTTTTTTGGACTTTTTCGATGGGTTTGCCAAAGTTGTAATGCACCTAATTGTGCTATGCCATATTCTACGTAATAGAACGGTACTCCGTACAGATGTCCTTGTTGTTGCCAAGATAGTTCCCGGAATTTTTCATTATCTTCCCAATCCATATTAGACCCAAATCTTTCTCTTAATGACAACCAATATTCTTTCCTTTCATCTCTTGTATGATTTGGATTAGCGTATATCCAATGCTGAAATGAGTCTATTGTAGCAATCCAGGGTAGTAAGTATACCACTCCTTCCAAATGAGAAATTCTTGCTCTGCTAGCCTGATTAATATTTTCATAGAAGAGCCCCCATTCATCCTGAGTTAATAATTCCATAGACATTGACGCAACTTCTGCGAATTCTATGGGATAGTTTCTTTCATCAATTAAATCTAAATGCCCACAGTATAACGAATGAAATGCATGACCTGATTCATGAATCATTGTTTCTAGGTCTCCTTGTAAACCTGCTGCATTCATGAAAATAAATGGGATTCGACTTTTTTCTAAATAATATTGATATCCCCCTGGAGCCTTACCTTTCCTAGTCTCTAAATCCAATGTATCCATCTCTACCAGTTTATCAAATTTCATTCCTAAATCATTAGACATATTATGGAATACCTGAGATAATTTTGTTACCATTTCTTGAACAGATTTGAATGGCTTCAGGGGGCTTTCTCCATTAATATCGGGGCCACTTCCCGATTTTTCATTTACATCCCATGGAGATAGTCTGTCTAAACCAAAGGCAATTCTTCTTCTCTCATTAATTTCTCTAACGATAGGCATACAAACCTTTTCTATTGAGTCATGAAACGTCAAACAATCTTCTACCGTATAATCAAATCTATGCATAGCTTTGAACATATAATCAGTGTAAGAATTAAACCCTGCGTTAAGGGCAATCTGATGCCGTATTTTTATCAATTGATCATATATCTCAGATAATTCTTCAGAATCTTCCATCCATCTATTTACCATTGTTTTCCAAGCTTTTTCTCTTTCATCTCTAGAATTAGATTCTAGGAAAGCCTTCATTTCAGGGAATGTTCTTTCCTGTCCTTGAAATTCCACCGTCATCGCTCCAGTAATTCCTTGTGCCTTAGTCACGAGTTTAGTTTGTTCAACACCGAGTGGTATATTTTCTGACCTAAATATCTCAATATCTGAAATTATCCCTCTAATCATCAAGTCATATCTCTCTGGTAAATTTCCTACCGATGGATGACTAGCTATTCTTCTGTTTAGGTTATCGGAAAATTCAGATAGTTTTGGCCTAATGTTTTCTACAAAATATAAAAACTCATTTTTTTTATTTTCATTCTCAGTATCGCAGGTCATACCAATGTAGAGTAATGCTCCCGTTTCTGAAATATATTCTGCAAGATTTGAAGTATCTGAGATTAACTTTTCTAGACAACTTGAGCAGCTTAATTCTCTATTGATTAAGTCATTAACATATGGCTCAATATTTTCCCATGATGATGCATCGAAATCATTAGGGACGAATGACAATTAATCACCTTTTATTGATTGACTTTGGTCCAACTGGGAGATGATATTCATCTTTTGAATACTTAGCAAGTTTCCAAACTTTAACTGCATTCTGAACTTTTTCTCTTATCGCTTCTAATTCTGGATGATCTGGATTTTCATGTTGAATCCAACATGCTGTACAGTACCTTTTCCCATTGTAATCAAGATAGTTACCTGGGGTGCAAACTATTCCACAATGTGAGCAATTTCTGTAGCCGTAGTACTTCGCCATAATCTCTCTATTGGGTGCTCAGGTATTTTACATATCAGTTTGTCCCTCTAAATATTTCCCTTAGATTAGAGATTGGACGATATTAGGTGTAGAAGAAAGCATTCTTCTAATGATTTACTTTCTATGATTGTATTTTCATAAACTATTCTTTTGAGTCCTTCTAAAGTAGGGTTTGGTCTTTGTGAGATTAATGAACCATTCATTCGTTCAATCAAATAAATGGCTTCTAATTCATGATTATTATACACTTCGCGATTGATAAAATTATCTTCGACTTTCGGACTTAGTTCAATATCAGGCAGCCTTATTATCCATGCAGAATGATCACTGTTTCTAATCCCAGCATTTTCGAATGCTATTCTTACCTGGTGTGTCCCTGCAATAATTCTCAGAAATTCTGCATCTGGACTATTTGCAATCATTTTTCCTTTTATTTGATTTCTTTTCATAGAATACCATGCTATCCAAAGATGTTTTTCACTAGCGGCAACGTCAAATGCTAGTAATAGCCATTTTTTATTTGGCCTTAAACGATTGAAAGTCGCCAATATTTCTTTAACATCGTCTATTTCTTTATCAAATTTGATTCCCCATGCAGGGAACCATGGCATCTGCTCTCGAATCACTGTATGAGGCGATGGACTCTAATTCAATAATGATTCTAATCATTTTGTACGCTGACTGGTTTCTATAGCATTTTTTACTATCTTATTTACTAATTTAATACTCCATCCTCTTAGTTCTGAAAGTTTAATCTTGTCATTTTCAGTTAATAATGCAATATCTTTGACATTAACTACTCCTAACTTTTCTACCATCTCTCTCGCTCTAACTCTACCTATTCCTCTTAATGAGACTAAGGAAATTAAATCTGATTTGCAACCGTATCTTGTTCTCCTGTGTGTTTCATCTATCGCCTCGAATAGCACACGGTGTGATTCATTATTCATTCTTGATAATTCTTCATCTTCCATAAGAATAACTCTAGTAGAATAAAGTAACCATTCAGCTAAATCGACTCTACTTCTCAGGTCTCCTGGCTGAACATTCCATTCAGTTTCTAAATCATTCATACTCGTCTCTTCAATCCATGATTGTAAAACTAAGGCGCCTTTCATTCTTCTTTCATCATCTAAATCTACACTCCGTGTCAGTAATTCTCTTTCATGTCCATAAAGTGCATCTTGAATTTTCTCTAAATCCTTCTTTTGGGGCCATAACGGTATGAAATCCGGCGTACACGTCACTAAATGCAATAAACTGAAAGGAGAGATTTGTCTTTCTAAATCTATACCTGTTAAAATTTTCATTGCATTAGTCAATCCATCTTTTAGTATCTTACCTGTAACTGGATTTAGATATAATCTAGAAATTCTTAGTCCTAAAGAAGTTGCCGAATATACCATTGAGGGTGGATCTGGAACTTCAATTTCCTCAACTTCATAATTACTGGCTTTCTTGAATCCAAAGATTGCCGGACCCTTTCTTGGAGTAACGTCTGAGAAATTATTTTGATTATTATTAAGATTCACTCCAGATATTTTCGTTGCAGATTCAGCCCAATTTGGGACTTCATCATCCCAATTTTCCTCAGATTTCCTCCCACTTTCTTCCTTTATTATTCTCTCTTTAACCCTCTTAGATTCTCCTTCCTTAGTAATCATATCATTATCGTAAAGCCATTTTATTACTCTATCAATTTGATTCTCAAGATATTCAGATTCTAAATGTGTTGATAAGAAAGTTTTACTGAAAAATTTACCCAAAGCATCTCTATCATTCATGTCACTAGTAGCAATTAAGGAAAGGATATGTGTCAACATAGCAGGGTCCTCTTCCGCAGTTTGAGCATTAGGATTGGCTAGTTTTGATGTTATTTCTTCTGGTTCGCTTAGTAAAAAATGTTCTACATTTTTTATTTCATCATCTAGATTTTTAGATATAATCCAGGCATCACCTCTCTTGTCATATTTCGGCCTCCCGGCTCTTCCTAACATTTGCTTTATTTCCATAATTGGCATAGGCATATTTCTACTAGCTGCGGTGCTCCATCTTTTCACATCTCTAATTATTACTCTTCTAGCCGGTAAATTGACTCCTTGTGCCAAAGTTGGTGTTGCCACTATACAAAATAAATCTCCGCTTTTGAATAATTCTTCTATATTTTTCCTCTGTTGATTACTCAAACCTGCATGGTGAAAGGCAATTCCCCCTTTTACAGAGTTTGATAATTTTTTCCCCAAAGGTGAGGAATTTTCGTTTTGATTAATAGATTCAGAAACTTTGTTTAATTTAACAAATCTATCTCCATTATCAAAATTTGGTTCATTTTTAACACGATTCAATATATGCTTTGATAACTCTCTTGCTTCTTTCTGGGAACTTTTTCTTGAATTTACAAAAATCAATAGTTGTCCATTATCTGATATAGTATCATCGAGCGCAGCATGTAAGACTTTTTCCTTTTCTCCATTTATTATTCTTGGCTCCGGCCATTTTTCATTTCCTTTCCCATCAATTCTATGGACTTTTACTTGTAATTCAGTTAAAGTCCCTGAATGAAGACTTACTGGTCTCCATTCTGATTGAATTAATTTAGCCCCCAACCACTTAGCTAATTCTTCACTGTTACCAACTGTGGCCGAAAGAGCAATAATTTGTGTATCTGGTTTTTTATGTCTTATCCTTGAGATCAATACTTCCAAAGTTGGTCCCCTAGAATGATCATGTAATAAATGAAATTCATCACTAACAATTATTCCAATATTTGAAATTATATTTGATCTATTTCTTAATAATGAATCTAATTTCTCACTTGTACATACCAAAATATCTGAATCTTCTATAGAATTAATTTCTCCAGATCTGTCACCTACGGCCAATGCTACCTTCAGCCCCACAACATCTGCAACTTCTTTTAATTCGTCATATTTTTCACTAGCTAACGCTTTCAGAGGTACTACATAAACTGCCTTTTGATTAATCAAATCATTTTTCAACCTATGAGCAATAGTCAAATGTGCAACAAGAGATTTTCCACTGGCAGTAGGAATCGTTAACATTAAATTTTTTCCACTTAGTGCATGAGGTAATGCTTCTTGCTGAGGTGGGTATAATTCTTTAATACCCCATTTCTCTCTCAATAAATTGACTATATCTGGAGATAAACCCAGCTGTTCAATAGTCTTTTTCGAGCCTCCGCCAGAGTGCGACACAAACATTCTCATAATCGGCCGTTCTAAAGGATGTCGCGTCGTTAGTTCCATCGGTGGTATGCTGGATGACCTTCCTTCACTGCAACAAATAGCCCTTCTCCAGTAGCACAAATTTTTCCATTTGCTTCTAAAGTCATTTTGACATTTGCCCTATCTTCACTTAATTCGCTTACAGTAGCTATAATTTCTAATTTAGAATCAAGTGGAGTTGGCCTTCTAAGCTTCAAACTAAATGTTGCAGTTACAGTGCATGGAGGATTTTCATCTTCGTTTTGTTCCATTAACGCCATAGTCGCTGCCCAATTACCATGACAATCTAGCAAGGTGCTAATAATTCCTCCATTTATAATTCCAGGAAAGGCTTGATGCTCAATCTTTGTTTCAAACTCCATTTGGAGTCCTTTTTCGGTTTTAAATGATTTAATTTGTAATCCTTTTTTATTAGCGGGACCGCACCCAAAACAGATACTATTAGGTGCGTATTTATCTTGTACAGATATACTATGTTGATGCTCCATGCTTTCTCACAGAGGGTATAGGGAATTGAATGATTCCATAAACCAGTCATCAGACTATCTTAATTCAAGAACCGCCTCCGAAGTTCGTTGTCTACCGCTGATGATGAAACTAAATCGCCGTCTTCGGCTAGTAAACATTCACCAGCGCCACGCAAAAATAGGCGTCGGCGTAAACCTCTCAAAGTAGCAAATCAGTTGTCTTTGAAGCGTCGTAAAGAGATTGAGAAGGCATTTGAGAAAAAATCTCCGTCTCCAAAGAAGTGGTCTAGAGAAAGTGGCCCCAAAACTCATCTATTCGATCGTAAAAGAATAAAGCCTGGGAGTATTAGAAAAATTGATTTCAATCTTTTAGATGTTGAGATTGGAGATTCTTGGCCTATCCCAATCACAATTATCCATGGCTCAAGACCAGGTCCTGTAGTGACAATATTAGGAGCAGTCCACGGGAATGAACTTGTTGGTCCTTTAGCTTTGACATATCTATGCGGTCCTAATTTCATGGGTCCTGGAGAAGAAATTGACCCTTCAATGTTATCTGGAACAATAAGGATAATTCCAATAATAAATATTCCTGGTTATCGTCGTCAAACTAGAAAATTTCCTGACGGTAGAGACTTGAATAGAAATTTTCCAGGTAACAGTGAAAGTAATACAACATCTAGGATAGCGAGCCGTATTTGGAAATCTATTATTCAAACTTCTGATCATATAGTTGATTTGCACACTGCTGCACCTGGAAGAACTAACATGCCTCAAATTAGAGCCAATCTAGCTCATCCTGAGAGTAACAGAATTGCCAGATCTTTTGGTATAGAAACTATTCTAGATAATGAAGGACCAAAAGGCTCTCTTAGAAGGGCTGCAAATAAATCAGGAATTGGTTGCATTACCTACGAAGGGGGAGGTTCTAATGAGGCAGATCCTGAGTCAGTACAAGTAGCAATATATGGAGTTCTTAATGTTCTAAGAAGTTTAAGAATGATTCCAGGTTATCCGAATAGACCACATTTTAGGATTCTAGCATCTGGTTCTGTTTGGATTAGGTCTAATCAAGGAGGTTTACTGGATATATTAGCACCTGCGGGAAGTTTCGTAGATGAGGGGGAAGTAGTTGCTACAATCACCGATCCTGAAAGGCCAGGAATTAGTCATGATGTTTATTCTCCAAGTCGTGGTTTATTGATTTGCACCGCAACTCATCCATTTGTTACAGCCGGAACCCCGATAGGGCATCTGTTACCAATGAAAACTGGAATAAAGACTCTCCAAAGAAGGCTTGACGAAGAAGGTTGTTTGATAATCAGTGGTTCTGATGGGGAACCCCCATGGAGAGAAGATGATGATGTCGAAGATATTCCAGTTGAGGGCGAATGGTCAGGTGGAAGTCCAGACGCTGAATGGGGACAAAACGAACAGCCATCTCCTGAAGAAGAATCATGAATTTTATTCTTCGACGACTCTAGCTGGTAGGTCTAATAATTCTACTTCATCCTCAATCTTTTTACTTGGAATGGTTACTATTGGAATGCTTGCCGTTAAATTTGGTAGTGATTCTTCGTAAGCATTATTCTGTATTTCTAATAATGATAGATCAGGTGCTGAAGGCAATTCTGTTTTCGTAAAAGAATAGTCATATTCAATTTTATTTGAAGGTATACTGTATGCTGTGTACGCTTCTTCTAAGCGCTTTTTTTGCGTAATTCTGTAATTTACAAACACACCTGCTAAGAGAATTGTTATTACCATTCCAGATAAGAATAAGATTCCTAATCCACTGGTGAGGAATGATATCAAATTGTCAAATAACGTTGGAGGAGGGATCCAAACTACCATATCAATTTCCCAAATAAAATCAGTTGAAACACCTGAGTCAATAATTGTAGCAGTAATTTGTTGCCTACTTGTCCCATTTGCACATAGCAATAAAGTCAAATTATCTTTATTTTTACCACATTCTAATTCATTTATAACCAGTCTTGAACCTTGATTTGAGATATTTTCTGTCAAGTCGTAATCTCCAATATACCACATAATTTCAGTATTTATTTGTGAAGGGATATTATTCAGACCAAAAATCAGTGTTTCATTTACAGAATCCCATTCATGAACAATCTGGGTTCTTGGTACTGTAAGAACTAGATTTTCTCTTCTCAAATTGTCATCGACTAAATCATTACAGTCATCATCTAAACCATTCCAAACTTCTATCGAACTGGGGTTAATTTCTGAATCCAAATCATTACAATCTTCAAAATCATAGTAATCATCATTATCATTATCGAAGTTAAATGTCAAAGGATCTGACATTTTAGTAAGAACTTCTAATCCATCATTAATTCCATCTCCATCTGTGTCTTCATCATTATAATCAGAAGTTATGTTGTGATACTCCTCAAAATCTGAAAGACCATCATTATCAGTATCAATTGTATAGAAATCTTCGTCTATATCTCCATCACAATCATTGTCTTTATTGTCTAGCATTTCAATTAACGAGGGTGAAATTTCAATGTCATCATCATTACAGTCTTGGAACCAGTACCAACCGTCACCATCACTATCTTCATCAAATACTAGAGGGTTAGCGCCTAATTCAGCATATGTGTTTACTTCAACCCCATCTGGTAATCCATCATTATCGGTGTCTCCATCATTGGGATTAGTAGAAATAAAATAATATTCATCGTAATCAGATAGGCCATCTGAATCAGTATCTAGATCAATAAAATCTTCATCAACCTCATCATCACAATCATTGTCAATTGAATCCAAAGCTTCCGT
>DAJO01000046.1 GCA_002498985.1 Euryarchaeota archaeon UBA257
TGCAATTAATTTCTGAATTTTTAGCATCTTCTTTTCTTTGTAATTTATATTTTGATGGTTGATATTGATGAGTGTTTGCAAGTAATAAATCATTTAATGCAGGGTCCGAGCGTATTATATTCCCACTAGTCGTAGAAATTTCTGCTTGTAATCTTGGTAAAATATTAACAATTGCATCATTAGAGAGAGCCTTCTGAATATCTTCTCCGAAATTAATTGGGTCACTGCCCATGTAGAATCCATATGAACCGTCGTTATCCATTTCTCTTGGATGACTATTTACACCCATTACTGGTGTTTTCTCATCAACAGAATGAGCAATTGATGTCAGAGTCCCGTCACCTCCCAACACTACAACTAAATCTCTACCAATGAAATCTTCACGACTAACTTTTTCTCTTGCGGAATAGTTCACCTTGATATCAAGTTCTTCGCTTATACCTTCTAGAGTATTTTTTACAATATCTAATGCTTCATCATGTACATCTTCGAAGTTTTTTTTATACACGACTAGAATATTTTGCGACACCCTAACGCCCCCTTCCTGATTCCCTCTAAATGGACATCGCATATAGCAACAACGTTGCTGTAATTGAGAAAAATAGTGTCAAAGACTCAATAATCTCTTGACTGATTAACTTCCCGGCTTGCTTATGAGGGCACTAATAATTGGATTGATTTTAGTTTCATGCAGTCTTTCTGGTTGCTTGGAAGTTCCTCTTACCGATTGTCCTGATGACGATTGTTTCCCTCTATCATCTGACTCTCTGAATGCAATTCTATCCCTTCCTAATTCATTTAATGTCCTAAAGTTGGCTGATGATTATGAACAACTTAGAATAGAAACATCTTCACAAATTGAAATTCAAAATGAAGTCGTATCAATAGATTGGAGCGTTGGAAAGGATGAGTCCTCAAATCTTAGTTCTATAGCTTTGAGATATAATATTGCTAATGCTGCGGTTGATACCGAAGTTATCGAAGGTTCTGGGATTACGAACGTTAGAGTTGGAAATGTTTGGTTCGAAGGGCGTGACGCATTACCTGAATATGAAGACCCATTTTATGAAATTGCAAGACTTGCCGCTGAAGATCCCGATGGTCTTTGGCCTCCCTTTAGTTTTGATACAACTGCATTTGATGACGTTGAATGGCAGATTACTGGAGATTTGACGTCCTTACAGCAAGTTGCAACTGGGACAAATGGAACACACACCATCATTCTTGAATTAGGAGGGGCACCACCAATGATAATAGGAATTGAAATTTATGATGGCAAAGGCTCAGATTTTTCACTGTCAGTAGAGACAGGAGATTCTGCGGCTATAACTTTGCAGGAAAACCTGCCTAGAACTGCCGTTCAATTCATCCCTGAGAATAATTCTATCCCATATGATGATATTAGGATTTGGAGCAGTACAATTCCGAATGGTATTTCAGAAGTTGATCCATCTGAACTTGACTTTCATGCTAGGATAGGCTCTCTAAATAATTCTGAGTCTTTGGCACAAATGAATTTTGCTGATGTTTTAACTAATGTATCGTTAGACGATGGAACCTGGTGGGAATTCTATTGGATGGATGTAGATCTAGATGGTTTCGTTTCAGGTGGTGACTATTACAACATAAGGACAAATTCAACAGTTGATGCTACTATTTCTGTATTTGATACTTGGGCAAATAAATGGACTGACGATTTATTGTAATCTAAATATCTACAGGGTCACATTGAAACATCATGCAATTAACGAGTAGATATGAGCGAAAGGCGACACCCACTAAGACGTCTATTATCGCATCTCAAACATCATCAGTTTACGGTTTTATTAGCATCTCTTTGTTCAATTCTAAATAAATTCTGGGATCTAGCGCCGCCAATACTTATTGGAATGGCGATAGATGTTGTAGTTCAGCGTGAAGAATCTTTTTTGGCGAATTATGGTTATCCTGATCCCAATGACCAGTTCTTGATTTTGGTAGCAATAACAGTAGTAATTTGGGTTTTGGAATCCCTGTTTGAGTATTGGTGGGGGATTTTATGGCGTAATCTTGCACAAACAGCGCAACACGAATTAAGAATTGATACTTATAACCACATACAGAACTTGGAAATGCAGTGGTTTTCAGAACAGTCAACAGGTGGCTTGATGTCTATACTGAATGATGATGTTAATCAACTTGAAAGATTTCTTGACCAAGGAGCTAACGATTTGTTACAACTTGCGACGACTATCACAGTAGTCGGTAGTATAATGTTCATCTTGGCCCCCGAAGTGGCTTTACTAGCAGTTATACCCGTACCAATCATTGTCATTGGTTCATTCATATTCCAAAGAAGGATAGGAGTAAGATACAAGAAAGTAAGGGAAGAAGTTGGTGAATTAAATTCCTTGCTTAATAATAATCTTCAAGGTATTACCACGATCAAGTCTTTTACCGCTGAAGATAGAGAATCCGAACGAGTTAATTTAGCATCTCAATCTTATAGAAATGCTAACAGAGACGCAATCCGTCTCTCTGCCTCGTTCGTTCCATTGATACGAATGGCAATTTTATTTGCTTTCACAGCTAATATGCTTGTAGGCGGTTGGATGGCATTAGATGGAGAATTAGATGTGGGTGCATACGCAATAATCGTTTTCATAACTCAGAGACTTCTTTGGCCATTAACTAGATTGGGGCAAACTTTTGACTTATATCAAAGAGCAATGGCATCAACTACTAGAGTTTTAGATTTAGTAGATACTGAGATAGGAATTGTTGAAGGTAATGAGGAATTAAATAATGTTCAAGGCAATATCCAGTTTAACAATATTAAATTCACCTATCCTGAGAGAGAATCAGTACTGGATGATATAAGTTTCAATATCAAAGCGGGTGAAACAGTTGGTCTAGTAGGTTCAACAGGTTCCGGTAAAACTACCATAACTCGTTTATTGATGAGATTTCATGACCCATTATCGGGTGACTTAGAGATTGATGGAATAAACATTAAAGATTTGAAATTGAACTCATTAAGAAGCTCAATATCTTTAGTTTCACAAAATACAACACTTTTCCCAGGCACTGTAAGGGAGAATATTGCTTATGGAAATCCTGATTCTAATGAAGAACAGATACGATATGCTGCCGGAATCGCTGAAGCATCATTTTTCATCTCAGAGTTGCCTGAAGATATGGATACTAATATCGGCGAAGATGGCCATAAACTCTCTGGCGGACAAAGACAAAGATTAGCAATCGCTAGAGCGGTTTTGAAAGATGCACCGATTCTGATATTAGATGAAGCTACTAGTAATGTCGATAACGAAACTGAAGCGGCTTTACAGCGCTCAATTGAAAAAATATCAGTGGACAGGACTACCTTAATTATCGCCCATAGATTATCGACAATTAGAAACGCAGATAGAATAATCGTTCTAGATTCGGGGTCAATCTCTGAAGAAGGTACTCATGAAGAATTGATCAGTAATCATGGAATCTATTCGAGATTATGGGCAGTACAAACAGGAGAATTGGAAAATGAGTGAAAAAACATATGGTAATGAAAATTATATCCCTTCAATGAAATTGTCAGGAGTGTGCGATTCATTAGGAGTTACTGGTAAGAAATTTGGTGATGGAGAATGTGCTGTGACATGTAAAATTTCAGAGAGTCATTTGAATGCAGGTGGAGTTGCACATGGTGGGCTCCATTCAACCATGCTCGACAGTGCTTTAGGAGGTGCTCTTGTTTCAGTAATAAAAAAGGAAGAATGGTGCGCTACTGCACAGTTAGATATTTCATTCCTAAATGCAGCATATGTAGGAGATGTTTTGGTCGCTGAAGGTAAAGTTTTACGTCGTGGTAGAAATTTAGCACATTGTGATGGGTTGCTTTCCAATCAAGATGGTAAAATTATTGCTACTGCTAAAGGAACTTGGGCAATATGGGAATCTAAACCAAGCAGTATGAAGTAGGATAATTGTGATAATGTAGGCAAAACATTGATTTCATATCATCTTGTCGATTTGTACATATGGCACGAATTGATTCATTGATTTTAGTTATGCTGGGAATTGCTCAGATGTTGATCGGAAACTCTGTAACTTTAGAATTCATAGGAGTTTTATTACAAGGTACAGGTGGAGGGACAATTGTAATGGCAATATATTTCCTTATTTTCTTATCTAAACATCAGAAAGAGTTCGATGGTGCATATTCAAAATTGGAAAACACCACTTTAGTTAGAAATGACAATGGAGAGTTAGAGTTTCAAGATGCTAACACAGTAGTTACCAGAGTTATTTGGTATGTAGTACCAGTTGGTTTGACAGTTGTTGGTATGATTGTTTGGTTAGCAAATCTCGGTTAACAATTCAATAGGTGTAATGAATGTCAGATGGAAAGAAAGGCTTTCCGGAATTACTAGATGATGCGATAGATAATCCCGCATTTGAATTATTGGGGGGTTACCATTTATTCCTCCGTCGCTTTTTAATTCCTTTAATCCTAGCACTTCTTTTCCTTTTTGTTTATGATTTATTTGATAACTTAATATTTTCATCGATTATTACTGGACTTTCTGTTGGCCCCATAATAAATTTAGAGAGATATTTGGCAGTAAGGAAACTTCGGAAATAGTATTGATTTAATGCTACTGTCGCCGAAGAGGTGAAATGTAAGATTACTCTAGAAGTATTAATGGCATCTCTCGCGGACTTTGATTTACTTTCACTTGTTGGTTATGAAGGAGGTGGCGGATTAGAACTAATTTTTGCATCTTCAGCAGTATTGGGGGGTATTCTTTTTTTGCTATGGTTTGCATTAATAATGATAGGCGGTATTACAGCTGACGTATTCGATGGATTATTCGGTACAGATTTTGACGCAATGGGTGCTGATGCATCATTCAAGGCCCTAACCTTCCAAGGCATAATGGCATTCATGATGTTTTTTGGTCTAGCAGGTTTATGGGTTTTAGATGGCGATTCAGATCAAACTTCTTTAGCAATTGTAGTGGGTTCAGTCACAGGATTCGGTTCAATGTATGGAACTGGTAAATTATTCCAACTGTTTGTAGCGCTTCAATCAGATGGGACAATAGATATGGACGATGCAATTGGCTCAGTTGGAACAATTTATTTGAGAATTCCTGAAGGTGGAGTGGGTCAAATACAGGTTGAATCTGGTAGTGCTATGAGAACTTATAATGCAAAAACAGAAGATGGACAAGGAATGGCTACAGGCGAATTCGCGGAAGTAATTGACGTTATTTCATCTACTCTAATCGTAAAAAGAAAATAATTATTTTCTAAATTTTTCTGATTATGTCGGCAAAGACTTCATGACCTAGTCCCTGCTCTTCTAGCATGAGTTGAGATAATGGCAGACGGTTCACCTTACGCAACAATAATGATTTTCGCAATAGTATTAGTTTTAGTAGCAACGACAATTTTCTTTGCTCAGAGGTATAAGAGGTGCCCTCCTGACAAGATTATGGTAGTTTATGGCCGTACCCAAGGAGGTAGGGCTTCAAGGACGATTCATGGAGGTGCTACGTTAGTTTGGCCGTTAATTCAGGATTATGCATTCTTATCGTTAACTCCAATTACAATCAATATAGATCTGAGAAATGCGCTTTCCATGCAGAATATCAGAATCAACGTTCCAAGTACTTTTACTGTAGGTATCAGTACTGAAAAAGCGATTATGGCAAATGCTGCTGAGAGGTTATTACAACTATCTCCTCAACAAATCGAAGAAATGGCTAAAGAAATTATTTTTGGACAACTTCGTCTAACCGTAGCATCTTTGACAATTGAACAAATTAATCAGGACAGAGATACATTCCTTGAGATGACTAGGACTAATGTTGATACAGAATTACAAAAGATTGGAATCTATCTAATCAACGTTAATCTGGTAGATATTACTGATGAGTCCGATTATATCGAGAGCATCGGTAAGAAAGCAGCTTCAACTGCAGTTGAGAATGCACGTATTGATGTTGCAAATGCAGAGAGAGATGGAGCAGTTGGTGCAGCAAAGGCAAACAGAGTTCGTGAGATTGAAGTTGCAAACAACCTAGCAGAAGCAGAAAAGGGTCGTAAGACTGCTGAAGCAGATCAGCGTGTATATGTTGGTAACCAAGAGGCATTAGCGGTTTCTGGTGAGAACGCTGCAACTGCAATAGTAAAGAATTCCGATGCGGATTTAGCAGAGATTGAGGCTGCTGCTAAACAGCGTGCAGCAGTTGCTGCAGCACAGGCTGAAGCAGAAATTCAGCGTGCATTCTTCAAGGAAGAAGAAGCAAGATTACAAGCAAGTGAGATTGTTCGCGAACAAATCCAAAAACAACAAATTGAAATTTCTGCTGAGGCAGAAGCGGAACGTCTTCGCCGTATCGCTCGAGGAGACGCGGATGCTATTCTTGCAAGATATGAAGCTGAAGCTGCAGGTATTCAGAAGGTTTTGGACGCTAAAGCTAGTGGTTACGCTGGTTTGGTTAAGAGCGCGGGTGGAGACACCAAAGCGGCTGCAACTTTACTAATGGTTGAGAAAATTGAGAATATGGTTGCGGCACAAGTTGAGGCAATTCGTAACATGAAGATTGATAAGGTAACTGTTTGGGATGGTGGTAGTAACACCGATGGTTCTTCAGCTACTAGTAATTTCGTAAGTAGTTTAGTACAGAGTTTACCTCCAATCCATGATGTTGCAAAGATGGCAGGTGTAGATTTACCAGACTATCTCGGATCCTTATCAGAAGACAATACCAATGAATGAGATTCTGTCCTAACTGGATAGTCACCCTCATGAATGATTTGTACTTCGGACTAACATGGTCGTTGAAGACGTAGTAATTGTTGGTGGAGCAAGAACGCCATTTTGCGAATGGCAAGGTGGAAAAAGAGGAGATGGCCAGCCAGGCGGTCTGTTGAAAGATACAAGTGCTCTAAAATTGGGAGAAATAGCCATTACAGGTGCTCTTGAAAAAACAGGGACTTCTCCAGAAGATGTCGATCATGTTGTAATGGGATATGCATTACAAACATGTGATCAAGCAATATTTGGTGCTAGACATGCAGGATTAGGGGCAGGTATTCCTCAAGAAGTTCCTATGCTAACTCTATCGAGAATCTGTGGTTCAGGAGTACAATCTATTGTAACAGGCGCACAGATGATAATGCTCGGCGAAGCTTCAACTGTAGTCTCAGGAGGTATGGAAAATCTCTCTCAATCCCCTCATGTCCTACGTGGAATGAGAGATACATACAAATTAGCAAGACCACCAAAACAAGGAGTGGTTCTAGAAAAAGATATGGAAGATTATCTATTTACTAATTTATTAGATGGTATGTGTGGATCTTTTATGGCCCAGACCTCTGATGAAATATGCCGTAGGAAAGGAATAACCAGAATTGAGACTGATGATTTCGCGGCACTTTCACACAGTAGGACCGCTTCATCAATAGAGAATGGCATATGGGAAAAAGAAATTGTCCCTGTTGGGAATATTACATACAAAGATGAGGATCATGTAGTTCTTGATTCGACTCCTGAGTCTTTGTCGCAATTAAGAACGGCTTTTGGCCCAGATAGCCTAGTTACTGCTGGTAATGCTAGTGGAGTTGTCGATGGTGCAGCAGCAGTCGTGATTAAATCAGCATCTCAGGCATCTTCTGATGGTGATTCTCCTTTAGCAAGAATTGTATCTTGGGGTATTGTAGGCCTAGAACCAGCAATAATGGCATATGGTCCTGTACCAAGTAGTCGCCTAGCTTTAGAAAAGGCAGGCCTAGATATTGAAGATATTGATAGGTGGGAGATTAATGAGGCATTTGCAGGTCAAGCAGTTGCTTGTATCAAAGATTTAGGATTAGATATCCATAAAGTCAATGTCAATGGTGGTGCAGTTGGTTTAGGGCATCCTCTCGCTGCAACAGGTACTAGATTAGTACTAACTTTAGCTCATGAGTTAAAGAGATGTGGCGGTAAATTTGGAGTTGCAACAGCTTGTATTGGGGGCGGACAAGGAATTGCAATGGTTATCGAATCTATCTAAATTACCATTGCTATAATCTCTTGAATGTATTTCAACATACTAATGCTGATGATTAGTATGAATAGACCAGTAATCGCTTTTACTGGTAAGTATTTTATTGCATATTTGGCTCCCGAAAAAGATAAACACATAACCAATAATGGTACAAATATTCCTATTTTTGTAGCTTCTTCTATTAGATTACTTACATTACCATCAATTAACGAATGAGAAATGATGGCAGTTGGAACAATCATTACCGCTAGCATGAATGCTGTACCTGCTGATGATTTACTATCTAATCCTCCATAATTCCTATTCATAGTTACAAAAATTCCTCCGCCTCCTATTCCAAGAAGTCCTGAAGACATGCCTCCCATAAAAATTCCAGTTAGCCAATATTTTTCGTTCATTTCTCCTATTACTTCTCCGGTTATGTCTTCTTTAGATAAAATTCTTAGTATTGCTTTATAGCATATCCAAGAAACAATTACTAATGCAATCATTTTGATTGTTATATCACTAACATGTTCGATTAATAAGAAACCTAAGATCACTCCAATTATTGCACCGGGAACTCCGAATAGCATCCCTTTCTTAGCCATTGCAATATCTCCATGACCTCCTTTCTGATGAGCAAACTGACTACCTAGAGATACTGACCAGACTAAAATTAAAGAACCTAATATTGCGGTTTTAATTTCCCATTCCATGATATAATGTAGAATTGGCATAAAAATAAGCCCACCTCCTAACCCTAATGGTGAGAAAATAATTGCAGTAGAAAAAATTAGAATCAATGCTAATATTGTAAATGGCTCCATTATAAATCTCCTTATTTCTAATTTATGAAAAAATCACTATTACCAAATAACTACTGATTGACATACAAATTGTTGCAATCAAACCTACTATTAACACAGGTCCTCCAGCATCTTTCATACTTTCTTTATTTATGAAAAATCCAACTGATGCAAGTAAAGGTAGTAGCAATATTTTACCTACGGACGCCAGATGATTGGAAACTTCTGTAGGCATCAACCATGTCGATAATATTGCAGTTATGATGAAACCAGGTACGAAATATGGAATTGTACCAATCTTAAATTTCTCACCTTCCACCTTTGTATTATTATTCGCTATTATTGCACATAATGGGACTATTATGACCAATAGTGAGACTCTCGATAATTTTACAGTTGTAGCTATCACTATTGCCTCGGGTCCTATACTTTCTCCTGCTGCGATTGCTTGAGGTACTGCATGGATTACAGAACCTGCCCATATTCCTGCTTGTTCCTCTGTCAAATTCAATAATTTTGACAGAACTGGAATTGTGAAAAATGTAATCAAACCTAACAAATTAACTATTGCAAGTATTACTCCTACTTTTTCTTCTTTTAATTTTAGCCCCGGTGATACTGCTATGACAGCACTATTTCCACAAATTGCTCCACCAGTTCCAAGTGCCAAACTAGTTTCTAAATCTAATTTCAAGTATTTCCCAACAAAGTAACATGCCATGAAACTAGTTACTGCTGTGATAATAACCACAAATAGTCCGAGGGGTCCTATTTCTGATTTTAACAATGATGTTAATTCTAAACCAAAACCAAGTAGAATTATTGCTATTGGCATTATTACTTTAATCATCCATTTCCCTCCTTTTTCGGTATTAGAGGTGAAATTTGCTAATATGGCACCCATTACCAATGCTAAAGTACTAGCTCCGATATTAATGTCTAAATCATTAAAAAATATATTTGTTAAGTATGCTAGTAGGCTGATTATAATGGCACAGAAGATTCCGAATTTTCTATCCATCATTCCACCCTTTCAAATTAAACCACTGGATATTAATCCTGCTGCTAGAAAAGTTCCGGCGGTAGAACCTAAGTTTCCTAAGGAAGTAACCATAATCACTCGTCCAACTTTATTTTTGAAGAACATACCATAAAAACTAGGGAAATCTAGAAAATCAGCAGCATCCTTTCCTGTTGGAGGACTAACTTTCAACTGAGTATATCCTGCAAACCATCCTGCTGCTAAACTTGGATTTAGTGAAGTAATTGGTGATGCTAATGCTCCCGCGATTACAGAAAGAGGATGCCCTCTGGCAATTATAACTCCAAGTCCAGTAAGTGCGGAATTTAATGCCAACCAGATTAATGCTGAGTCCCAGACGGTATTGAAATCTCCTTTTATTCCACTCCATATAACAGCCGAAATTAGGGCAATTGGAATTGCTAACATCAGATATTTAGGCCAATTAGGTTTCTTAGGCTGTTCTCTAAGTTCAGATAATTTCGATGTAGATTCAATTGTTGGTTTCTTAAGATTTTCTTGGATACCTGAAATATGACCTGCTCCAACAACTGCTAGAATTTTCCCTTTTCCACGTATTTGTTGTATTCTTCCAGTTAAGAACAAGTCTCTCTCATCGATTAGAACATGGCCTGCATTAGGTGCAATTTCATACACATCTTCCATCATACTACTAAGAAGATCGCTATCTTCCAGTAATTCTTCTAAATCGAAATCATCCTCCTCTTGATCATCTAATAATGAAGTAATAACTCTAATTTTTTCTCTAAATCCCATTTTATGCCATGCTCTTCTTAGAGTAATAACTACGTCTCTATCAATTAACTCGACAGGAATTTCTAATTCTTCCGCGAGATTGATTGCTTCCAATAATTCTGCTCCAGGTTTTTCTCCCGAATCAATTCCCATTTTTCTTTGTTGAACAGACAAAGCAGATTGAAGAATAATCATCGCTGATTTCCCTTCACTGATTATTTTCAGTAAATCTTCATTATCTATTCCTTCAGGCTTTTTCAAAGCAGATAATCTTGATTGACATAATTCTACAGCAACTACATCGGGTTTGTATAAGTTAATTTGTTCTCTAACAAGATTGACTGAAGTTTTACTGACATGAGCTGTCCCTAATAAACGAAGATTTTCATCAATATCAACTATATTTTTAGTAATACTAGTCATTAGAAATCCTCCAAAGATGACATTGCGCGAAACAAGTCTGCGTGTTCTGCGACATCATGGACCCTGATGATATCTACGGCTTTCAATTTCGACATTGCTGCTATTCCAAGAGTTCCTGCTAATCGATCTCTTGCTTCAATTCTACCCAATAATTCGGAAAACATGCTTTTCCTACTTACTCCCCACATTAGCTTAACGTTGCTCAGTGGGATAACTTCTCTGCCAGATTTTAATAGCAATAGATTATGCTCTAATAATTTCCCGAATCCTATTCCAGGATCGACAATTATTCTTTCCCGATCTATCCCTTCTCTAATAAGTAAACTTACTTTTTCATTCAATCTACTTCTTACCTCGGCTACTACATCATCATATTGGGGGTTATCTTGCATATTTCCTGGTAAACCTTTCATGTGCATCAGACAAATATAACAGTCACTCTGTTTTATGATATTAATCATATTTTCATCACTAAGTGCAGAAACATCATTAATCATATCTGCTCCTTCTTCTAAAGAAAGCTTGGCAACTTCCGATCTTCTTGTATCTACAGATATCCCAATTCCAGGAAATTTTTTCCTTAATTCTCTGATTACTGGAACTACTCTAGATATTTCTTCCTCTTCTTCCACAGGGTCTGCACCTGGTCTGGTTGACTCACCTCCAACATCTAACCAATCTGCTCCGTTTTGAATCATTGATTGCGCAATCTTAATAGTCTCAGAAATATTATTACTTCTTGAATCTTCAAAAAAAGAGTCTGGAGTGATATTTATTACGCCCATAATTCTTGGATAACCGTCCTTCCGGCGAACTATCAAGGGTCTCCAGTCAGGCATGTTAGCGCCTCGATTCTACCAACCCTTTATGATGTGATGTAGTGGCAATCCAACGATGGTTGTAGGAGACGATGCAGTTAATGACAGTTTATCTGCTGTCAATTCACCCACTCCCAGTATCCCTAATGATGATTCTATGAATCAATCATCATTGGAGATGATGGAGTCAATAATTCAAAGACTTCAGCCTCAAAATAGACACGATATTAGAGACATGATATTTCAAAGAGGAAGAATTTCCGGAGCCATGCTCATTATGGCAATTTTACTTTGGTGGATTTCTGTTGAAAAAGGAGCGGAAAGATTAGGGGACTCAGCGATACCTATTTCTCAATTAGGTGGTTTTGAGTTTGCAGAATTGAGTTTGATAGTTCCGAGTATCGCCTTACTCGCAACCTTAGTCATGTCAATTGGTAGAGAAAGAGGTAATGCGGTACTATCAAATTTAGCTGGTATTTTGGTAATTCTTGGTGCGTTTTACATTCTAGAACCATTTGGTAATTTAGTTTTAGGTACCGGTGAAATGGACGTGCAAAATGCTATTTCCGCTAGTGGTAGGCTAACAATGTTGGCATTATTACTTCATTTCGCCACGAGATTTTTCTTCGAGGCGCTATTGCTTCAATGGGTTAGAACTTGGTTATTATCTAACGATGTGGATATTTTCTCTTCAACTAGTCAAAATATCCACGAGGGTCATACTGATGAAGAAGTTCCTCTCGCATATGAAATGTGAACGGTGACAAGATTCCTTATGTTAGTGTCCTGAGATTGGGCCATAGGCGAGATAGAGACAAACGTATCACTTCACATCTGGGATTGACCGCTAGAGCATTTGGTGCTGATGAGATACATTTAGCAGGTGAAGAAGATCCATCTGCTTTAGAAACTTGGAAATCAGTTACAAAAAGGTTCGGTGGTAATTTCAAATGTTTTTATGAAAAAAAACCTTTGAGATTTCTACGCAATTTTTCAAAAAATTCAGGAGATGGAAAACCTGGCACAATTATCCATCTTACAATGTATGGAGAGACTTGGAAAGACGAATTACCTAATATTGATCTATCGAGGCCAATGGTAGTAGTAGTTGGTGGTACTAAAGTTCCCGGCGAAGTCTATCGCTTAGCAAGTCATAATATCTCGGTTGGTAATCAACCCCACTCTGAAGTGGCTGCTTTAGCAATATTTCTTGAGTCTTTGATAGGTGATATCGAAGAGGAAAAACATTTTTCCGGTGGTGAAATTAAAGTGATACCAAACGGTAAAAGAAAACAAGTAATTACTTTCGAAGAAGAATAAAATCTGATTTCTTGTAGTCAATGATTAATAATCGTGTTCCGGCAGTATTGATGATGTCGGAGTCGACACCGGGTAAAGGATTCACTCCCGGTGCTAATATTTTGGGTGTTAAAGAACCGCCAACATTCGTAGATGCTGCAGACATTCTTATTGATTCAAAGGAATTACAACCTCCAAGCTTAGAACCCGGTCTTCTAATATTGGCTGATGGTACTCGCTTCAAAGGACAATTATTTGGTGCGGAAACTATTGCAATGGGTGAATTAGTTTTCACTACTGGAATGTGCGGTTATCAAGAAAGTCTAACTGACCCTTCATTCGCAGGACAGGTTTTAACTTTTACATGGCCTCTATTAGGGAATTATGGAGTTCACAGATGTGGCTCTGAATCATCATCTGTCTGGCCCAGAGGAGTCGTTTGTAGAGAGTTGATGAAAATACCAGATCATCGTGATTCAATAGGTAGTGTTCATGATCTTCTATTATCTCATGGAGTACCAGGAATTGAGGGAATCGATACCAGGTCTTTGACTAGAAGAGTTAGAGAGCATGGAACTGTATTGTGCGTATTCGGCCCTGTTGAAAAGGAGCAAGAATTAATTGAGATTTTAGAAAACCTTTCGCCCCCCGACCAGTCAGATTTAGTCGCTGAAGTTACTTGCACTGAATCTATAATTTTGAATGAAGGAGCTACAGATATAGATGGTAATCCCTTCCCCCGCCTTGCTGCAATTGATTGCGGCATTAAATTTAACATTCTGAGAGAATTATGTACTCGATTTGAAGTTGTGTGGTGTCCTGCAGATATGAATTTCGATGAAATAATAGAACAATGGTCTCCTGATGCTTTTTTCTCATCAAATGGGCCCGGCGATCCAGCACATCCTGGTTCGGCGACAATAGCAAGGGAAACATTAGCAGCGGCAGTTAGGAAAGATTTCCCAGTAATGGGAATATGTCTAGGACACCAATTAATGGGATTAGCCGCAGGTCTCAGGACATACAAACTAAGGTATGGGCATAGAGGAGCTAATCAACCAGTAATGGATTTAGAGAGTAAGAGAGTATATATTACTAGTCAGAACCATGGATTTGCTGTTGAAGACCCCGAACAAGGTATGCTTGCACCTCACCCAAGTGGTGCATGCTCAGAAAAAGGCACAAATGTCCTTGGCGCTGACTTCAAAGTCAGATATATCAATTCTAATGACAGGACCGTTGAGGGTTTAGACTTAGTTGGTAAATCTTCATTCACGGTTCAATTTCACCCAGAAGCTCGCCCCGGCCCATTAGATGCGGCTCCATTATTCGATAGATTCTCAGACATAGTAAACAAAAAGGTTCCAACAAATAAAGTTGCTAAATCACTCAGAGGTGATAATTAGTGCCTCGAAGAGATGATTTGGAACGAATAGTTATTCTTGGAAGCGGACCTATTCGAATTGGGCAAGCAGCGGAGTTTGATTTTTCAGGTTCTCAAGCTTGTAGGGCGCTTAGAGATGATGGATATGAAGTGATTCTAATCAATTCAAACCCCGCCACCATACAAAACGACCCTGAAATGGCTGATAGAATATATATCGAGCCATTATTACCAGAAGTTGTTAAGCGTATTTTAGAAATCGAAAAGCCTGATGCAATTCTTGCAGGTATGGGTGGTCAAACCGCTTTGAATATTGCTATGGCTTTGGCGCATGATGGTTCCTTAGATGAGCTTGGAGTTGAGTTAATTGGCTGTAATTTAGCATCAATTGATGAAGCCGAAGATAGAGACCTATTCAAAAAAGTCTGTGAAGAGATTGACCTTCCAGTTTGTAAAGCAATAGCTTGTGATTCTATCGATGAAGTAATTCAAGCGGCAAATACATTGGGTGTTTTCCCACTTTTAATCAGACCTGCTTTTACACTAGGGGGATTGGGAGGCGGAACTGCATTTAATATGGGTGAACTAGTGGAAATTGCCAGCCAAGGGATATTACATTCTGCCATAGGTCAAGTATTGATTGAAGTTAGTATTCTCGGATGGCAAGAACATGAATATGAAGTTATGAGAGATGATGCAGATAATGCGATTATTGTATGTACTATGGAAAATTTAGATCCCATGGGGGTCCATACAGGTGAATCAGTGGTTGTTGCACCGCAACAAACTCTTTCAGATAGAGATCATCAAAAGTTAAGAAATGCTGCATTAAAATTAATTCGCCGATTGAATATCAAAGGAGGTTGTAATGTCCAATTTGCTGTAGATCAAAGTAATGGTGAATATAGAGTGATAGAAGTCAATCCAAGAGTTTCTCGTTCTTCTGCCTTAGCATCTAAAGCGACTGGTTACCCAATTGCTAGAATGGCTGCTTTAATCGCAGTAGG
>DAJO01000048.1:0-1045 GCA_002498985.1 Euryarchaeota archaeon UBA257
TCGAGTGCTAACCACCATTTGAGTATAACCGTCCAACAAATGAGTATTTTTGGGAACTTGTTACATCAGTACCCTTGATGAGTAGTTCGTTGTCGGCAAGACGTGGTCGACGTTGATACAGCCCTTCGTGCTAACGCCTACAATGACCGTAAGCGTAGGTCTAGTGGGGGTAAAAAAGATGACAAGACTACACCAAAAAAGATTGAAGATTTTGATCCCGCTGCACATGCAGTAAAAGAAATTGCAGATGCCTATTCAATGTGGCTTGTAATTATTTATGGTGCTTCAGTAGCATTAGGAATACGATACCTGTTGATGCCAGGAATGGATGAACCAAGCGCCATATTATATCTTCTACCTCTATTATTGTGTGCAACAATAATACCTATTCATAAAATAATTATTCCAAGTAAATATAGCGAATTGTATACTAATGGGAATTGGTTTAGAGCTATTTTCTTATTTGTTTTTACTTGGTTAGCATTTTCTTTCATTGTTTCAAATCCACCTCTAGCAGATATTGCACCTCCAACTCTTGCAGGCGGAATTGATATTGAACAAACTGAAGGTATTGAAGAAACTTCATGGAAGAATGGAGTATATACAATTAATTTGAATCAAGATACTGTTGATGTAGTAATGGGAATGGCTGTGAGAGACAATGTAGATGCTGAATCTGTTAATATTATAGCTGCAATATATTACAGAGGAGAAATGATAGAAGAGTTAGCCAATGGGACAGCCATTTCACATACTGAAGAGATGGAGATGTTTGATTCAATCAATAACTGGACTAGAGGTGATAGGGTAGGACCCCATGGAAGTGACATAGGCCTAGCATGGGATTTAGGAACTTTAGACCCCGGAGAATATACAATTGAAATAACAATGACCGAACAAGGATCACCCTGGGTTAATACTACTGAATTAATCTATACAATTTCAATCGCTCAAACTACTGTCCTTGCTTGATTTGCGAGCAAATCATTGCTGTCATGGCATCTAACTGTAGAGATTCCCCTCCACCTTCAACCATTCTAAAATC
>DAJO01000048.1:1143-4293 GCA_002498985.1 Euryarchaeota archaeon UBA257
CCCAACTCTCGATGTAGTTGATTAACTAAATCAGTTCCAGCCAATCCAAATCTATCTAATAGCTCTCTGAGTCTTCTTCTAGCCGGTTGGAATCCATCTTGTTGACAGGCTAGAAAATATCCATGTAATTCTTCAGGAGGAGCTGTTGCAGTTGTTTCATAAATCAATTCACGAGTAACATTACTGTCTAAAGAAGCAGCAACTTGTAGTGAAGTAATAGCTTTCCTTAAGTCACCCAATGATACGTGAACAATTGCATCTGCTGCCTCAGAATGTAGTTCTATTTCTTCCTCTTTAGCTACATTCACTATCATATCTCTAACTTGATCTTCAGGCAATGGACGGAATCTGAATACTGCACATCTCGATTGGATAGGTTCAATAATTTTGGATGAGTAGTTACATGATAGAATAAATCTACAGGTTTCAGCATATTGTTCCATAATTCTCCTAAGTGCCCCTTGAGCATCGGGAGTTAATGCATCAGCCTCATCAAGAAAAATTACTTTGAAAGTGGTTCCAGGTACAGGTGCTGTTCGAGCAAATGATTTTACTTTAGTACGGATAGATTCTAATTTTCTCTCATCACTAGCATTCATTTCTAACATATTTGTCCTATAACCTTCACCAAATACATCTCTAGCCAAAGCTATTGCAGCAGTGGTCTTTCCAGTACCTGGAGGGCCTGCAAACAGTAAATGCGGGAATGTTCTTTTCTCTGCATATGCTTTGAGTCTTTCAACAACAGCACGTTGGCCTTTGATATCTCCCACTGTTCGCGGGCGATGACGCTCTACCCAGAGTTCACTCATAGCAAACATACCATCGAAGGCGGTTGTCCTTGAAGTTTTGTAGAGATGAACTGTAAGAATTAGTAACCTTCATCAGCGTTAGGAAATTGTTTACTACGTACATCATCGATGTACTGCTTGACTGCACCATCAATTATTTCACCTAAATCTGAGTATCTTCTCAGGAACCTAGGGCTGAAATCTTTTGTTATCCCTAGCATATCGTGTAAAACCAAAACTTGGCCATCGCAATCTACTCCTGCACCTATTCCGATAGTTGGAATTGTAAGTTCCTCACTAACTTTTTTGGCTAGTTCAGCAGGTATCTTTTCGAAAACAATAGAAAAACATCCAGCGTCTTCTAATGCCTTGGCATCTTCAAGTAATTTTGTTGCCTCATCTTGTTCTTTGGCTCTAACGCTGTAAGTTCCAAATTTGTAAATTGACTGAGGAGTTAATCCAAGGTGGCCCATTACTGGGATTCCAGCTTGCTGAATCCTTACCACAGATTCTACAATTTCTGAACCTCCTTCTAATTTTACGGCATGGCCTCCGGATTCTTTCATAATACGAATTGCTGAATCGAGAGCAGTTTTGGAATCTCCCTGATATGTTCCAAATGGCATATCTACAACTACTAATGCTCTATCTACTCCATTAATTACACATTGAGCATGATAAATCATATGATCTAAAGTGATTGGAACGGTTGTTTCATTCCCCGCCATTACATTGGATGCTGAATCACCCACAAGAATCACATCAATTCCTGCGGCATCAACTAGTCTCGCTAATGAATAGTCATACGAGGTTAGCATAGTGATTTTCTCGCCACTTGCTTTCATTTCTTGTAGTGTATGTGTTGTAACTTTTTTTGCTCGACTAGATATTGCCATACACTCACCTTCGGTATGTTCGAGCAAGATACATGCCTTCAATTAAACGCCTAATCAATCACTAATCAAACTCTAATTCTTCAACACCCAATAAGAACTCATCAATTTCTAATATACCATCTTGATTTTCATCAGCTGCATGGAAATATTCTCTCAGTGCATCTTCGCCTTCGCCGGGAAAACCTAGAGATTGCATTGCTGAAATAAATTCATTTAAATTCAGATGATTATTTCGGTCTATATCTGCAGCATGGAATGCGGCCCACCGGCGGCGATGCTCTACTTCATCGGGATTAGTAAATGTCAAGCGGAAAGTTTCCCAAGGAGTAATAATCTGATTCTGAGAATGTTTTTTACCATATGATTGGTAAATAATTAATCCAATCACAATAGCAGCAGTACCACCAATTACTGCCTTAGATCCCATTGCGTAGATTAGAACAGACCCACCTAAAATACCTAAAATCTGGGTTAAAGGAAATAATGGCGATTTCCATTCTGGTTCATACCAATGAGATTTTGCGGATGCGCGAAGTACTAACACTGCAGCATTTAAAACAATAAAAATCATAATATTAAATCCAGAAGCAAATTCTGCTACATCATGAACTGGTAGGAACATTATGGCTGCAGCCATCGCCAAACCAGTACCCACTATTGCCCAATGAGGAGTCTCATATTTACTATGAACATTTTCAAAAAATACTGGTAAGAGATTATCTCGAGCCATAGCGAAAAGGAATCTAGATGCGGCCATTATACCTGCAAGTGAACCTGAGAGAACTGTGATTGCTGCAAATGTAGCAGCTATTGTTGCGACTGTCTGACCTCCTACATCTAGCGCGAAAATATAGATTGGATCTTCTCGCGCGTGTCCACTTTCAACATAATTCGCCGGGTCAACTGTAATTGCCATTGTTAGAGTAACAAAAACATATAGTACGATACTGAAAAGTAATGAAATTAGTATTCCAAATGGTAAATTTCTACTGGGTGATTTGATCTCACCACCAACTGCTGCAATTTTTGTGACTCCTATGTATGAAACAAAGACTAGTGCTGCAGTTGATGAAAAGCTATGCCAATCTGGACCGAATGATTCTCTAGATAACGCGTAATCCCAATTTAGTTCAGTTGTTGCTAGAGCCCAAAAACAAACACACAATAGATATGTGACAGAAATTAAAACGACTGGTGTTTGTACTTTCTTAATGCTTTTAGCACCTAAAATATTAATTCCTACAATCAAGGCCAACATTACCATAACTGCGACATCAAGATTGATTGAAATACCTAAAATTCCTTGTAAAACCCATAAATATGCTCTGAAACCAATTAACGCAAAGGCAGATTTAAGCATAAAATTAGCCCACAACCCTAATCCAGATATTGTACCAATAATTGGACCAAATGTTTTTTCGATATAGACATAGGCTCCGCCAGAAGAAGGCATAGCAGAGGCA
>DAJO01000040.1 GCA_002498985.1 Euryarchaeota archaeon UBA257
GAAATAATATCAAAACTTTTTTCATTAATATCAATTTTTTCTTCATTTTGTATCATTATTTCTTCATTTTCTTTTGGTTCAGGAAGGCTCTGTTGAGACAGGTTTTCTAAATCATCTTCTTTATCCTTCATCCATTGGGAAAGCCCATTTGATCCACCTAATACACTGATTGTAGTAAATGCTGCCATGGGTAACACAGAAATTGCTACTAAGAAATCAATAATTGCTGTTTGTGGAACTTCTGCTTCAGGTGCTACAAAGTTCAAAATCAAGCCTTCTAATTGAACATCATGCCATTGTGAAATATCAATTCCTAATGATGTTAATGAAAATTGAAGTATTATTCTTGCACATGCCCACAAAATAATCACTGGTAGAATCCAAGAAATTTTAGTTATTCTCCATAGGATTTTTCTAAAAATCGCTGCGTATTCAATAAATTGTAAGGAAATAACTGGTTGGACTCTAAATGACACCCATAAGCCAATAATATAGCCAATCATACCTAACTCGAATGCACTATCTTTCCTAATCAAGTCATCTGGAATTCCTTCCATAATTATTAATGGAATTGAAATTAACAGCACTTGTGATGGAACTGCAAGTAATTGCAACCCTCCATGAACTGCAAATAATTCTGAATGATCATTCTTTATTCTCTTTGCTACTAATCTACTCATTTTTCCATATGGGCTTGAGTAAGCAGCCATTTTTGATCTATCAATAAGTTCGGGGTCATACTTTCTTCTACTAAGTCCGAGAGTGGCAATCCAACCTCCTCTTTCAACAATAGGAGATGGTCGATAACCTCCAATGATTAATGCCAAGGTAAGACAAATAATCCCATAAGTCAATCCCGAAATCAGAATCCATTGAAATAATTCAGTTCTTATTGATATTCCAAAATTTTCTCTATCTATCTCGATTAAATATGTTAGAGAGAAACCAATTATTGGTATAATTGTAATCTGAATAAGTAAAATCAGTGCTAATCCCAATCTATGAGAAAGACTGGCCCTACCTTCCATATTCTACACGCAACTCAATTAATCCATAAGTCCTTCATTGATTATCAATCTTCAGACATAGTTTTCATTGGTATTTTCAATTATTCAATTACTACCTTGATTAAATTAGTTACGAACTTTTACCCCCAACCTTCTTACACGATTTCTATACCGAACAGACTTGTTAATCATGCGTATGCTAACTCCAATCTTTGTGTTGTCAATTTTGATTATGATGAGTTTATCACCCTTATTTATTAATTCTGAATTAGATGAAAATGAAAATAGGGACGACGTAGGGCCTAAATCTTTGATTGATTTCGAGATAACATCAATAGAAATTGGAAACCAAACAAGAGATGCTAAAGAATGGACTCAGCCTGATGGATCAATAGTTGAATATATCATGAGAGATGAAACAATTCAAATTAATGTGACGTATACTCAGGCGGGTTCTTCTGGTCAACCAGCAGCTGCAGAAGGGTATCTCCAGATTTGGCACCCTGTCGGCTTTATGATAGCAGAATATAATGTCAGTATGCTTCTTTCAGGTTTCCAATCTTTGAAAGCAAACTTTGTTTGGACACCTAGCTCTGCCCATAGTGTATTAGATGAAAATGGATACTTAGAAGGAGGAATTATACTTAGAGGTATAGTTGATGGCGGATTGGCTGATGATACGGAATCTAACAATGAATTAGATCGATTAATTCCAGTCGCAATGTGGAACGATCCAATGGAAAATGGCTTTTGTGGCGATGTAGATGGAGATGATGTGATTGATTGTACAAATCAACTACAAGCAAATTTACCCACTTGGGTAGGAGCAGGATATGATTCTACTGGGCAATTATCGTCTAATCCAGATAGTTTTGGCCATTGGAGAATGGACAACTCATCTAGTGAAGAAGGTGAAAATCACTGGCGAGTTTCTCGTCCGGGTGCAAATTATGCCAGTAACAGGCATGATAGACTTTGGTGGGGATGGTTTACTCCATTTGACAATTGTAATGAGCCCGGTCATGGTCTAGGTTTAGGTACTCTAGACTCTGCAGTAAGTTCGAATTATGGTAATAATTTCTGTAAGATTCGACTAAAGGGTTTCGATTTCTTGACTATTCAATTAGTAACAAATGCTTGGGGTGAAATGGCTGCGGGTGATGAAATGAGAATTGAAGCAGATTCAGGCGGAGCCAAAGAATTCTATAATTTCTCATCTCAATCTCTCTCAACTACTGGTGAATGGTCACAGTTAGTTTGGAATATGACTGAAGTACATCCATCTGCTGAGTATACTTTAGCATTCAAATTTGATTCAAATAGTTCTTTTGCAAGCCAAGGGGTACAAATCGACTCATTCATTATATTCGCTATTGAGAAGGTGCCCCAATATACTTTAGATTTTGATTGTAATGACCCTCTTCCTAACTCTTACTTAGTAGTTCCATCTGACCCTAATCCACCGTCTTTATACTGTAATATTAAGAATAATGGATATGTAGATATTACTCTGAGGCTTTACACAGAAGTTACAAATCGTTCATGGATGTATGATTTCCCATTACGTATAGATTCCAATAATCCCGTAGATCATGACAATTATGTAATCAGCAAAGTAATACCTGCTTTGAGCTATATGGATACTTGGTTCAATCTTACAATACCTGATGGTTCAGGCGTTCAAGATTTATTCTGGAATGTATGGGTGAATGATGGGGTTACTAACCTCTCAAAAGAATTTGTCAGCTTACCTGTTTCTGTAATGCCTGCCTATTCAAGTAAGTTAAGGCAGGTTACATTGCAGAACCCAGCTGCAACTCTAGAACCTGGGGCAAGTGGAGTGATACCAATGTCTTTCAAAAACACTGGTAATCAAATAGCAACTTGGAGTTTCGATGCGGCCTTCCCAAATATTGACTGGGTAGATAATGCCGATATTAAATGGTATTACAATGGTTCAGAAGTTTCTACTCTCGAATTGGCTTTAACAGATGATCTCTTAATCGATGCTGTGATTACAGCTCCTCCTCAAGTCTCTCCTGGTACTTACTCTGTTACATTACTTGCATCAGGCGTTTCGCCCGCCCAATATCTTGCAGAGTGGCAAGTAAATATAGTCGTTCCAGTTTATTCTGAGTTAGTCATTGAACCAGAAGTTTTCAACCTAGTTGCTCCTGCTGATAATTCTTTGAGATTAATAGAAATTAGGTTGATTAATAATGGTAATTCTGCTGAGTCATTCGATTTAAGCATTCAATCTGATTGGAAATTAGGTCTTGAAATGAATACTGAACAGACCTTTGAGATTGATCCCTTTGGTGGAGATACCACAGTTACTATGCTTCTCCCAATGCCATATGGAATTGTGGCTGAAACTTATTCAATAATCTTGACTGCATCAAGTAAATTGAATACAGACTATCAAATGTCTTCTCAAATGTTATTGACAGTACCACAAACAAATTTAGTTGAAGTTGAAGACTTAGATATGTTAGATGAGGTTTTCCGTGGTGGGGATGACCCTAGAACTGTTAATTGGCGTATTTGGAATAGAGGAAACGTTGCAGATTCTTTCGAAATTTCTTTTGATCATTTTTCAGATGTTTCAGCATCTGCCGTAGGGCTCAACGATGGTAAGACTCCATATATATCTCCTGGCGAATCTCACAACCTTACTGTAAGATATTCTTTCGGTCAATTGACTTTCGGTGACAGAACGATCTCGATGACGGCTACTAGTGTCCTTTCCCAGACTTCTGAATCTCCAGTTTCTGGTACAGGAAACGCAGATTTTCAAGTCGGTGCTCAAGGTTGGATTACACTCAATCCTCCTGGTGTAATTGAGATTAGAGAAGGCGGTAATGATATTGAAATTACTTTTACTGTAAAGAATGAGCATCCAACTGATGCTCAGTTGCTGAGGGCTGATATTGATAGAAACTCTAATATTTTCTACAATATAGTTGATGCTAGGGTTGATACTGGTGATCAAAACTTTGTTTTAGAGGCCCAATCAATGAGGGAAATCACAGTTTTCTTAACTGCTACTGATGAGAATTTAAGAAATCTTAATAATAACTCAGAGATATTCAAATTGCCTCTCAATGTTGATGGAGATATAGATAAGGTTTCAATGTCTGCTAGTATTGAAATGTTCAAAATCGACCCAGTAGATACTGGGACAAATGCGGGAGAATATGCAGGTTTAGCAGGTAATATCATATTCATATTAGTCGGATTAGTAATTTTAGTTGCAGTCTTATTAGCAACTTTCAGAATAATACGCAGTGCTTCTTCACCTTTAGAAGAAATCTCGACTTTTGACGACTATGAATATACTCAGGGTAATCCCTTCAATCCACCTAGTTTACCAACTGCTCCTGAATTACCTTCGGAAGACAAGGTGGCAAATTCAATGTATGGCGGTTCAGAAGAAATATTCAAACAACCTCCTCCACCAATAGCTAATCAAGAAACGCTTGTTGAAGAATCAAAGCCTGATGGAAGAAATATTGTTCCAGTGGTGCCAGAGATTCCCGAATCAGGACTTCCAGAGGGCTGGACGATGGAACAATGGGAACATTACGGTCAAGCATGGATTAATCAACAGAATGAATCTTAAATCATAGTTTTTTGATTCCAACTATTGTGGGAGGCCTTATGAGGGTCTCTTAAGTGGCCCGAATCCCAATACAGGTGGCTGATTTCTAATGTACAATGGACAACAACCAATTTTTATCCTAAAAGAAGGAACTGAAAGAACCAGTGGGCGTTCAGCCCAGAGCAATAATATTGCTGCAGCAAAGGCAGTAGCGGACTCTGTCCGTTCAACTTTAGGTCCGAAAGGAATGGACAAAATGCTAGTTGATGGAATGGGTGATGTTGTAATTACGAATGATGGTGCTACAATCCTAAAGCAAATGGATATCACTAATCCTGCCGCAAAAATGATTATTGAAGTCGCTAAAACACAGGAACAACATTGTTTTGATGGTACTACAAGCGCTGTGGTAATTGCTGGAGAATTATTGAAAAGAAGTGAAGATTTAATTGATCAGAATGTGCATCCTACTGTTATTTGTGAAGGCTTCCGTTTAGCCGCAGAAAAAGCGGCTGAATTAATTGAAAGTCATTCTCTTGAAATCAATGAACAAATGCTTTCAGAAGTCGCTAAAACTGCATTGACAGGTAAGAGTGCAGGGGCAGTCAAAGAATTCTTGGCTGACATATGTGTTAGAGCAGTTCTTTCAGTCGCCCAGGAAGTTGATGGAGATACAGTTGTAGATCTTGATGATGTTAAAGTTGAGAAGAAACAAGGAGGCTCAATAGGCAGTAGCACTCTAGTTGATGGTATTATTTTAGATAAAGAAAGAGTCCACTCAGGTATGCCTAAAATCGTCAATGATGCTAAAATCGCACTTATTAATTCAGCAATAGAAGTCAAGAAAACAGAAGTCGACGCTAAGATTCAGATTACTGACCCAAATATGTTATCTCAGTTTTTAGATGAGGAAGAATCGTATCTAAAATCTTTAGTTGAAACAATAAAATCTTCAGGCGCAACAGTAGTAATTTGCCAAAAAGGAATTGATGATCTAGCTCAACATTATATGTCAAAATCAGGCTTAATGGCAATAAGGAGAGCTAAGAAAAGTGATATGGAGGCACTTTCCAAAGCAACAGGAGGAAAAATCATCACTAATATTGATGATTTATCATCTGATGATTTAGGTTATGCCTCTAAAGTTGATGAACGCAAAATAGGCGAATCAGATATGATTTTTATCACTGGTTGTAAAGATGCTAAGAGTGTTTCAGTCCTTCTTAGAGGCGGTACAGAACATGTAATAGACGAAATCAATCGTGCTTTTGACGATGCAATTGGTGTAGTAGCTGTCGCATACGAAGATGGAGCAGTGTTGACTGGCGGAGGTTCAGTACTTGCAGCAATTAGTAGGTCATTAAGATCCTATGCTGAAGGAATTGGAGGTAGAGAGCAAATGGCAATTGAGGCATTTTCAGGTGCTTTAGAAGTAATTCCTAGGACATTAGCTGAAAACGCAGGATTGGACCCAGTAAACACTATCATTGATTTAAGAAAAGCACATTCAGAGGGGAAATCTGAGTTTGGAGTTAATGTTTACGAAGGAGGTGTAGCTAATATGGCAGATAGCAAGGTTTTCGAACCTAGTCGAGTTGTTGATCAAGCAATCCAATCAGCTACTGAAACCGCAGTAATGATACTTAGAATTGATGACGTTATTTCTAGCAGAGCATCTGGTCCTATGGAGGGCGGAGATTTCGATGGAATGGGAATGTAAACCTAAAATTCTATGACTTAATTTCATCACTCCAACACGCTACATTAAATAATCGTCGATTGGTCGAAATATTGCCCTTAGTGGTATAGGTGTTTCTATGTCGGCCGTTCGTTCTCTCCTTGTGCTGTTTGGTTCTCAATCTGGTAATTCAGAAGATGTTGCTTCTAAAATAGGAAAAGCAGCATCTAAATACGGACTTGAAGCAACAGTAAAAGGGATGGATGAAATCCAGATAAGTGATATGGCGGGGCAAAAAAGAATTATGATTTGCTGTAGTACTTGGGGAGAAGGAGAGCAACCAGATAATGCTGAAGATCTTTGGATTTCAGCAAATGCTGATGGTTCTCCATCTATGTCCGGAGTTAATTTTTCAGTCCTAGCTTTAGGTGATTCATCATATGATTTATTCTGTGAGTCTGGTAAAGAATGGGATTCTTGGTTAGAGTCTAAGGGAGGTTTTAGAATCAATCAACGCGTAGATTGTGATGTTGATTATGAAACCCCGGCTAAAGAATGGATGGATGAGACTCTTGCAAGGATGGGTGCGGTAGATGACTCTGGAATGTTCCAAGAAAGTTTAGTAGAAGAAGTGAAAAATAATGCGTCCGGTACCGCAGTAAGTAAGGTAGAATCCGAAAGTTCAGAATCCTCTATTGAGATTTCTTCAGATGGCGATCGTTCCATGACAATTCTTTTTGGTTCGCAGTCGGGTAACGCAGAAGGCCTTGCTGCAAAATTCGCCAAGCAAGCTACTTCCTATGGTTTAGATGCGGAAGTTGCTGACATGGATGGTTTCGATTTAACTTCATTATCATCCAAGAAAAGAGTTCTCATTATTTGTTCAACATGGGGTGAAGGAGAGCAACCAGATAATGCTGAGGAATTATGGCAAAAAGCAGTTTCAGCATCGCCGGGGCTACTAAACGGAGTACATTTCTCTGTTCTAGCACTTGGAGATACGTCATATGAGTTATTCTGTGAATCTGGTAAGGAATGGGATAAAAGATTTGAAGAATTGGGTGCTACAAGATTGGTTGAGAGAGTAGATTGCGATGTAGATTATGATAAAATTTCGCAGGTTTGGGCCGAAGAATCCCTCGCATCAATGGCGGCAGTCGATGGTGAGGGGCTCTTCCATGAAGAAATGGTTCAGGCAATTAAAGACTCAATTTCTTCAGATTCAACTGGTGCTTCAGGCGAGGATGGCTTTACAGTTCCAGATTTGAAATCTGAATCTATACGCGCAGAAATTAGTATCTTCAGATATGAGCCCTCTTCATCAACAACAGGTAAAGATACTTGGATATGTGCATTACCAGGGCATATGTCTATCCTAGAAGTTCTCAGAACTCTGAAAAATACTCAAGACGGTTCGTTAACTTTCCGTGATGGAACCGTAGATGATCCAACAACTGCAATCACTATTAACGGAAGGTATGTTTTACCCGGTAATCTAAGATTAGACTTAGCCGCTCCAATTCGTGATGGTGGGATTAGTATCAAGATAGAGCCATTGAGTGGTTTTGAAGTAATTAGAGATTTAGTCGTAGATCATTGGGCACTTGAAACAAAGCGTGAGATAAGTAAACCTTGGATGATGTCTGTGACCAGAAAGGGATTGAACACCCCTCAAGGAGCTATTGGTTCTATGACTCCTCTTATCGCCTCAGAACTTCATTCAATAACAGATATTCATAGTTACCCAATTCTACATTCTTCCTCCGATGCTACTTCTCATTCAGAAGAATATTTGGGGCCATCGATATTATCTCATGCATGGGCAAGGAGGAATGATCCACGTATCTCACCTAGTAAGAAAAAGGAAATTGAAGCACTTCTCGATTCTTCAATCGGCATTAAGGCTGAAACTGACTTATCTTCTATAAGAAGGCAGGGCAAGGGAACTATAATCCATGATGCCTTATTGAATTGTAAAACATCAACCTTAGCAAGAACAGGGTATGATGGACGCCATGGTAAACATGTTTGGTGGTATGCAGTGACTGTCAAAAGTAGCGGTAAAGTAAATGATACTGTATTGTACAGGCAGGTCTTAGGCCCAATTGGACTTATAGGGAATCTATTTTCTGGAGTTACTGCTAGAATGGTTCTTGGGTTTACAAGAAATGGTGGTAAAATGATTAATGATATTTTGGCTTT
Organism: Euryarchaeota archaeon UBA257; assembly: GCA_002498985.1. GTDB lineage: Archaea > Thermoplasmatota > Poseidoniia > Poseidoniales > Thalassarchaeaceae > MGIIb-O2. The sequence goes on from DAJO01000040.1 coordinate 8,489, forward strand.
GATAGCTCCCCCTGCAGGTCTTGGAAAGATGCCACGGCAGTTTAACTCTTCAGTGAAAAATCACCATGAAGTTGTAGCAATTTTCAATGAGATGGATGGTAGGTTCTAATGCCAATGAATTATGCCTATCACCCAGGAAATGTAGCCCATTCTGGTTCTCCTGAAGTTGCAGACTCTATGGTGCCTTTAGCTAAATCATTGGGGATTAAGCTCACACCTCTAGAAGGTGCAACGAGTTGTGGTGCAGGAATAATTCGCCAAGCCAATAAAAAGTTACAATTAGCGCTAAATGCTCGTATTTTCGCACAAGCCGAGGCACTCGGCCTGGAAATAATCACCCCCTGTGCTTCTACAGCAGGAAATCTTTCTGAAGATCTGATGGAATTGAGGGCCGATCCGATCCTATTAGCAGAAATTAACGATGTATTAGCTAAGACTTGTGGGATGGAATTTACAGGTGAAACCTCAGTCAATCATTTATTGCATGTCATCGTAGATGAAATCGGCCTTGATAAAATCAAACCCATGGTTGTAAACCCGATAGATTTCACAGTTGCTTCATATTATGGGCCCAATATGCAACAAGATGGATTTTGCGGTGGTGACGATGTTTATGATCCAGATTATATGGAACAGCTGATGAAAGTTTTAGGCGGTCAACCAGTTAAATGGGACTCAAGAATGCAAAGTGTAGGTGCTCCTAGCTTGTTATCTGAAGAGCCTACAGTCCTCAAATTGTCAGCCTCAGTACTTAACGACGCTAAATCAGAGGGTGCTCAATTAATTGTTAGTGCTTGTAACTTATCTCATTCTGTCATGGACATATATCAAGGAAAGGCCTCTCAGAGAACTGGTCTCAGAACAAATATTCCAGTCATTCATCTTTGTGAAATATTGACTTTTGCTCTGGGGCATTATAATACAAGATTCGCTCAACTTAGGACAAGAGTAATGGTAATTGGAGACTAATCATCACTTTCTCTACTAAAATCTTCCAATCCTCTTTGACCAATTGGTCTATATTTCGCAGGGTCTGTCTTTTTGGCTTCATCCTTTTCTGTAACGTCTACTTTATTCAAGTCGATTTTTTTCATTATAGGGCGATAAAGTTCCCTTTCTCTTCTAACGTAATCGGCTGCAGAAATCGTTTCATTATCTCCTATTACAAAGAATCCCTGTATTTTTGATAAGTCTTGATGAGTTTTTCTTGGTAACTTCCTCCTTACTCTTTGGACCGATCTATACATATTTTCTTCCTTCTTTTGGGCTGAAGATCTCATATTTTCGTCTCGAGTTCCTTCTGCAACAAGGACCATTACTTCTCCTTCTCTATGCCTCCCGGTCCTTCCTCTTCTCTGAATTGTTCTAATCTCGCTACCTACTGGCTCATAAAATATGACTAAATCAGCACTCGGAATATCTAATCCTTCTTCAGCAACCGAGGTTGCTACAAGGACATTGTAATCTCCTTCTCTAAATTTATTTAGAACTTCAATTTGTTCTTTCGGTTTGAGGCCTTTTTTCCCGGCTCTTTCCGACTGTCCAATCATTTGTACTGATTTGACACCGCTTAAGTCAACCAATGCCTCTTCCAAAGATTCTACAGTATTCCTAAAAGATGCAAAAATGATAACCTTGCTATTAGGATCCCTTCTCAATCTATGTCTAACCAATCTTCTTACGGTGCCAACTTTATTATGAATTTCTTCCATTTTAGATAATGATTCTCTCAATTCAATTATTCTTCTATCTTTGTGGAAATTTTGAATTGATTTACTTGGATTATTATTAAAATCAGCTGAGGCGTCTAAAAATTCTCTTGCTGCAGTAATTCCTTGTGTCAGTAGGTGATTTATTAGGTGATTCAAGGTCATTGCAGTTGCTATATTGGATACTGATGAATATCCTCTTACATCACCCAGTTTAATCGAATGTTGTGCTCTATTCATGGCTTCTTTCAGCCCCCCAAATGAGGGTGGCCCCGTTCTGACATACTTCCCTAGCCTTCTTTCTCTGTCTACAATACTGCCAATCCATAACTCTAATGGAGTAACTAACATTTTAATTTCTTCAGGGACATTAACTAATATTTCTTGTATTTCTAAACCTGCCAGGTAATCTTTCAACATGGGGTCATCCGCTTTTCTGATATGAATTCTTTCAATTTTTAATCTACTACAAATCTCATTCACAATCATTGAATTAGAACCGGGACTAGCAGTAGCGCCCAAAATATGTCCATTTTTTGCCGATAAACAAAACATCTCAGCCGATTGAACCATGGCATGTTTACCTGTGGAATGATGTGCTTCATCTAGAATTAGTAATGAACATTCTTCCAACGATAAAATGCCATTTAATACATCATTACGTACAACTTGCGGCGTGGCTACAATGATTTTCGAGGTTTTCCATAAATCCTCACGTTTTTTTGGAATATTACTTCCAGTTATAGAGACCGCTTCAACATTCTTGATGACTTTTTTTAAATCTTTTAAATGTTGGTCGACTAGCGCACTTGTAGGTGCGATAAATAGCACCCAACCTTGTTTTGAATGTAATATTTCAGCGATTAACATCCAAGAAACAGCGGTTTTTCCAGCAGCTGTTGGTAACACAAGTAACATAGATCCAGCAAGTGCTTCATCAACTGCTTCTAGTTGATATGCACGAGCTTCAACAGAGCCCTCAACTAACTCCGTATGTTGAACCACGTGTCTCATAGGTTACCTACCTCAAGGACAGGGTTCAAAATAGTTACACCGCTCGGCTTTTTCATTAATGGCACTTTGAGTGCAATGTTTCATTCCCGATTCTTTCATAAAGGGATGGTAAGTCGCAAGGCCGCTCACAACGTGAGATACCAGACACTATAGGGCAATGCAAAAGCAACCCGCACACCAAAAATACATTCGTGTTTTTGGTTCGGTGTCACGGTATCTCCCTAGCGTTAAGGGCCCGGCAAAATGCCGCACTGCGGCATAAGTTGGTAATTTAAAAAAGGAGGAAGCAAAAATGGCTGACCGTAGTAAACCCCGCCGTGGTAGCATGGGCTTTAGCCCTAGAAAAAGGGCAATTAGACCGTATGGTCGTATCACCTCATGGCCGGAAACAGATGCATCAGAGATAAGAGTACAAGGATTCGCAGGCTGGAAGGCGGGAATGACTCACGTGTTGATTAGAGATACTAACCCTCATTCTACATCTGCTGGACAAGAGGTAAGGAAAGCAGTTACAGTAGTTGAAGTGCCACCTATGAGTGTATTAGCAGTTAGAGGATATAGAATGACTCCATATGGTATGCAAACTTCTGGTGAGTTTTGGATTAATGCATCAGATGAAGGACCTCAAGGGTTGATGCCTCGATTTGCTAATCAGACACGCGGGGAGCGTGACGCTGAAGAAGGTCGAAAGCCAGAAAAGAGAGCTGGAAGAATCCCTGGTCGAAGCAATGGTTCGTCAGAGGCAGCCTTCGAGGCCTTAGTAAATTCAGATTTGTGCGATGTTCGTCTTATTGTTGCAACTCAGCCAGCCATGGTCAAGAGCATAAATAGCAAAACTCCTGAAATTATGGAAGTAGGTTTAGTTGGCGGAGATAATAATGAAAAATTAATGTGGGCTAAAGAACGCTTGGGCGGGACAATCACTGCTTCAGATGTTTATGATGTAGGTACTGAAATTGATGTGATTGGCGTAACTAAGGGGAAAGGTTGGCAAGGTTCAATTAAAAGATGGGGGATCAAACTTCTCAGTCACAAAAATAGTAAGCGCCGAAGACAAGGTGGAAATATGGGTGACTTCGGTACTGGATATGTTAGGAAAACTATTCGTCAGGCTGGTCAAACAGGATACCACCAAAGAACTGAGATGAATAAAAGAATTCTCCGTATATCTCAACCAAATGAATCCGACATCACTCCTGAGGGCGGTTTCCTACATTATGGAGAAGTATCAAACGATTACATGATTATCGAAGGAAGCCTTCCTGGGCCTGCTAAGCGTATGCTGAGATTCAGGGACGCTATAAGGCCTAGAGCTAGTAAACCAGATGTTGACTTGACATATGTCAGTACATCATCAAAGCAGGGGGTCTGAATAGATGAAAGTAAAAACTTACAACTTACATTCAAATGTTGAACAGGAAGAGTTGGATGCTGGTTTGTTAGCAGAATCTTATGATGTCGAAACTACTGATGGTAAAGCAATGACTTTACCTTCAATTTTTGAATCAGATATCCGTGAAGATTTAGTAAGATCAGCAGTTCATTCTTCCCGTGCTAACCGTAGACAATCATACGGACACAACGAACATGATGGAAAGCGTGCACCTCAGCCAGGAATGAAACATTCTGTAGAATGGTGGGGTAAAGGCCGTGGTGTATCTAGAATCATGAGAAAAACAGGTCAAAGGACCGGAGCTCAAAATCCACATACACGTGGTGGTCGAAGAGCACATGGTCCTAAAGTAGCTAAGGATTGGTCTCAGAAATTAAACAGTAAGCAGAAAACTCTCGCTCGTAATTCCGCTATAGCGGCTACAATTAATCCAGAAATGGTCTCATCTCGAGGGCATAATTTCGATGAGAATGTTAGATTCCCAATAATTATCGATTCATACACAGAATCTCGCGAAGGTTCTACAGAAAAATTCGATGTTGAATCATTGCCTCTACAGAACTCTACAAGAAAGTTTGTGGCTATGATGGAAGGTTTGGGTCTTGGTGCTGATTTAAACAGGGCTAAATCTGGAAGAACAATTCGTGCAGGAAAAGGCACTATGAGAGGAAGAAAATATCGTACACCCAAGAGTATTTTGTTGGTAGTTGCGAATCGAGATGGTTTACATAAAGCCGCAAGGAATGTACCAGGTGTTGACGTTGTAGCAGCTAAAGATTTGTGTGCTGAAGATCTCGCACCGGGTGGAGATTTAGGTCGACTTACAGTTTGGACTAAGTCAGCAATAAAGGCAATGGAGTGATAAAAATGGTAAATCCTTACGATATAATTTTGATGCCTTGGATTACAGAGAAAACTTTAGAGGCTCGTAGAGTCGCAGATTTAGAGAATAATTACAGAGAGAATAATAATCGAATCGAGTTCATTGTTCGTAGAGAATCAACTAAAAAACAAATCCGTGATGCTGTTGAGATGCTTTTAGATGTTAAAGTGGCCAAAGTGAATACGAAAATAACAATCACAGGTAAGCATGCAAGTATTAGGCTTGCAGAAGGATATGATGCAGAGGAGGCCGCGCTTAAGTTAGGCGCTTTCTGAGGGTGATATTATGGGTAAAAGAACAAGATCACAACGTAGGGGTTCAAGCCCTAAAAACAAAGTTTCGAGTCATCGATTCCCAGCTATGAATAAGCTTCCAAGAGTCAATGGTGAGATTGCAGAAGTAGTAGATTTAGTACATAGTCCAGTGCACACAACTCCTCTTGCTAAAATTAAGTTTGAAGACGGCAGAATAGGTCACATGGCAGCTCCTGAGGGAATATCAGTAGGGCAAAACATCGCTTTCGGTGATAATGTCTCATTAAGGCCTGGAAATGTAACAACTCTCGATAAAATCCCTGAGGGGACTCCTGTATGCAATGTTGAACTAAGACCAGGAGATGGAGGCAAACTTGCACGTTCTGGAGGGAACTCTGCAATCTTAGAGACTAGAATGGACGATAAAGTTCGAGTTAGATTACCTAGCGGGCGTTTGAAAGAACTCAATGCAAAGTGTCGAGCAACCATAGGCGTACTTTCAGGTCATGGAAGAACCGAAAAACCGTTGATGAAGGCTGGAGCCGCACATTACAGGGCAAAAGCACGTGGTAAATTATATCCAACAGTAAGTGGTGTTGCAATGAACCCAGTAGATCACCCTCATGGTGGTGGAAATCACCAAGCAGTTCACGGACCAAACTCGGTTAGCCGAAATGCTCCACCTGGTAAGAAGGTAGGGAACATTGCTCCAAGAAGAACAGGTCGTGGCCGTGTAAGGGCGAAAGATGAGGAGGTATAAGTATGGCAAGAAAATCCAAGAAAATGTTCCGTTCACCTAAATTAGCGCGTCGACAAGCTAGAAAGCGCCGTTCTCAAATCTCAGAACGCCGAAAGAAAGAATTCTTATGGAGAGGTTACACAATTGAAGAGTTAAAACAAATGCCTCTCTACCCTCCTGAAGACGATTTGAGTGCAATTTGCATTGCTACTTTAATGCCGTCTCGTGCAAAGAGGTCATTATCTCGCGGTTTAAATCTTGATTGTGAAAAATTACTTGAAAAAATTAGAGGTAATACTTCAGGAAAAGTAATCAGAACACATTCTAGAAGAATGTACATTCTGCCAGAAATGGTAGGGACCACAATTGGAATCCACAATGGTAAGGATTTCGTAAACGTAGAAATTATTCCAGAAATGATAGGTCATGCTTTAGGTGAATTTGCAATGACAAGAAGTTCAGTAACCCACACAGGTCCAGGTGTTGGTGCTACGAGATCTTCTACACACGTGGCGTTGAAGTGAGGTGAAAAAATGAGTAGAATAACAGGTAAATCACAATCAGGATACACACAACTTCTCGAAGGCTCAAACTTAGTTTCAGCCCGTGCAGTGAATGTCGATGTTCATCAGAAACATTGTCTGCACATCGCAAAGGCGTTACGCGGAATGAATGCTTCCGATGCAATTTCATATTTAGAAGACGTAATTGCTGAAAAGAAAGCAATTCCTTACACACGCCGTACACGTAGAGGTCGCGGTGGAAATACTATGGCAGGCCACAGAAAAGGAAAAATGGGTCCTGGCAAGTTTCCTCGCAAAGCCTCTAAAGTATTCATTAAGCTCATAAACAGTGCAATGGATAATGCTCGTCAAAGGTACGACTCAATAGAGCCTGACGAAATGGTCATTACGCACCTTGCATCACATCGTGGGCAGATCCATCGTGGATGGAGACCTCGGGCTCAAGGCCGTGCAACTCCTGATAATCATTATCAAGTAAATATTGAAATATTCTTGGAACATTTCGGTGAAGAAGAAGTAGAGGATGAATTCTGAGGTGTAAAAAATGAAGCAAAACACAATTAGAACTTTCATTAATCGCAATGTAGAACGTCAACTTGTACGTGAGTATTTACTCAAAGAGACAGAACGTGCAGGTTTTGGAGGACTTGATTTTAATAGAACTCCAGAAGGGACCAAAGTAACTCTTCACGCAGAACAAGTAGGTCGTGTAATAGGCCGTAGAGGAAAAGTAATTCATGAATTACAAAGAAGACTGCAAGAAGATTTCAATTTAGAGAATCCTCATCTCGAAGTAACAGAGATAGAGGAACAACGTTTGAATGCTCAAGTAATGGCTAGTAGACTCGCCAGTTCATTAGAAAGAGGTTGGTTCTTCAGAAGAGCTGGCCACAGTACTGCTCAGAATATCATGGATGCTGGCGCTAGAGGGTGCCTAATCATTATTTCAGGAAAGATAACTGGTGCAAGGCACAGAGTTGAGAAGTTCCAAAAGGGGCATATCAAGTTCTGTGGTGAAACAGCATTAGAATTCATGGATACAGGTTTCTCAGTTTGTGTAAAGAAATTGGGGACAATTGGTTGTACAGTTAGGATAATGCGTAAAGGGGTACAACTTCCTCATGAAATTAATATTCATGAGCGCCACGAAGTAGGGCTCGATCCTATAGCTGAAGTCTCAATGATTGAAGCACCTTCTGAAGAAATAGTTGAGTCTGAAGCTGAAGATGTAGTAGACTCTGTATTGCAAAAGATGGCAGACATTGAAACTGCTGATGTAAAGGAGGAAGAGTGAATGACACATCTTTCATCCAGAGAAATAGATGGTATGAATGTCGAGCAAAGGCAACGCCGTTTGGAGGAACTTCGTGAAGAAATGCTTCAATTACGCGCTCAACAAGCACTCGGTGGTTCATTATCTGATTCAGGTTCGTACAAAGCGACAAGGCGTAGTATTGCCCGTTTATTAACAAAAATGAACGAGGATTCGCAGGAGTAGAAATAAATGGCAGGTATATGTAATCTATGTGGTTTACCTGATGAGTTATGTATATGTCAAGAAATAGCAAAGGAACAACAAAAAGCAATAATTTCAGTAGTTAGAAGGAGGTATGGGAAAATGGTTACAATCGTCGAAGGAATTAATGACGTAGCTATTGATATCAACAAACTTGCTAAGATACTGAAAAGTTCTTGTGCTGCTGGTGGTACTGTAAAAGACCGTACTATTGAATTACAGGGAGAGCACAAGAAAAGAGCTGCCAAAGTCCTTGAACAGAACGGATACCAAGTGGAGGTGCGATAATGACTGATTCAATCCATATGCCATTCTTATCAAGGAATATTTATGTCAAAGAGTCCAATGATCCTACTTTGGTAGGAGTTAATGGGCAAGTTGTAGATGAAACTCGTCGCACTATTGTAGTACAAACATCCAATGGGATGAAAATTTTAGCAAAAGATGTCATTAATTTCACACTCGATTTAGAGAACACGGTCATTGAAGGTTTTACGGTAACCCAAAGGCCAGAAGACCGAATTAACCGTAAATATAGGAGGAACTAAAATGCGCGATATTGGAGTAGATGTAAAGACGCCGGAAGGTGAATGGGATGGTGATGAGAACTGTCCGTTTAATGGTAGCCTGAGAGTTCGTGGTCAAATTATTGAAGGTACAGTTTACTCAAACAACATGTCAGGTTCAATAGTTGTCGAAAGAGAAATGACTCGTTACATGAAGAAATACGAAAGATATGAAAAGCGTACACGCAGATATCCTGCGCATCTACCTTCGTGTATAGGGGATGTAAACCCTGGTGATTTCGTAAGAATTATGGAGTGTAGACCGCTATCAAAAACGGTTAAGTTCTGTGTTATTGAAAAGGGTGATCAGAAATGAAGGGAATTTCAAGTAAAGTAACCAAGGCTCTGCCTACACAAGCTAAATTAGATTGTGCAGATAACACTGGGGCAAAAGTCGTACAACTAATCAACGTCCTAAAGAAAGGAGGAGTTGCAGGACGATACCCTGCTGCAGGTGTTGGCGATATGATACGCGTAACTGTTAGAAGAGGTACTCCTGAAACAAGAAGACAAATATTCACTGCAGTGATTATCCGTCAATCAAGGCCATTCCGTAGAGTAGATGGGACATGGGCTAGATTTGAAGATAATGCCTGTGTATTAACTAACGAACGTGGAGATGTTCAGGGATCTGACATCAAAGGTCCTGTTAGTAGAGAAGCTGCTGAGAGATGGCCAAGAATAGCCGCTACAGCAAAACAAATTGTATGAGGTGTAATGTATGACAACAAAGAATCCTGGTAAAAATCGTCTTTCACAAAGTAAGGCTCCAATCCACGTTAAGCGTAAGAGAATGAGAGCACGTTTGATTACAAACGACCCTAACCTTCAGAATATACGAACTGTTACCGTCCGTGTAGGGGATGAGGTAGAGGTTCTCAGAGGCGATTTTGGAAACCCAAATAGTACAAAATCAGACTCTAAAGGTAAGAGATTAGGTCAGTCTAGAGGCCGTGCCGGATTGAAATCAAAAGTTAATCGAGTTGATACTTCAAGTGGACGAATTTTTGTAGATGGACTTACAATTACTACTGCTGATGGTAAAGAAGAGGCCATACCAATTCATCCTTCAAATCTGGTTGTAACTGCTCTGTATGAAGGGGATCCTGTAAGGATTAAGCAATTGATTGAAAGAGGAGGTGTGCAAGAATGAGTAGTAGTCATATTAAGCGTTTAATGATGCCAAGAAGTTGGCCATTGCCAAGAAAAACCACAGTTTGGGTGCAAAAACCAGATCCTTGTGGTCATAGTATTGAGAACTGTATGCCTATGGGTATTATTCTACGTGATGTTATTGGGGTAGCTCACAACCGTAGAGAGGCAAAGAAAATTCTTCATTCTAGGAAGATAATGGTGGATGGCAGAATTGAAACAGCTCTCGGCCGAGGTGTTGGATTGATGGATGTATTAACTGTTGGAGAAAACAATTATCGTTGTATCTTAGACATGAACGGTAAATTAAGATACAGGCCAATTAGTTCTAAAGAAGCTTCATCCAAAACTTGCCGAGTTATGGGTAAAACTACTATCTCTGGTGGTAAAACACAATTACATCTCCATGATGGAAGAAATATTATTTTCGATTCAAATCCGGAATATAAATCTGGTGACAGTGTTGTGATTTCACTTCCTGAACAAGAGATTATTTCTCATCATAAGTTCGAAGAAGGAGCACTTTCATACTTAACCGGAGGGTCTCACATAGGAGAGACAGCAACAGTTCGTTCTCATGAAATTAAAAGATCCTCCAAGGACAATGAAGTTTCTTTCGATGATTTTGGAACTATAGCAGATTATGTATTCATCATTGGTGACAAAAAAGATATACCTCTGGAGGTGAATGAATGAGTGAATCTAGTGCAATGTTCGAACCTAGAATAACTAAAGTTACGATCAATATCGGAGTAGGTGAAGGCGGACAGAGACTTCAGTTAGCCGAGCAAGTTCTAGAACTTATGACTGGTCAGAAACCAGTCAGAACTCTTTCAAAATCAACTAACAGAGATCTAGGGACTCGTGTAGGTGGACCAATAGGATGTAAAGTCACAATGCGTAATCCAGATACTGTGGCGTCTTTCCTGAAAGATGCGTTCTGGGTACGTCAAAACACTTTACCTGGGTATAACTTCGATCAATCAGGAAATCTCTCATTTGGAATTTCTGATTACACAGATTTCCCGAATCAAAAATATGATCCAGATATCGGTATATTTGGTATGGATATCAATATTGTATTAGAGCGCCCAGGACACCGTGTTTCACGACGTCGTCGCCGTAATACAAAAGTTGCTAGAAATCATCGAGTAATCCGCGATGAATGTAAGCAATGGTTTGTAGATAATTTTGGAATTACAATAGTGGAGGAGTGAAGTATGGCAAGAGATCACGGAGAAGAGATTGGTAGGACAAACGGCTGTAGAAGATGTGGTCGTAGTCGTGGTATGATTCGTAGACACGGACTTAGGTTGTGCCGTCAATGCTTTAGAGATGTAGCTCCTAGTATAGGATTTAAGAAAAATAGTTGAGGTGAGAAGAAGATGCAATTTGATCCATTAAATGACGCATTTACCCGTATTTTCAATGCGGAGAGTGCAGGTCACTATGAAGTGACAGTAAGGCCAGCAAGTAAATTATTAGGAAGTATGCTATCAATTATGCAAAAATCCGGATATGTAGGAGAATATGAGCCATTAGATGATGGCCGTGGAGGAGGATATAGAATTGAATTAGTCGGTGCTATTAATCGCTGTGGAATTATCAAACCTCGATACTCAGTACAAAGATCTGAATACGAGAAATGGGAGTCTAGATATCTTCCTGCACAAGATTTCGGACTTTTAATTATGTCAACTAATCAAGGTGTGATGAATCACTATGAAGCAAAGAAGGAGAGAATAGGCGGGCGTTTGCTCGCATATATATTCTGAGGGGGTGAAATTTATGGTGAAATTAGACAAAATAGCACATCTTATTGCATTACCAGATGGTGTTAGTGCATCATTAGATGGCGATAATGTGACAATCGTTAAAGAAGGCAACTCTGTTTCTAGAGAGTTCCGTCATCCTAGAGTAGAAGTAAAACAGGTCGATGGTGGCCTAGAAGTATTTTGTGATCTTCCAAGGCGTTCAGAGAGAGCATTGGCAGGTACATGGAATGCTCACTTGAATAACATGGTAAAAGGTGTAGATAGCGGTTTCGAATATCGTTTGCAAGCAGTATATTCTCACTTTCCAATGACTATTAAGGTTCAAGGTAACAAATTAACTGTAACTAATCTTTTCGGAGAAAAAGTTCCTCGTGTAGCAAAATTACCTTGGTCTCCTGGAGAAGTAGAAGTTAGAGTTGAAAACAAGACTGATATCTTAGTAAAAGGTTCAGATCGGGAAAAAGTAGGCCAAACCGCAGCAAATATCGAGAGGTCTTGTGCGGTAAAAAAGAGAGATCGACGTGTATTCCAAGATGGTATATACATAGTTTCAAAGGGAGCATAAGGAGGTAATAGTATGGAATATGAAAATATGACTGTTGCGCAATTGAAGGAATTATTAAGGGAAGCAAACTTACCCGTTTCTGGAAATAAAAGCGCACTAATCGAAAGACTTAGCCAGAATGAAACTACTGAAGAATCTCCTGTGGAAGTTTTAGTAGAAGAAGATGAAGAAGAAACATTCGATGAAGAGGAAATATTTGATGAAGAAGATGATTTCTTTGATGAAGACGAATGGGATCAGATTCATACAGCTCGTCAGAAACCCGTTTTAGATGAAGAAACAAAAGCAAATCTTGCAACTAGAGCTGCTCAAATGAAAAAACAGCCTAAATTCCGTCGTCAAGAGTGGTACAGGTATTATCGCCTTTCAAGAACTGGTTGGAGGAAACCAAAAGGTATGCAGTCTAAACAGAGATTGAACATGAAATATCGTACTCCAATGGCAAGAGTAGGATATGGTAAAATTTCTGCAGTCAGAGGTCTTCACCCATCAGGTTTCGAGGATGTCCTTGTTAATCAGCCAAGTGACTTAGATGGTCTAGATCCAGAGCGTCAAGCAATCCGTGTAAGTGCGAGTGTAGGGAATAGAAAGAGGTCTAAGATACATGATCGTGCTGATGATTTGGGTCTACGTGTCCTCAATCGTCGTAAGATAACTAGGAAAGGTGATATTCAATGATTATTTCTAATCAGAAAAGAATGGCGGCTCAGATACTTTCTAAGAAGGAAGGAAGAGAAGTGGGCGTTCATCGTGTTTGGATTAATCCTGACTATCTTGATGAAGTTAGTACTGCTGTCCAAAAGGCAGACATTCGTCAATTAATTGATGAGGGTTTAATTAAAGCTAGACCAATCAAGGGAACTAGTCGTGGTAGAGCAAGAAATGTTGCTGCACAAAAAGCGAAGGGTCGCAGAAAAGGACCTGGTTCAAGGAAAGGAACTAGGAACTCCAGAGATCCAAAGAAAAATCGATGGATGCGTTTAATTCGCGCACAACGTAGAGTTCTCAAAGAAATGAGAGGTGACGAAACCTTGACACCTAGTGAATACAGGTATTACTATCGAAAAGCAAAGGGTGGTTCATACCGTTCTGTTGCTCATATGCGTACCAACATGGGTTTGGATGGCATAAAAATGGGAGGCGATGAATAATGGCACAGGGTAAGAATCAGAGATTAAGATTCAAGAGACGTCGAGAAGGAGAGACAGATTATCGAAGAAGGATGAAACTTCTTAGAGGAGAAACTCCAAGAGCGGTTGTTAGAGTATCGAATACTCAAACTACTTGCCAATTAATAGAATTTAATCCCGATGGAGATATTGTTCTAGCATCAGTAAGTGGTAAAACCTTGGTAGACAAATACTCATGGCCTGATGATATTTCAAGAAAATCAGTACCAGCGAGTTATCTTGCAGGATATGCACTAGCAAAGAGTGCTATGTCATCAGGTCATGATAGTGCTATACTTGATATTGGATTGTCTGCTTCATCAAAGGGTAGTAGAGTATTTGCAGCATTAAAAGGAATGGTCGATGCAGGACTAGAAATTCCTCACGGAGAAGATGTATTGCCTGATGATGATCGAATCAATGGAATGCATATTGATGACTCCATGGGTGATAAAGTTAAGAAATCAATTAAAGCTATAGAGGAGGCATAATATGAGTGAAGAAGAAAATACAGAAGTGATTCAACTAGCCCCTGGTTTAGCTGCTGCACTTGCACCACCGTCAGAATCTACCGATACTAGAGGCCGTAGAGGTCCAGATCCACTTGCCGGATTAAGAAGTTGGGTCCCTCGTACAAGACTAGGACATATGGTAATGAGTGGTGAAATCACGACTTATGAACAAGCAATAGATTCAGGTTTTCCAATCAGGGAAGTCGAGATAGTTGATGCTTTACTCCCAGATTTGACAGATGATGTACTTGGAGTAAATATGATTCAAAGAATGACTGATTCCGGTCGTCGTGTAAGATTCAATGTATTGTGTGTTGTCGGAAACAGTGACGGATATGTTGGCCTTGCTGTATGCAAAGGAAAGGAAGTTTCTAGCACAATTCGTAAGGCTATTGATAAGGCTAAATTGAACTTAATTCCTGTAATGAGAGGAAATGGTTCATGGGAATCTTCTGAAGGTCCAGGTAATTCAGTTCCATTCAAAGTCACAGGTCGTTCAGGATCAACAAGAATTACTCTTATGCCCGCTCCAGCAGGTAAAGGATTAGTTATCGGCGACTATGGAAGGCGTGTACTTACATTAGCAGGTATTACTGATGTATGGGCTCGTTCTGCGGGGCAAACTCGTACCACAATTAATTTTGCAAGAGCCACTTTCAATGCTCTCGTCGAGTTAAATAGAACTAAGATTACAGATGGTGACCGTGAGAGGTTAAACATCACCAAAGGGAGGAAAATGTAATGACTTATCTCGTAATTAGAGCAAGAAGTGACAGAGGAGTCACTAAGAAAATCAAAGATACAATGATGATGCTTAATCTCACTCGAGTGAATCATGCTACTTTGGTTCCTGAGAATGTAACTTACCTTGGAATGTTGAAGAAATCTAAGGATTATGTCACTTGGGGTGAAGTAGATGCTGAAACTATCGAGACTCTACTCAAAGAAAGAGGTAGAATGGTTGGAGATAAGCCAGTAGATGATGCTACAATCAAAGCATCTAGTAAGTATAAAACTGTGGCTGCCTTTTCCAAGGCAATGGCTGCTGGTGAAGCAACTATGAAAGATGTTGATGGATTAAAACCAATTTTTAGATTACATCCACCACGTGGAAGCAAGGGATGGGGCGGTATCAAGAGATCATACACTGTTGGTGGAGCCCTAGGTTTCAGAGGTGAAGCAATTTCTGATCTTGCAGGGAGAATGCTCTGAGGTGAATAAATATGGTATCTAGAACAAATAAATTCCGTGGTCGCTCACGCTATCACGGCCGTGGGAAGAAAGCAGGTCGAGGCGCAGGTAAGCGTGGAGGTCGTGGAAATGCTGGAATCAATAAGCATCGTGTAATGACACGAATTAAGTATATGCCAGGGCACTGGGGTATGCATGGATTCAATAGAGATCCAAGTTTAAGAGTTGTAAATGTTTCAATTAATCTTCAGCAAGTCGAAGAAATGGCAGACGGCAAGAGTATCAACTTGACAGAACTTGGTTTTGATAAATTACTCGGTAAAGGTAAGATAAACAAGGCACTAAACATTACAGTTAATGAAGCAAGTTCTCTTGCTGTTAAGAAAGTAGAAGCTGCGGGTGGTTCAGTTAACCTTGCTGGTAGCGACGATGAATGGGAAGAAGAGTAATCATAATATCAAGGGGTAGATCTAATGGTGGACAGAAAACCTAGCGTTATTGGAACTGTATTAATGGCAGGTATATACTGGGGAATGCTATTCTACTGGTTACGTGATGATTTACTAGATGGTGCTCCAGATGAACAAATGAGAGCACTTAGAATGTTCATAGTTTCCATACCATATGTTGCATACATAATGTGGTGTGCAATGACCGATTTACCGGACAATATCAAAGATATCCCATATATTGGTCGTATACTCAAACCAGGGATATGGTTGATTTCAGTTGTAGGTCTTGCATATTGGGGATGGGTTGACACTGCTGCTGTGGGGTTCCTATTGGTAGGGGTGGCTCTGCTTGGGGTTGCTGTTGCCATGTCTTTAGTTTGTTTGTTGTACTCGGGTTCAGAAAGTAGTCGTTTATACGGACTAAGTAGATTCGTTGATGTCTATCCTAGTATCACTAAACCAGAAGGTCACGTGCGTTTCAATCAGAAATTATGGACTACAACTCTTGTTCTCATAATTTACTTCATGATGACCAATGTTATGATTTATGGTCTTTCAGATTCAACCTTAGATATATTTTCTTCATTCAGAGCGATCATGGCCGGTGCATCAGGTTCAATCATGCACCTAGGTATTGGCCCAATTGTCACAGGTTCAATTATCATGCAACTTTTCGCGGGAGCAAAAATCATACAACTTGATTTACAAAACTCTAGTGACAAGCAGTTGTACCAAGGTATTCAAAAATTATTAGTTTTGATAATGATCCCTATAGAATCAATTCCTCAAGTATATGGATTCTTAGATCCTTCAGAGACTTTGATATTAGATTTCGGTATTGGTTGGGCTAATACGATAATTGTTGCACAATTATTCATGGGTTCATATTTAGTATTCTTACTAGATGAGTTAGTCAGTAAGTGGGGAATTGGTAGCGGTATTTCCTTGTTTATTGCGGCAGGAGTCGCTCAATCAACTTTCGTTGGAACATTATCTCCATTGCCTGTAACTGCAGGTTCTCCTTTGTCTTTCCAGAACCCACCTTCGGGGACATTACCTATGATTTTCTACACCTTACGGACAGCTACAAATTCTCAATTGGTATCTGAGAATGGTTTCGAATTAATTTTGTTGAATCATGCGAATCCTATTGCTGCATTGGTTTCCTCAATTATTGTTTTCCTAGTAGTTGCTTATGCGGAATCAAGTAAGTTGGAATTACCATTAACACATGGTAAAGTCAGAGGTCATCGTGGGCAATATCCAATACGTCTTGTTTATGCTAGTAATATTCCAGTAATTCTAATGGCTGCTCTATTGGCTAATATTAATATGTTCACATTACTATTTTGGAGCCATCCTGTGTTGTCAACAGTCCCTATCCTCGGTCGTAACGGTGCTTGGAGTAGAGCACACTGGTTCGGGTCATACGAAGTTGGTGCCACCACACCTTCCGATGGATTTGCATGGTATTCCTCAATGGTTAATGGAGTTGGAGATTGGTTCTTACCATTATTGAACCAGACTGGGGATGCTTATGGGCATAGTTTGGGACAGCTAATGGTCCACGTAGTGGTTTATGTCTTCGTGATGACTGCCGGTTCTACAGTATTCGCTAAGTTTTGGATTGAAACAACAAATATGGGTGCCAAGGATGTTGCTAAGCAGATTGAAAGGACGGGAATGCAAATACCTGGGTTTAGAAAGAATCCTGTTGTATTGGAACGTATCCTAGAGAGATATATTCCACCTGTAACTCTTTTCTCAGGTGCATTCGTAGGTTTACTCGCGGCAGGTGCTGATCTTCTTGGTACTGTAGGAAACGCCACAGGTACTGGTTTACTACTAGCGGTCGGAATTATTCTAAGGACTTATGAGCAGATTCAGAAGGAACAAGCTATGGAAATGCATCCAGTTCTTCGAGAGTTCTTCGGTGCTGATTGAGCAAAAAAAACTTAATTAATATAGAAGATTTTTTAATAAGATTTTAACTAATCAAAATTATCTTTTTTATCGCATTTGGGTGAGTATTTTTTTTTATTTTTTAAACATCATTATAATTCTATAATCGGTGTACTGCGCCCCAATACCCTTACTTGTTAGTAGGGCAGATTGAAATACCCCTTGCCGGTCGGCGACTTGCTACGTTTGGCTGGCGTTGGAGATTGAGCACTTAGTGCGATGAGGTCTTCTATCAGGTCAAGCGTGTGCCGAGGAAGTGCGGCCATGAACTTAGTTCATGGTTATGGAGGTTAACCACAATAACGACTTGACCCCGATAATAGGGGTGCAAGTAAGCAGATATTTCACATTCAAATAAGGAAATGTGTTTCTGCGCCAATTCAATAACAAAGTGACAGCAAATTGCAACCACAAGACTTCGATAGGATACTGTGATTTCACACGAAATCCGGTTGATCCTGCCGGAGGCTACCGCTATTGGAGTTCGATTAAGCCATGCGAGTCGCGAGAAATTAGATTCTCGGCGTACCGCTCAGTAACACGTGGGTAACCTGCCCTATGCTGGATAATAACCTCGGGAAACTGAGAATAATGATCCATAGTTCACTACGCCTGGAACGGTGAGTGGATGAAAGCTCCGGCGGCATAGGATGGGCCTGCGGCGTATCAGGTTGTAGGGGGTGTAACGTACCCTCTAGCCCTCTACGCGTACGGGTGTTGGGAGACATAGCCCGGAGATGGATTCTGAGACACGAATCCAGACCCTACGGGGTGCAGCAGGCGCGAAAACTTGGCAATGCGAGAAATCGTGACCAGGGAACTCCAAGTGCATCGGGTAAGACCGGTGCTTTTCTTGACTCTAAATAGGTCTTGGAATAAGGGGTGGGTAAGGACGGTGCCAGCCGCCGCGGTAATACCGGCGCCTCAAGTGGTAGTCGCTTTTATTGGGCCTAAAACGTCCGTAGCCGGTCTGATACATTCGTGGGTAAATCAACCAGCTCAACTGGTTGAATTCTGCGAGGACGGTCAGACTTGGGACCGGGAGAGGTGTGGGGTACGCTCAGGGTAGGGGTAAAATCCTGTCATCCTGAGCGGACCACCTGTTGCGAAGGCGCCACACTAGAACGGATCCGACGGTCAGGGACGAAGCCTAGGGGCACGAACCGGATTAGATACCCGGGTAGTCCTAGGTGTAAACGCTGTGGACTTGATGTTGGGGGTGCTCCGAGCACTCTCAGTGTCGAAGCGAAGGTGATAAGTCCACTGCCTGGGAAGTACGGTCGCAAGGCTGAAACTTAAAGGAATTGGCGGGGGAGCACCGCAACCTGAGGATTGTGCGGTTTAATTGGATTCAACGCCGGAAAACTCACCATAGCCGACGGACATATGAAGGTCAGTGTAATGAACTTACC
>DAJO01000014.1 GCA_002498985.1 Euryarchaeota archaeon UBA257
CCCCCCGAGCATTCATCAATTTCTTACACACACTAATATTAGTTAAATTAACACAGGGCTCTATTGTGGGCCTCTGTCCAACAGGCATATCAATTCATCACATTCGAAAGAGAGTTGTGCACGGCCATAGCGAAGGGGTTCTACCCGGTCCCATCTCGAACCCGGAAGTCAAGCCCTTCTGCGTCATTTCCTGTACTGTGGTGCGAAAGCCCACGGGAACGTTTGTCGTTGTGCCACACTCTCTTTCCTCCCCCGCACAATTATAACAATCATGGGCGTAGCCATAAAGTGAAGAAGGCATTCATATGACAATTTCGACTGGTGACATATTAGGAAATTCTCAAGTTGGAGTCTACTTGAGCGTCATTGGAAATAATTTATTTTATCCTACCTCTCTTGATAAACCTGCAATTCAAGAAATAGAGCAGGCATTTGATTTAGAGATGAACCCAATATTAATTGGGGGTTCTTCTTTACTTGGCAGCCTAATTGTAGGGAATAGCAAAGGAATCGCTGTAGCAGATATTGCAACAGAAGAAGATCTAGATATTCTGTCAAGTTTTGGAGAGATAGTAATATTGGAAAGTGGAGTAAATGCTGCAGGGAATCTTGTTGAATGTAATGATTATGGGGCGGTGGTTAGTAAATCTATACCTACTCCTGGAGTCGAATTAATAGGCGAGGTTCTAGGAGTTAAAACAGCTAGGACTAGAGTCGCTGGTCAAGATACAGTTGGTTCTTTGCTAGTTGCCAATAACAAGGGAATTCTTTCTCATCCTGATGTCACCTCGTCAGAAGTCAAAGTCATTGAGTCGGTAATGAAAGTGCCAATTATGGTGGGGACAGTTTGTTTTGGTTCACCTTATGTTGGAGCAGGATGTGTAACCTCTGAAAATGATGCCTTAGTGGGCTCAGGTTCCACTGGTCCCGAATTAAACCGTATTGAAGATGCCTTAGGTCTAATTTGATTATATTGCCGTTGGTGCTACGTGGTCATCGTCTTTGTCTTCATTTTGTCTGACTCTATTCCATACATTCTTCATTAATAATTCATGGTGTGAGTCACAATAGTGGAATCTTTTGTAAGCTTCTCTAAACGAGTATGCCTTATTGCCGGTTGCAACAAGAAAACCTTCAGGAGACAATCTACTAATATTCTCTCCTTTCTCTGAGCAATCACCGTAATCACAACTTTTCATATTTTATCCACTCATTATCCATTAATTGAAATTACCTAGTCCTTACTTCAACGGTTCTATCACTACTAAAGGCATATTTGCTTCTATGCTTTCACCAGAATGACAATTAATTTCTACTATTTTCCCTGTAATTGGTGCTTGAATTTCATTCTGCATTTTCATTGCTTCCAAGATCATTATTACTTGACCTTGTTCTACTATTTCATCTAAAGAAACATTCAAAGATACAATTTTCCCAGGTATTGAAGAAGAGATTTTGCCTGAAAGTTTCCTCTTACTGCCTCCTCTTTTTCTTTTTTGTTTAGAGTCGGGTAACTCCCCTTCTGTTTTAACATCAAAAGTGACGCCTTCAATTTCAACAACCCATGAATCTCCTTTTCTTTCGATTAGAACCTCAAAATCTTCTCCATCAACTATGATTTTTCTTTTTTCTTTCAAAAAATCACCTCGAGGTACTTCTTTTTGACTTAAAGCTAGATAAATTTCTTTTTCCTAATAACATTCTTCTGTGGTCAGTAACCCATTCATTTCCTTTAGATCTATATTCTGATGTCCTAATTGAGTCTCCTTGTGATGTTCTTAAAATTACGGCTGCAATTGCAACTTTTTTTAATAACTCAATTCTCTCTTTTTCCATCATAAATCCTCTAAAGTGGTATATTTCCATGCTTTCTCTCAGGCCTAGTTTCTTCTTTATCAAGTAGAGCACCCAGTGCCTTAACTAGTACTTTTCTAGAATCCCTTGGTTGTATCACATCGTCTAGATACCCTAACGCAGCGGCTTGATATGGATTAGCAAAAGTTTCATTGTAGTCATCCACTAGTCTTTCTCTTTCTTGTTCTGGATTTCCTGCACTATTGATTCTTCTTCTATGAATTATTTGAACCGCTCCATCAGCCCCCATTACAGCAAGTTGAGCACTTGGCCAAGCAATATTATAATCGCCTCTAATATGTTTTGAGGACATTACATCATATGCACCGCCATATGCTTTTCTAGTAATTACTGTTATCTTAGGGACTGTTGCCTCTGCATATGCATAGAGTAATTTCGCACCATGCCTGATTATTCCACCCCACTCCTGATTAGCACCTGGTAAGAAACCAGGGACATCAACTAATGTCAGTATGGGTATGTTGAATGCATCACAAAACCTAACAAATCTTGCTGCTTTAACAGAGGCATCAATATCTAGACACCCTGCTAATATTTTCGGTTGATTTGCTACAATTCCAATAGTATGCCCTCCCATTCGTGAGTATCCTACAATGATATTTGGTGCAAAATCTGCTTGAACTTCTAGGAATGCTCCATCATCGACAATCTCTTCTATGACGGTTATCATATCATAAGGCTGCGAAGCATTTTCAGGAACTAAATCATCTAATTTATCGCAACTTCTAGAGAGTGAATCATTAGTTGATTTTGTCGGTGGTTTTTCTAAATTATTTGAGGGTAATAGTTGGATGAGTTCTCTTACTATTTCTAATGCATCATCATCATTTTCTGCTGTGAAGTGAGTAACTCCTGATTTACTGGCATGAGTCCCTGCTCCTCCCAATTCTTCAAAAGAAACTTCTTCATTAGTTACAGTTTTTATGACTTCAGGGCCTGTGATGAACATATGTGAAGTTTTATCAACCATAATTACGAAGTCTGTTATTGCAGGAGAATAAACTGCACCTCCTGCACATGGTCCCATTATCACTGAGATTTGTGGTATCACTCCACTAGCCCTTACGTTTCTAAAGAATATTTCAGCGTATGATCCTAGACTTGCTACTCCTTCTTGGATTCTAGCACCTCCGCTATCATTTAATCCAATTACTGGCGCTCCAGTTTTCAGAGCCATATCTAGGATTTTACATATCTTCAGACCATGCATTTCTCCTAATGAACCTCCATATACAGTGAAATCTTGTGCAAAGCAGTATACTACTTTACCATTGATGGTTCCATGGCCACAAATAACACCGTCTCCAGGAATTACATTTTTATCCATATCAAAATCTCTACATCTATGTTCAACAAGAGAATCGACTTCCATAAATGAGTCAACGTCTAATAATTGTTCAATTCTTTCCCTGGCAGTTAACTTTCCTTTCGAATGCTGCGCTGCAATTCTTTTTTGGCCCCCTCCTGCTTCAGATTGGGCTTTTCTTCGACGAAGTTCGTCGATACGTTCCTTCACACCAGACATATGATGGTATTGAATGGCGAGACTCACCCAATTAGCATTACTCTTCGCCAAACTCTTAAAAATCGTTGAATCGGTTGTTTGAAATCGTTTGGCCGCTCCCCTGACTTTGTTATGAGTATGCGAATTGTAATCGCTAAGCCGGGTCTAGACGGCCACGATAGAGGCGCAAAGGTAATTGCTAGAGCTTTAAGGGACGCAGGACATGAAGTAATCTATACTGGTTTGAGAAGAAAACCATCTGAAATAGTCCGCGTAGTTATGGATGAAGATGCTGTTGCAGTCGGGCTTTCGACTCTGTCAGGTGCTCACAACGTACTGATACCAAAGGTTTGTGAAGAGTTAATTTCTAACGGTATGGGGGATGTAATTGTTTTTGCAGGCGGAATTATACCCGAATCAGATAGAGATTATTTGTATTCTTTAGGTGTTAGAGCCATATTTGGCCCAGGTACAAAAACAAGTTCAATAATTGATTTCTTAGAAATCATTTCAGAACGTAAAAATAGTCAATTAGATGTGGGTGTTGGAGAAAAAATAGGATGGAGATGGTCTTGAGTCACGATAACAATATCGCCCTCGCCAAGCAAGGAAATAGAAGGGAGCTTGCTAAATTATTGACAATAATAGAGTCAGGTGAAAGATTACCAATAAAAGAATCTAACGAATCATGGGTTTTAGGTGTAACGGGACCTCCAGGTGTAGGTAAATCTACGTTAATAGGTGTCATGATAGATGAGTGGGTAAGAAGAGGAGAAAAAGTAGCAGTTTTAGCTATAGATCCATCATCTCCAAAAAGTGGTGGGGCACTACTAGGTGATAGAATGAGGATGTCATCTGCAGATAACGGAGAATCTGTTTTCATCCGTAGTTTGGCTACTAGAAATCATCCTGGTGGATTAATGCCTTTTTTAGATTCAATGATAAACTTACTAAGCTATTGTGGTTGGACTAAAATAATTATTGAAACCGTAGGAAGCGGTCAATCGGAAATCAGAATAGTAGCCTTCGCAAATAGAATAATGTTAGTTGATGGTCCGGACCGAGGAGATATTATTCAAGCAGAAAAAGCAGGTATTATCGAATTAGCAGATATTATTGTCATAAATAAATCAGATTTACCAAATTCTGATGCTGCAGCAATTTCTATCAAGAAATCACTTGAATATTCTAATAAGGGTAATGACACAATTGTTATGCTGACTTCTTCAATAAACAACACAGGGGTATCTGAGTTAATAGAGGAATTAGACAACCTACATGTTGACAAAGATAGAAGCATTTTGAGAACTAAAGAAAGATTACTTTCAGCCTGGGACTATAGATTACTATCCAATCCTTCTTTAAATGATATATTATTAAACTTAGAGTCTGGAGCGATAAACCTAGATGAAGCGCTGAATCATCTTTGAAACTATTTTTTGGAAGTGGCAAATTGAGCAATGATGCAATCCCATTAGATATAGATCATGCTAAACACTCAGTTGGAGGGATGAGTGGCCATATTTTCAGGAGATTCACCCATGTGATAATGTGTTTAGTACCTATTTTATATTATACCAAAGGCGATCAACTTTCTAATTTTTTCTCAATGGAGCCTAATCAATTTGTTACTTACTGCCTGCTTATTTTGATTTTACTTGAAATCTTAAGGCTGTACTTCGGAATTATAATTGTAGGGCAAAGAGAATATGAAGCAAAACAAGTATCTGCACTTGCGTGGGGAGCATTTGCTGTTTGTTTGGCATTAATTATTTCTCCTGAGTCAAAAAATTTCGATGGTTTGGAATCAGGTATATATGCTGCGCCATTAATTTGGGGTTTGACTTTTGTAGACCCTATTATGGGTGAAATTAAGCGTTCAAAAAAAGGAATTAAAGCTGCAATATTTGGCGGATTAATTACTTCTTATGTGATTTGGTTGTCTAGTAGTTATTTTTTAGGTACTCCTATTATTGCGTCAATTATTTTAGCGCCAATGACGGTTCTTGGTGAATTGCCAACAGTAAGATGGATTGATGATAATGCCACCATGATTCTTCTTCCATTAACAGTTTTACTATTAATAGAACCATTTCTTTGAACATCCACTGGCGTCATGTTTACATTCTTCACACTTCTCGAAGGCTTGATAATATGGATGATAGTGAACAAAATGAGATTATGGAATCCTCACTCTCGCAAAACACTTATGTTATGATTTGGGTAATTGCATCTTTGGCATCTCTAGCAATATATGTGAAATATTTCTAATTTCATATAAAACGCTGAATTATATACCTGTTATTTTTGGAAGTAATATGTGTGGTATTACCGGGATTCTAGGTAACGGTGACTCTACCGTTGTAAACTCTATGTCGGGCAATTTATCTCACAGAGGGCCAGATGGTTTCGGTAGTTTCGAATCCGATTTGGTGGTCGGAAGTATTTGTCTCGCTCAATCAAGACTAGCAATCGTAGATATAAATGGCTCAAAACAACCTATTGAATCTGAACATAATTGTATTCTAGTTCAGAATGGCGAGATATATAACTTCCAAAAAATTAAATCAGAAATTCAAAACTATCCTTGGAAGACATCAGGAGATAGTGAGACAATTCTAGCACTTCATCGCAAATATGCGTATGGAAATAAGAAAACATATGAGATTCCGGTCGGTAAAAAAGTAGGGTCGCTAATCAAAACCAAAGATGCAGATAAACCAGGGAATAATGCAGATAAGCATAGGTCTTGGGTTTCAAAATTAGATGGTGTTTGGGGATTTGCATTATGGGATCCTCAAATTAGAGAATTAATACTTTGTAGAGATCCGATGGGTGTTAAACCTCTATTTAGAACTTTATTACCTGACGGCACGCTCCTATTTGGCTCTGAAATAAAATCATTTTATGCACATCCAGAATTTCAAGCAAAGCCTGATATTAACGCTTTAGCTGTTAGATTAGCATTTGAATACCCATTAGATTACACTACATTGTTCTCAAATGTGACTTCTGTAGCGCAAGGCACTATCGAAACTTGGACAATAGATAAAGAAGGTAAAGCTGTACTAACCGGCATTACCAGATATAATCAAGAGAAGGTTTCTCCTGAAGGGAATTGGAATCCCAATTTAGACGCGGAAATTCTGTTAAAATCTCTTTACAATGGTGTGGAGTCAAGGCTAATGTCTGATGTTCCAGTAGGAGTTGTATTATCAGGAGGTTTAGATTCCAGTCTTATTGCAGGACTGTCAAAGAAAGTTTCTGATTCTAAGGGTCTTGAAACTCCCGATGTTTGGACAGTCGCAGGAGATGAGAACAATCCTGACATGCTGGCAGCGATAAGTCTTGCAGAGCATTATGAATTGAATCATCATAAGAAAATAATAGACCCTGAAAAATTTTGGCATACATTACCAAATTTTATCTGGAGTGGTGAAGATTTGGATATCTCAGTATTATTTTGGCAGCCTTTATTTGAAGAAATGTCGAAGAAAGTAAAAGTAGGAATTTGTGGACAGGGTGCTGATGAATTACATGCTGGTTATTCAAGATATAAGAAATTAAATTCACATTCTAAATTAATCGATGAGCGATTGTCAGATTTTGGAAATATCTCAATCGATAAAAATTTTATTGGTTTAGGTCAACCGTGGATTAATAGTGATTTATCTGCCCAGAAAAATTTCACTAGTGTCAACGAAGCAATCCAATTTGAACTTGATAGAGGGCAATTAACAAATTTTCAACTTAGATTGGGTGATAGGCATAGTATGGCTTTCGGGGTAGAAGCGAGAGTTCCATTTTTATGTAGAGAGCATAGAACTCTATCTCATAAAATCCCAGAAGGGTGGAAAATAAGTGAGACTGATGAAAAGTTAGCATTGAGGTACGCTGCCAATTTAACTGATCTACCTAAAGACATTGTGTACAGGCCGAAGATGCCTGCTGGAACTGCTACAACTCCTAATATAATGAATAATCTACTTTCTGAATTAACACCTCATGCTCAAGATTGGTCTGATGATTATGGTAAATTGGCTCCAATGCTCAGGAAGCAACCAGATATGGCAATCGGAATGAGACTATTTCATGCAATGCATCTTACTGATAATCAAAATGGAATTCGAAAAGGAACAGTAATGGATTTAATTTATGATGTTAGTGATTGGAAAAGCCTGTAATCTCAACTAGAAACTAATCATTATATTCTTCATCTCCAGAATCAATCTCTACCCCTTCCATCCCTACAATTTCATAATTTGATGGGAACATTGCTACAATAACACCGGCTACAATACAACCTAGCGCCATATAGAACCTTGACTGGATCATCATCAATTCTAACCCTATGACTACTAGTAGTAAACCTCCTAAATTTGACACCCAAACTAATGTCTTGAATGTAGATAAGGATACTCCCGTACTGGTTCCAGTTCTCTTAGGTCCAAATTCTGCTCCAAATCTAACAGGGTCATCTTTTACCATTTTTTCACCTATCTATCATTATAATTGCGTCAGTAGGACATGCAAGCACACAGAGTTTACAACCCGTACATGGATCTCTCAATACTCTTGCCTTCTTATTAACAGAGATATTCATTATCGGGCTAGCCAAAGGCTTGTCGTAGAGTTCAATTGCATCATCATCGCATACTATGGTGCATTGGTCGCAACCTATGCATAATTCTTCTTTCACCCAGGCGACTGTATCTTCTCCACCTTTCATAGAAGCGATTTCACCAGCCTTTAATGAATTCAGCATTATTCTAATCTTACTTTGCTGTTTTTTCCGACGATCTGCTACCTCAGATGCATCCGTCATATACTTCCGAGGGTATCATTCTACTCAATACTATGTTTTCTTTAGTCAGATTAATTTCTGAAGTCTCTCTCCGAAGTAATATGAATAATCAAGCCAATATCAGTAAATGGTGGAAAGATTCAATGGTATTGATTAGTCTCTCTTTACCCTCTTTAATTTGGTTAATTATGTTCCTTTTACTATCACTAAAAATTGCTTGGATATCATTTCCTTGCGGTATATTAATTGGTTTTTTCCTATGGTTAATTGCGTTAGGCTATGAAAATCCTAGGATGGCTAAAGCAACTTTAATTGGGGTGACTATAAATTTAATATTAGCATCAATATCTGCATTTTATGCATTTTATTGATTATTGATTTTTAGCATTTACTTGCCTTGCCAAGAATGAAACGACGTCTAATATCTCGAAATCATGCTTTGGGTCGCCTTCAAACTTCAAACACTCGAAATGACTTACACATTTAGGGCAAGAAGTCAGCATTACATCTGCACCGGTAGCCTTAACTTCATCGAATCTCTGTATCCTTAGAGCCCTACTATTCTCATTACAAGACATCATACTTGAAACTCCACAACATAAACCATCTTCTTTAGTATGTTCCATTTCTACCAAATCTACTCCATCTACTGCTCTGACTAATTCTCTCGGTTCTTCGTAAATATTCATTTGTCTACCTAATCTACATGGGTCGTGATATGTTACGGTAACATCTTCTTCTGCTTGTAAGTTCATATCGAATCCATTCTCAATAAGATATTCTGTAGTGTGCATAACTTTCATATCATCTAGCTCATAGTCCATTGCGAAAGTTTTGAAGCATTCAGCACATGACGTAACCAGAGTATCAATCCCCGACTCACCAAGTTTTTTCTGGTTGTACGATTTTAATTTTTCAAAGACTTCAGTCATTCCTTGCCATTTCTGATCGTGTCCACAGCATTTTAAGAAATCTCTACCTAAGTAAGTGACCTCAGAACCCATATCTTCGAAAAGAGTGAATGCAGCAGTAGTTGTATCTCCTAGGTCCATAGTGCCTTCATTGACATGACTGAAAATCATTTCTTGATCGATATAATCTACACAGCCTGGGTAGTAGCCAACATTAGAGTCAATAGGATACTCTTCGACGCTAATGAAAGCCTCATCAGCACTCTCTTCCGCTTCTGCTGCTAGGACTGCTTGTAGTAATGTGTGAGGTATTTCTGTTGCTGGAGGGCCTCCAACAATCAGACTTCTTCTTATATCTACATAAGAGTCATAATCTACAAGTTGCGGACAAGCATTCGTACATGCAGTACAAGTCAGGCATGAATATAGAGGTACGCCATCGTCTTCATTATTCCACGTATTATAAATTATGTTTAATTTATCTCCTGCATTGAATAACCTAACCGGACAAGCGTCGTCGCACAAATCACAGCCATAGCATTTGTTCATTTCCCATTCATATCCTCTAGCCATACTTCTCATTAATAGGAAAACCATTGCCCCAACTCCTAGGCAAGGTATGAATAATGAATAAATTAATTTTGCATCCAGACTTTTTGGATTCTTGTGGTAAGTAGGATTATCTACCATCATTTCTGTTAATTCAGCAGGTTCTGATGTAGTCATTGATCTCAAAAATGCCATACCATCATCATCTATTAGTAGTGGCTGATATACAGTAATTGAGTAATCCATAATCAAACTTACTGATGAATTAACGTTGTTGCTTGTAGATGTGAATTGTAATGTATATGATTCTCCTGAATCTAAATACATACTATCTGATGAACATTTCCCATCTTCTGTACTCCATAATATGTTACTACTTGAATCTGCTAATGTAAGAGTTTGTGAATGCACTCCAGCTCCTCTAACAGTGGTTCTAAAGTTACAACCGATATCTGCAGGGACACTTGCTACTCCAAAATCTTCAACATTGAAAACTTGAGAATCTGTGAATGTAACTTCTTCATCACCTGCTAAAGTCATATCTCCAAAAACAGCATTCCTACCGGTTTCAGGTACTGAATGTTCATTGACGCCTGAATAATCGAAAATAACTTGTTTTGTCGGCTGATAAATACCCCAATCAACCCAATGTATCGCAGGCAGTACACAATAATCCGCGAAATCCTCTCCGTTAGTTAATGTCTGCCAAACTACTACGTCTTGTGAATTCTCATAGGGCAAGCATTCATCTGACCATTCTGCCCAAACATTTCCTTCTTCTACATGAATTAATGTGTCTAATGGTTGAGTTCTTAATTTGTCAAGTTCACTTACATCATCCATTGCTCCAAGACCTCCATAGTCCCAAAACCCATCCTCATAAATAGGCCATGTTACTACACATATTAGGAAGGCAGCTACTGCAGATCCTACGGCAATTTGCCTACCTATCACTGGAGTTAACCTAGCACCTAATGCATTCAAACCAAATCTTCTAACTGCGAAATATATTACTGCGAATATGAAAATACCTGTTAAAATCCAAGGTATTGCGTTGAATATTTCGGCGGTCCAGGGTTCCTGTCTACCACATAATAAGTAACCATGTGAATCAGCCCAACAATAATTTTTCAAATCTTTTGCATATAATTCTAAGAATATATTAATTGAAAACACGGAAATGAACCAAACGTGAGCAAGATAAACTGCTCCTGCAGTTGCAAACCATGGATCTTCCACTCCTCTCTTTTCTCTTCCTGGTAAAAATGGAGGTAGTGCCAGAAGTCCTACAGGTATTCCAGTAATTGCAGCGCCCCACCATGCAGCATTCCAGAAAATGTACTCCGCGCCAAAAAAAGCTCCTATTGGACCTGCCGGTATGGTGTAAGATGGTAGATATTCTCCCCATCTCAAATATCCATAGGAGAATAATACGTACCAGTCAGGGAAAACGAAACCTGCTTGCGCGAAAGGGTCTGCTGCACTGTGAAGAGGTGGCGGAATTAACCAACAGTAGTACGCTAGTGTAGCAATCATGGATGCGAAAATAATGGTGTCCCGGAGAACTTCTGATGGCCAAAAAGGATGACCCATATGCGGTCTTCTTCTCTCTTGATCTCCTTCGATTAAGCCATCCCTTTCGCTGACATATACATCTGCTATTCTACCAAATCTTTCTATTATTCCCATTCACAACAACTCCTAATGTGGCTCTGCAATACCTTGAACCCAAACAATAAACAAATGAGCGATGATTAATGTAGTAACAATTACTGGTAATATGAATACGTGTAGGAAATACATTCTAGTAACTGTTTGACCAGATAAAGAAGTCCCAGCAAATAGTGCTTTGGCTATCCACCCTCCAATTAGCGGTGTTGATGTAGCCATGTTTATTCCAATTGTAGCCGCTCCAAATGCTAAACTATCCCATGGTAGGAGATAACCTGAGTAACCGAAAAATATTGTGAAAAACATGAGTGCCACACCTATTAGCCAATTTAATTCTCTAGGGTTTCTGTAAGCTCCAGTGAAATAGACTCTGCACATGTGTAAGAATACCGCTGCAACCATGAAATGTGTAGTCCAATGATGAATCGACCTAATGATGTAGCCGAATGGTAACTGAGTCATGATAAATTCCATTGATGAGTATGCAGGGGTTGGATCTCCTTCTCCTCCAGGGACATAATATAGCCCAAGTACAGTACCTGTAATGACCAATATAACGAATGCAAGGAATGATATTCCTCCTAAGCAATAAAGAGGATACCAATACCAAATAATCCTTAATTTATATTTTTCAGCGTGAGTTAACGGCATTTGCCTGTGCATACTATGGTAAGCATTCTTACTCATACCCCAATAATCTTGAATTCTGAATCTTGTATCTAACCAAGAAAATGCCCATAAAAATGTCTTCTCTGCTAGCCCCATTCCTGAAGCATTTGTCTCAACAGCTCTGAGGATATCTTTTCTCGGCATATCATCTCTCTCTTTACGAAGAGTGAAAGCTACGAGTACCACCACTATTGCTATAAAAAACCACAAAAACCAAAATTGTATCATATTTCTTACCTCATGCGCAATAAGCATACCAGTCAACAAAGTCTGGTAAAGCCTCGATCATATCTCCATTAAGTACGAATGGAACTAATGGCATTCCATTCGGAGAAGGTCCGCCAACCTTTCTTATTCCAATGTAATTGAATGGAGTACCTCTCCCCATACTATTTTTCTCGATAGCAGTAGGATCAAATCTACTAGAATGGCATATACAGAATAATTTATTCCCTCCTGACTCAGTACCTCCTGCTTCCCAACTGTCATTAGTGTAGTCATTTGCTACTAGTTGCCAACCAGGTATACAACACAGATGTGGGCATCTAGAGAATACAATAATGAGATTATCGTGAATAGATAATGTGGAATATTCTTCCATCTCATCTACTTCGAATCCTGATCCTACATACTTCCCTCCTGAACTGTATCCGTCCAAATATTGGAATCTAGGTTTATTTCTAGCCGCAGCAGAATTTTTATTCTCTTCATGTGGTACATACACTACATTCACAGGCATTCCAGACCAAACTCCTTGAGCACCTGCCATTCCTGTATTACTGCTAATTGCAGCTTGCACGAAAGCATCGTAACTCATTGGCTCAAGGTGTCTTTCACCATACCAAACGGTATCTTCTGCACCTGTAGGTACCCAAAATCTGACTGCAGTATCTCCGCCTGCTGAATCTGCTTGGCCCATTAACAGTGATGCAAAACCTATGCTCCCTAGGCTCGCCAGGGTTATTCCTCCTGCTGCCGTATTAAATGAATATCTCAAAAAATCTCTTCTATCAATTAACCTTGATTCTTCTCTACTAGAATCACCATCTTCTGATAACGGGCGTAACCTAAAATTTCTACTCATAATTATACCTCGTATTTTTTCCATCCTTCAGAATCATTTGGAGTAATATATTTATTTCTCCTATGTTTAATTATTACTAAGTCAGGCATTACAAACCTTAGATAAACTATTCCCATGATTATTAACGTAGTTAATGTCATCGCTAAAAATAATGATAATAATTGTTGATCCCAATGGTTGTATAATCCATAACTTAGCGAACCTGCCCAAAACAATGTCCATACTATGCCCCACAATCCTAGGAGTACAATAATTATCGAATCTCCTGCTGGGGAAATACTCGATCTAACTATTGTTCCTGGAGCCGGTTCGTTGAAGACTCCGTGGTCTACCGCTGAAAGGTAAGTCTCTTCGGAAAGCTCAACCCCTTCCAACGCGGTTCGCGCATCATCAATAGAGACTTTTCCTGACTTGACTTGCTTAAGCAATTCTAGAACTATGTCTTCTCTCATATTTGATCACCCCTTCTCTCATGCTTGATTCTAAGTCTCAACAAGTTAGATCTACCTTTATAATTCTGTGAGAACCCGTATCTTAGGAAGAAACCACAGAAAATAATCACAATTATTACTGCGAAGAAACCTAGTAGTCCTAGCCAATGAGCTCTAAGTGCAGCACCCATATGGTGTAAATCTACATGCGATTCTTTAGGAGCAGGAGGTTCTATTTCGCCATTACCTGAAAATAATAAACGGGTTTTACCATTATCTACTCCTTCATCCAAGGTTACAGTTAATCTGTTCCATCTATCTAAAGCAGAAGGGATTGCATCTCCATTAACTGTATTCCCAGCTATCCAGAAGTTCACCGGTCCATTTCCAGTTTCAGGAGCAGTCCAAACCAAGTTCCAAGTTCTGTCATCAGTTTTGGAACCGGTGTCGGTATGTGTCAAGGTATTTTCTTCATCCTCCCAGTTTTGCACATGTGATTCTGAATCAATTCCAGCCGACAAAGTTCCTTGAGTGACCCTCATTGAAAACCCTCCTGTTTGTGCCCCTCCAATTTCAGTCCCTCCGATTAGTTGGAGTGTCATTGGGTAAGATTTACCTGCCTCATAATGAAATGGTACATGATCTAATGCTACTGTTACAGAATTATCTGGTTCTTCGGCATGGCAAGTGCATCCTGCAAGTGCCACATCTCCTTCGCCATCAGAATCTCCTCCTATACCAGTATGGTATGCTTGGGTAGTAGTTGCTAAAAACAGCGCTAATACTACTAAAACCAAGGTCCGACGGCTGACGCGATTGATGTTGCTCATATCTGACACCTATGGACATACCTCGCCACCTGAATGAGGGATATTAACCTTCCAGTTTGGTGCCTTCTCGGTAGCGTGATTTAATCTTGATTACAAGCTATCAAACATTGACAAGACTGAAACCAAAAGTAACTCTCGGAGACATATATGTCGGACCACTCGTGGAAGAATATTTACAATCTTTCTGATGAACAATTAAACAATCTCAACAAAGCCGAAGATTTGATAGAAATGATGGATTTAACCAAAGCAGAATCTCTTTTGTTGGACATGAATAAGAAAGTTCCAAATTGTGTGCCTGTATTGAATGTTCTAGCTCATATGTACGGTAGGCATTTATCCGATTTTGAGTCTGCAATAAAATTTTATAATTTAGTTTTAGATATTGAACCAGACAACGCTTGGGCAAGAGATGAAAGACGTAAATATAGTAGATATATGTCCTATGATTGAAGTATATCTAAACACTAGTTATCCTTCTGAATGCTATGCATCAAGGTGCTCTACTAATTGTTGGTGTTGGAGGATTGGGCTCTCTCTGGGCAGAAAGAGCACATTCACGGTGCTCAAGATTTTCTGATCTTTTGTTGATTGATGCCGATGAAAAAACCTTCAATGGTAGCGCAGAAGCACATTGCTTACATCTTGATGCGTCAGGCGAAGCAAAAGGCGCTGCAGCATTACCAATGCTCGCCAAACATAGATTAAATGAGGGTGTCAAAGAAATCCAGCCTTTGATCGATAAAGCCGAGCTTGTAGTAATTTTAACTTGCTTAGGAGGAGGGGTTGGGTCAGGTGCCGCATCCGAATTTGCAAGGCTGGCAAGAGAGTCTGATTCGATGGTAGTTTCGATTGTAGGATTTCCTTTCGCGGAACAACCGATTAGATATCAAATGGCCGAAGAATCTTTTCCAGAATTATATAATTTTTCTAATGTTTGTATTAGAGTAAGTTTAGAAAGATTGTCTTGGCAGTCCAAGGAAAGAAAACTAGACTGGAAAAAAGGTGCAGGTTGGATAGAAGAATTAGTCGAGGGATTATTATCTACGCTTGCTAAGGTCGGGAAAATAAACCTTGATCTTATGGACTTTAGGACAATTGTCGAACATCCAGGGGAGGCAACAATTCTTGTGGGGTCTGGTCCCACGAACTCATTATCCGAAGTAGTTAAGACCGCTTTCCAATCACCTCTTTCTAATCTCGATATAGATGGCGCTAAAGGTTGTTGGATTCAGGTTGAAGGGGGGCCGGATCTGACTATTTATCAGCTAAATACAGTCACTGAAGAATTTGTTTCAAGGTTGGATTCTAATTGCCAAGTGCTTCTGGGCGCTCGTTCAACCGATGAGATGATTGGGCGTGTAAGAGTAGTAGCAGTCGTCAGCGGCTTGTAGGAAATCTCCGCACCGTTTCATTGGTTAACTATGACTTTATCGCGTGTGTCGTGCCGAAAGTCAATAAGTCTGCCCGAGGTAAACACAGGTGGATAGGTTTTCAGTTAGATGTTGAAGATTGTTCGCGACATGAATGCGAAATATTTTTTTCTGATATTTTTGTTAATGTTTCATGGCGGCTTTTCGATTTCAAGAAAATTGATGGCTTATATTATGGTGTCATAAAGACTCCTTTGGAATCATATATTGACGCTAAGGATATAATAAACAAGCAAGATAAATCTTCAACAATTACATCATCAGGTAAGATTAAGTTAGTTAGAGAAAGGATGAGTCTAAAATAGCCAAGTTAGTTTTTCAATGCTCTGAATCTCCGATTTTTCACCTTCTAGTAATACAGACAATCCTCCTTCATTATTCAATCCTATGACTCTAGTTTTTTCTCCATCTACTTCCAATGAATAACCTCTAGATAATAGTTTAGAAAGGCCTCTCCAAGAATCTCGATTAAATTTATCAGCAGATAAATTATTTTCTAACAATTCATGATTTTCAAATAAGGTCGATAATACGGCATCAATCATCTTAGACATATCTTTTTTAGTGATATCAGGGAATTTATCATTCCATCCTGTAATTTCCATACCCTCTATTTCCTTACTCGAATAATTCAATCCAACCCCAATCCTTAGGTATTCTTTTTGATTATCCATTTCTATCAAAACACCTCCTATTTTCTGCCCATTATTATCTATGATGTCATTAGGCCATTTACAATATTGGTTTAGTAAATCGGCTATTTTCGTACCAATAACAATTTGCACAATTCCGGGATTCAAATCTGATAAAATGGTTTTATTAATATTCCATGTAGCAAGTAAGTCTCGTTCATCAGATATCCATTTAGATTCTTTCCTTCCTCTCCCTTCGATCTGCTTGTTAGTTTGTACCCTTTGCCAGCCAATTCCAGGTAATTTTTTGGCTTCATCCATGGTTGAAATACACTCCTCTACTATTCTCATAGGTATTCCTTGACCTGGTTTCCAATATGCGACAATTTCTAGTTTCTCATCATGGATCCAAATCGTTTTTATCACTCTGTGTGACCACCCCTTATCCAACCAATATTCTGCATTACTTGGACTCTTTGGATACTTTCGTTGCAATAAAATTATCAGCAAATCGGGCTCTAAATACATATTATTTTCTTCCAGAAAGTCCGCTAATTGATGTCCCCATCCTTTCTCTGCCATGTCTGACATCGACGCTTCTTCTATCCAACCCAGTCTTGGCTCACCCGGCGAGGGAGGGTTTAGATAGGGCAAGTTCCAAAATAATAGTTTAGTACCCAAAGGGATTGAGAAATTTTCTTCCCCAACTCCGCTTTCTCTAAAATTAATTTTTTCTTCTACTGAAGCGGATATAGAATTTTTCTTTGCAGCAGCTATTGCGAATGGGTTAACATCACATGACTCTACTATCCAATTATTTCTAGCTAATATTATGCTTAAAATCCCAGAACCGCAACCAATTTCCATTGCAATACCATTAGGCTTTAGAGTTTCCAAGTATTCAATCAGTAATGCTGAATCTTCTCTAGGCGGATAAACTGTTTTGGGAATGTCAAGATATATGGCATCTCCATTTTTTAGTTTCACTTCAGCCTTTCGAAGTTCAGTGATAGGATTATTTTTTTCACCTAAATCCATACTCTTTTCTCCGTGTTTCAGTCCTTTTTTTTCAAAACATTTATGTCTAGATGCTCTGCTTTAGGTATGCCGATTGGGAACTCCTAACCTGCACCCCCGCTCCAGTGGTAGCCATGCCTCTACCATCAGATTGATAAATACCCCTTCAGTCCGACGACAGCCCAGCATATGCTATGGGCCTGTGGCATAGTTAAGGAAGACTTCAAAATAATAAAAATATTTTCAGTCTAAAAGTCCTTTTCTGGCTTGCAAGCCCATGTTTTTTGCTGGATGGTGGTGTTTGATTTGGCAGTGAAAAGTTCGACAAAAAAGAGATTAATGGAACTGGGTGTCTCGGAAGAACATGCCCACCGACTTGCAGACGATGCCAACATGGATGCAATCAAGAGAATGACAGTTGACCAAGTAGCCAAAAAAGTTGGTTTAGAAACTGGTGATGATGAACTTGAAAATATCATGGGAATTATTCGTGAACAAATGGCTTCAAGGAAGAGGAGTCGTAGTGGTAGGATTACAATTTCAAGAAAATCTATTCTCGATGATGATATACCTCAGGGCGAAGACCGATTCAATGTGTTAAATCATTTTTTAGTCCCTCATCACGAATTAATTCCTGTTGATCAAGAGGAGTCTCAACTTGCCCCATGGGATATGCTTCAAACTGATTTCGATGGCAGTTCCAGATTAGCAAAGGAATTGTTACCTAAAGTCTTAAT
The DNA here is from genome assembly GCA_002498985.1 of Euryarchaeota archaeon UBA257. GTDB lineage: Archaea > Thermoplasmatota > Poseidoniia > Poseidoniales > Thalassarchaeaceae > MGIIb-O2. The sequence goes on from DAJO01000014.1 coordinate 18,148, forward strand.
CACGGACCCTGCTATCCAGGCAATTAAAGAAGTCGAAGAGTCAAATAATTCAGAACTACCTGCTGGTTGGTTAACTAACAGGGTTGTAAAAATTGTTAGATATAGTCGGTCTGCAGGCTCTAGTACTGCATTCCGCCTAATAGTGGAGAGTACTTGAGGAGTTGTTATTATGAAAGAAATTGTAGATAGTTATTTTCAAAGAAGAAGTTTAGTTAATCACCAATTGATGTCGTACAACGATACAATTCTAGGTGGCGAAGGCCGCAAAAGCCGTATGGAAAAAATTGTAAGAAATATTCGCGTAGGTACCGATGAAGAAATTGAGTTAATTCCTGGCGGAGTAGACGGTGGAGGTGCAATCAAACTCGACGTCCTTGAGAAGGAAATTTATGTTCGTTTGAAAGGCTTGAGATTAGGAAATCCCACGATTCGTGAGGCAAATGGTGCAGAGCATCCTGCAACTCCCTTGGAATGTAGAATTCGTAAACTAACATACTTTTCACCTATATACATGGATTTCGTCATCTATCGGGATGATATCCCTCCAGAGCCGGGACAGACTCATGGTTCTATTGAAGAATCTAGCGTCCATATCGGTAATCTTCCAATAATGGTCCGTTCAGCTCGTTGTAATTTGCATCCAGATCACATAGCTGGTTCACAAGATTCTCCTCGTAAATTGTCTCCTCATACATCAGCTGACGATGCTGAATATCATGAAACTCTTCTAAGAAAATTCGGAGAAGACCCAATGGATCCTGGAGGGTACTTCATAATCAATGGTACAGAACGTGTTTTGATTTCTATGGAAGATCTAGCACCTAACCGAGTTACTGTTGAAAAGAACAAAAAATATGCTCATGAAACTGAAGTGGCCAAAATTTTCTCTCAGAAAGACGGAGTTAGAAAACCTCTCAATGTAGAAAAGAGAAGAGATGGAATGCTAATGGTGAAAATTCCTAGTGCAGGTACTGCTGCAATACCAGTAGTTCTTTTGATGAGAGCTCTTGGTATGGAAAACGACAGAGAGATATTCGCTGCAATCGCCGGTCCAGTTGAAGCAATGAAGTATACTGTTGCAAATCTAAATGATGTTAAAGATAACGAAGAGTATGGAGTAGAGACTACTGAAGAAGCAATTGCTTGGCTCGAGAAAAAGTTTGCACATGGTCAGCAAAAAGAATATCGAGAATCGAGAATTCAAAATATGCTGGACAAAGAATTGTTACCTCACCTAGGCGCAACTTCTGATGCTAGGGAAAAGAAAGCGATTTTCCTTGGAAGAATTGTACGACAAGTATTAGAAATGGCTATCACCAATAGAGATCCAAATGATAAAGATCATTATGCTAACAAGAGAGTTCGTCTCGCTGGAGATTTAATTGAGGATTTATTCCGTGTCAGCCTACAACAACTAGCTCGTGATTTAAAGTATCAACTTGAACGACATCATAATAGAAAGAGAGATTTGAAAATTAATGCATGTCTCAGACCCGATGTCCTGACATCAAAAATTATGCATGCCTTAGCTACAGGGAATTGGGTAGGTGGACGCTCAGGTGTCAGTCAGCTACTAGATAGAACTACGTATCTTGCTGCACTATCTCACATGAGACGTGTCACAAGCCCACTCGTAAGGAGTCAGCCACATTTCGAAGCAAGAGATCTTCACCCAACGCATTGGGGTAGATTATGCCCTAATGAAACCCCTGAGGGTCAGAATTGCGGCCTAGTGAAAAATGCTGCACAAATGATTGACGTCTCTGAAGAAGTTGCGGAATCTGAGGTAAAAGAATTATTGAAAGAGGCGGGAGTAGATGACTCACCTGCAGGATGGGCAGATGGATCTAGAATTCACGTAAATGGCGATATTTTCGGACTTCACAAGAGGCCCAACAAGTTAGTATCTCAATTCAAACGCCGCCGACGTTCCGGAAGAATTAGGCCAGAAGTTAGTATTAGACATGATTCTGAAAATAAGGATGTATTCATAAATACTGATAGAGGTAGAATTTTGAGACCTTTACTGGTACTAGAAGAAGGTAATTTAGTACTTACAAAACGTACACTAGACGGTTTGAGAGCAGGTGAACTTTCATTCAATGATTTAGTCAGTACTGGAGTTGTTGAATGGATCGATGCAGAAGAAGAAGAAGACTTACTTATTGCTCCAAGGCCATTCGACTTACCAGAATTCTCTCCAAAATATTCTCGTCCAATTAATCCTGCAAAAGTTGAATGGATGAATCTTGGAGATATGGTAAATAAGAAAGATGCCGAACTTAGCGTAGAGGTACAATTACCTAATGGTGAGACAGTCACGGAAGAATTTTCAGTGCCGTTGAATTACTATCAAGAAGATATCGAGAAGTTGTCTACACAACAAACAAAACAAAATAAGGTTCTTGTTTATACACACGTAGAAATAGATCCTCAGTTAATCCTAGGTGTTTGTGCGTCTTTAGTCCCATATCCTGAACATAACTCAACACCAAGAGTAACTGGAGGGACTGCAATGGTTAAGCAGAGTCTTGGGCTTCCGAGTTCTAATTACAGGCTTCGTCCCGACACAAGAGCTCACATAATGCATTACCCTCAACAATCAATTGTTGGCACTAGGGCAATGAAATCAACAGGATTTAGACAAAGACCTGGTGGGCAGAACTTCGTTGTAGCTATTATGAGTCACCATGGATATAATATGCAGGACGCTATAATCATGAATCGTGCGTCAGTAGAACGTTCTCTAGGACGTTCTTCATTCATCAGGACTTACAATGCAGAAAACAAAAGATTCCCTGGGGGACAAGAAGAAAGAATCGAGGTGCCAGGGACAGGTCTAGATGAAATTAAAGGATTGAAATCATTCAACAGTTATTCTCATCTTGAGAGAGACGGTTTACCAGTGCCTGAAGAGTTTTTGACTAGTGGCGCTCCAGATTCTAAAGTTCTAGTAGGGAAAACAAGCCCTCCAAGATTCCTTGAAGAGTCAGCAGGTGCTTTCCTACAGGCACAGGAACGTCGCGAATCATCAATGATGGTTAGAAATGGCGAATATGGCTGGGTAGACAATGTTTTCGTAACAGAATCTTTAGATTCTGGAAGATTAGTAAGAATTACCTTGAGGACTAATAAGATTCCTGAATTAGGAGATAAATTTGCTTCTAGACACGGCCAAAAAGGGATTATAGGTAGATTGGTAGATGAAGAAGATATGCCATTTACGGTAAATGGAGTTATTCCTGATGTTCTAATTAACCCTCATGCTATTCCTTCGAGGATGACTGTAGCACACGTTCTAGAAATGATTGGCGGTAAAGTAGGTTCAATGGAAGGTCGTCAAATAGATGGTACTGCGTTTACAGGTGAGAAAGAAGAATCTCTACGTTCTGGTCTGTTAAGAAATGGATACAATCATACAGGCAGAGAAACAATGGTCAGTGGAGAAACTGGTGAGGAGTATCCTGCTGACGTTTTCGTAGGAGTAATTTATTATCAAAGATTACACCACTTAGTCAGCAGTAAATTACATGCTAGAAGCCGCGGAAGAGTCCAGATTTTAACCAGGCAACCAACAGAGGGGCGTGCTCGTCAAGGTGGTCTGAGATTCGGAGAAATGGAACGTGACTGTTTGATTTCTCACGGTGCTTCGATGGTAATCAAAGATCGCCTACTTGATGAATCAGATGGTTGGAATCTGATGGTATGTAATACTAGAGGATGTGGACACATTGCTTACTTTGATTGGAAACGCAGGACTACTGTTTGTCCTTATTGTGGAGACCGGGCTGACGTACATACAGTACAAACATCATATGCATTCAAGCTTCTTTTGGACGAAATGAAAAGTCTAGGGGTGGCCATGAGACTTGAACTGGAGGATAGAAAATGAGTGCTAGAGATGCAGCGAAAATCCCAAAGAGGATTCAATCAATAAAATTTGGATTATTAGAACCGAATGAAATTCGTAAGATGTCGGCTGTTGAAGTAAAAACTGCTGACACATATCGCGATGACGGACATGCATTTAAACAAGGTTTGATGGATCCAAAGATGGGTGTTATTGACCCTGGAGTTAGGTGTGAAACGTGTGGCAATAAACACGAAGAATGCCCAAGTCACTTTGGTCACATTGCACTAGAATTGCCTATCATGCACATTGGTTTCACTGATTTGATAAAGATGTCATTGAAGTCTACTTGCAATTCCTGCAGTAAGATTTTGCTGCACGATCAACCAAATACTCACCCTCTTGATCTTGAAAAATCAGAACAAGATTTCTATCGAGATAGAGTCAAGGATGTAATGGTTAAACACGGAGTCGGCTCTAGAGAGTTCAAGAAAATCATCAAAGATATCGAGAAAGAATGTTCTAGTAAAAAGAGAACCATTTGCATGCATTGTGGCTCTGAGCAAGGAAAAATTATTCTTGATAAACCTTCTACTTTCAAAGAAAAGAAAGAGAATAAAGGAGAGCATAAATTGAATGCTAGAGATATCAGGGAATGGTTAGAAAGAATCCCGGATGAGCACTTGCTTTTCATTGGGATGGATAAAGACTCAAGTCGTCCAGAATGGACTATCATGAAAGTTCTTCCAGTACCTCCAATTACCGTAAGGCCGTCTATTACACTAGATAGTGGTGATCGTTCAGAAGATGACCTAACTCACAAATTGGTCGATGTATTAAGAATTAATCAGAGATTAAGGGAGAATCGAGACGCC
>DAJO01000041.1 GCA_002498985.1 Euryarchaeota archaeon UBA257
GAAGCAATGGCTACTGCTGTTGCTGCTCCTGTTGCTGCTGCTCCAGCAGCTGCTGGCGGTTCATCCGCTGAAGCAGCTCCTGCTGAAGCTGTAGTAGAAGAAGAGGAAGAAGATGACGGTGCGGGCTTTGAAGGCCTCGGATCTCTCTTCGGATAAGACTGTAAACGAAGCAATAAAAAATTGTACTTCGGTTTCCGAAGTTGTTCGTGCGGATGCTAGACCCTAGAAAATATGAATAATATTATCACCTGTTTAATTTTTCTAGTGGAAATTATATTGCAATTACTTTCTAGCGTGAATACTTATTATATCGCCATTTTGAACTTCATATTCTGCACCAATTACTCGGCCGCTTTTTGCATCTGTTGCTCTGATAAAACCATCTCCAAGATCAGAATGAACAGCATATGCTAGACCTTTTGCAGTTGTTCCTTCTGAAACCAAAATAGCATCTGGAAGAATATTGCCATCTCCATCAATCCAATGAGAGTCGTCTTGAACAGGATAAGCAACACTTCTATTCAATCTATCAAAAACAACTGAAGAGAGTAATCCTAACAAGCCTCCTCCCGGTAAATTGGAAAGTGTTTGGGAAATATTTACTAAAGCATTTCGCTGTTCATTAGATAAATTTTTTTCACCTAAATCTGTTATAGAAAAATTAGAGGTTTCGGGATTCAGATCTATCAAGCCCGCCTTAGAAGCTCTACGGAGAGCTAATTCTGCCTCAGCACTGGTCAAAATTAATTTTCCACCTTGAGATTCAACTATCGATGATAATTCTAGTTCAGAGTTATTATTCTTATCTGCTTTATTTGCTGCTATTGATATTGGGAATAATAGTGACCGTATTGTTCCAGCCATAGTCATTAATTCGTCATTACCCCAAGACCAAGGCACTCCTGAATCAGGATGTTTTTGATTAACTGATAATATTCCTGCATTAACATGATAATCGGTTGCACCTATTCCTGATAATTGTTCAATTAGAAACTTGGAAAGCGCTTTTTCCCCTTCTGATTGTACTCTTCTAGCGCCTCTAGACCAACTTGATTGAATGATTCCTACAATCCAAGCATCAATCTCATTTAGAAGGAATTCATATTCTTCAATTGGCTTAGATCCTCCTTCTCCAACAGGATTACCCTCAATATCTGTTGAACCAGATATATCAATAACCTGGATTAAAGCATCACATCGTGCTAAATCTGAAAGAAATTGATTACCTCGTCCTCGTCCTTCATGTGCACCTGGAACTAGTCCCGCAACATCAATTAATGTGACTGGAACTAATCTTTGATAACCTCTACAAGAACCTGAGTTAGGAGTACAAATACTACCTCTTCGAGGATCGTTCTCATCAACTTCTGACATTCTACCTTGCTGCTCTTTTTTCTCACGAAGAATCTTACAGGCACAACTCTGTCTTAATGGTAGCCAAGCAATTCCGACATTTGGATCAATTGTAGTGAATGGATAATTCGCAATATCTACTGGAGTCTCTGTGAGTGCAGAGAAGGTTGTTGACTTGCCCACATTTGGTTTTCCAACAAGTCCAATTCTCATACTAACCTCATTCAAAATATGAGGTCTTAAGCCTCAAGGGAAACTGTAACTTAGAGTTTTGTGGCACTGCCTTTCTCATCTTCCTCACCAATTGGAATCACTTCTGTATCGAGATTTGCCCCACTAGCAAGTATTTTTCTCACAGTCGTTGAGGAAACTAACGAATAAGACTCAATAGAAATTGAAGAAGATTTGACAGAATCAGAGGAGATGATTTCTCCGCGGAAGATACCAGTAACCATATTCAAAGAATGAAGTATTGCACCGATAACTACGCCGTAGAACATTACTGAACCTAACTTGCGAAGTTCTTCGGAAAGAGTACTAGGGTCTTCTACCATCATCTCTACTAGTGCCATGTCCATAAAATCTGCAATCATTGTGAGGGAGAGGCCAAAGATTGCACCTCCTGTCATCATTAGGTAACCCCATCTTGCTCTGTTATTCGAAAACAAATGCCTCCCAGTTAATTCTGGATATAGGCTTAGAGCGGCCCCAAGAGAGAGAGGCACAAGAACTAACCAACCTGCCATGACTGAAAGTGAATTAGCTATACCTACTAATTCCGAGGTACCACTAACTGTATCGGTTTGAACAAATAATGAGCCTATGGCAATAGGAACAATTAACCAAGATCCTAGATTAAGTTCCGCATTCCCCGGATAATCAGGAGAATCTACGAAAGCGTCTGAACCTCTCATAGTGACCAACATATTACTAGCAAAGGCAAAAACTGGTATTGAAACTAGTGCCATCAAGAAACTTGCAGCTAACATATCCTGATTTGAGAAAGCCACAACATTGTTTCCTGCTAATGGTCCGAAAGCATCCATAACCATCTGACCATGAACATCTCCAAATGGATTAATGGTTAAAATACTACCAAATAGAGTCACACCAACTAATGTCTTAGACCAAAGAGGATTTCCAGACGCAATAGATGATGCATAAAGGGCAACTCCTGCAACTCCTGCGAAGAAGAAAGCCCCTCCAAATAAATGATATGAGAGCCATTGCCCTACACTATCATCTGCAGCACCTGAAATTATTGAGATTATACTCAACAGAGGGTTACTTAGTAATGCGATCAGTATTAACCAGCCGGGCAGGGCCATTTTTCTTGTTTTATTTGCTACTGTCAATAATTGATTAAGGATTACCGCCAACAAAGCGATTGCATTTATTGCAGTTCCAAGAGGTATTATTTCAATACCAAGAATCATATTATTTTGAGAGCCTATAACTAGAACTAATACAGAAATTGTCCATACAAATGATACTAAGTTAGCATTTGTTTCGCTGGCCAACTCAGTTCCAGCTAATTTTGGTACAATATGGAAACCAGAGCCAATTACTAACATAGAAACTGAACCATAAAGAGTAGCATAAACTCCTGCAGATGCTAATTCATTTGCGTTAGCAACGAATCCCCATGATGCTAGAGAGTGAAGAGCATTTGGATCATGAGTTAGCCACATACTAGTGAATGTAAACATGGAGCCTAGAATTAACCATAATGTGCCTTGTAATATCCATGATCTAGCGCCAGATCCTGGGCGTCCCTCTACTAAATCAGACCCAGGTCCTAGAGCTTTCTCGAGCATGAAAGAGACTGTCCCTTTTGCTACATCAGAAAATATCCATATTCCTCTCTGAATCATAAAGAATACGATAAATATTGAAACCCAAAAATAAAACATTGTTGTTAAAACTGTATCCATAATAATCACCTCACTCGCTAGTTGCCTCTAACAATAAACGCCCTAAGATGGCAAATATGCCAATCATTGTGCCTAAGATAAAGAACCATATTCCTGAATCAAAAACACCATTAAAAACTGGTACTAAATCAGAAATCACGGGTAAATCCTGCCCCGGATAAAGTATACTATAAAGTACCAAAAAAGAAAGAGAAAAGACAACTCCAACTACAATGAAGACCCATGAGCCTGATGGCTCTTTTTCGCCTTGAAGAAAAACGTCTACTGAATCTGTTGTACTAATTGACATGACTACACCTATGATATCCCGTTAAAGATACTACTACCAACGGAGATTCAGACTTAAGTATTAGCCGAGAAGATAGTGGATTGGGCATCAAGGAGCACGAACTATATCTACTCGAGATAGACGTCTATCTCTACCCTGTCCCATAGGAACTGGTAGCGATAAATCATTCTCAATTTCAGTTTTCCATACCTTCTTACATTCACAATCGAGGCCGGTAAATTCTCTTAAATCTCTCGAAACCGAATACCTTTCTATTGCTGCTACTACCTCAGCATCACATTTTTTACAATTATGCGCACCTCTAATTCGGCCACCTGCAGTAGGGTGAACAATAGTTCTACAATCAGAA
>DAJO01000057.1:0-338 GCA_002498985.1 Euryarchaeota archaeon UBA257
CGATATGGAAATGGCTGAAAGATCGGGTGTTCATGGCATTTTGGTGTTATCTGGAGAAGCCACATTAGAAGATGCTAGGGCGGCGAACCAAAAACCGAGTTTAATTGTGGAATCGGTTGCAGAATTATGTTAATGGTGAATTTCTTTTTTAGAGAGAAATTTTGTTTTATCATATATACTTCTTCTTTTAATAATAAAAGTCATTCGGGCCTCCATGGAAGGAACGACTGACCCGTCGGTTTTAGAAGATAGATTATACTACAAAATTGGTAGTTTTGTTTATGATAATGCCAAGGTTGTATTAGTTGCCACTCTACTCTTAGGAGTTGGGCTTGCGG
>DAJO01000057.1:463-11680 GCA_002498985.1 Euryarchaeota archaeon UBA257
TATGAGGTTTTTTATGTTCTCTTCCATCATCCAAGTGGAAACTCTAGTGATGTAGAAATTAGAACTGCGATGGAAGAAACCGTTAGAGTGTTTCAAACCAATGAAGATGTTACAATAGATTATCCTTGGTTCACTAATGAGGCAAATAAGTCGAATCTGATCAGTACAATTGATGAGTCTTGGTCTAGAATACGCGTACAAGTCAACTTGGATAGAGAGGACTCAAAGGTTTTGCTGAAGGAAACTATTGAAGATTTGGAGTTACCAGAAGATGCTCCAGAGGGAATGGAAAAATGGGTTACTGGAAACTTGGCTATCGACGTTGTATTTGACTTAACTCTTGAAGAAGAATTAATCAAAGCGGAATTGATTTCTGCACCTCTTACCTTACTTATTTTACTACTAGTGTTTGGAAGTCTTGTTGCTGCAGGTTTGCCTGTTCTGACTGGAATTTATACTGTGATTGCGGCTGTAGGTATAGTTACTGGACTAACTTATATTTTTGATGACATCACGATTTATGCAAATAATATTGTATCATTACTAGGTATTGGATTAAGTGTAGATTATTCATTATTCATAGTTAATCGATTCAGAGAGGAGTTGCGTAGAGGTAGAGACCATAAAACAGCTATTGCAATGACTAGTGCTACTGCGGGTAGGGCTATTTTCTTCTCTGCAATGACTGTGATGGTTGGGTTGATGGGTATGTTATTTTTCGAAAATACTGGTTTACCATCACTAGGTTGGGGCGGTATATGTGCCACCCTTGTTGCTTTGGTTTCATCAGTAGTTCTTTTACCGGCCATATTATCCTTATTAGGAGATAGAATAAACTCATTGAAAGTTCCTTTCTCAATGACAGATACGAACAAGGAAGACGGTTTTTGGTCATGGATTGCTGAAGGCGTAATGAAGCGTCCTTTGTCCGTACTAATCCCAGCAGTGATGGTTCTACTAATCGCTGGTTCTCCTTTTCTCCAAGCAGATTGGGGCATAACTACATACAAGGCTTTGAGTCCGGATGATGAATCAAGAAACGGTTTAGAATTAACAGATGTTTATTGGCCAGAAAATGTTGGGAATACTGCTCAGATTGTTTTTGAAATTGAAGAAAATATTGATCCTTTCTCAGAAGAAAATATTCGTAACTTGTACGATTTTTCAAAGGAAATTATGACTATCGAACATACTAGTTATGTATACACATATGCGCATTTTGATTCGTCGATGAATATAGAGGAAGTGATTGCCTTTTGGGATGACTCTGAAGACGAAAACTTGACTTCTGAAGAAAAATATATTCTAGATTTGCAAAGGAATTTTCATCTTGAAAGTTCTGTAGGAAATAATGTAATTTTGGTGATTGTTGGAATAGAGGGTGAACAATCTAGTGAAGATTCTAGAGATGTTGTGAACAGTATTCGATCTCTAGAAAGTAAAAATGACCAATTTGGTAGTCAAAGTACTGTTAATGTTGCAGGTATTGCAGCTTACAATCAAGATGTTTTGGAAGCGGTGGCAGAAAATATGCCAATCGCTTTGGTATTTATTCTGATCTCGAGCTATATACTTATTTTCTTACAAGTTAGATCGGTAGTTTTACCACTAAAGGCGTTAGTAATGAATGTATTATCAGTCAGTGCTTCGTTCGGAGTATTGGTATGGATTTTCCAATATGGTAATGGGGCTGAATTATTAAATTTCACACCTCAACCCATAGATCCAACTACTCCAGTAATGATTTTTGCAATTTTATTCGGATTAAGTATGGATTATGAAGTTTTGATGTTATCAAGAATTCACGAAGAATGGGAGCGAACCAAGGATAATACAAAGGCTGTAGCGGTCGGATTGCAAAAGAGTGGACGGATAATTACATCCGCAGCGTTGGTAATGATAACTGTGTTTTCTGCCTTCGGTGTTTCCTCAGTTGTCCTAATGAAACAATTCGGTTTTATGCTTGCATTGGGTGTCGCTGTTGATGCTAGTATCGTTAGAGCATTGGTCGTTCCATCCACAATGCGATTAATGGGCGACATAAATTGGTGGGCTCCAAGTTGGATATCAAAAAATGAGTCTGATGAGGAAGAATAATTCGTTAAGTCGAAGTGTATAGGCTTGGACGGGTTTGTATGAACGACGAATGTGTTGTTGTAACTGGCGCTAGTGGATATATTGGGAGCCATATTGTGGCGAATCTCTTATTGAAGGGTAAAAAAGTTAGAGCGACAGTTCGAGATTCGCAGGACCATGAGCGAGTCAAGCACTTGAAAGAAATGGAAGTATCAGAGAATGGTTCGTTAGAAATTGTGGAAATGGATCTTTTTGATGAGGAAAGTGTAGACCTGGCAATAAGTGGGGCGACGGATGTAATTCATACTGCTGCGGTAGTTATCGTGAGGTCAAAAAATCCACAGGAAAAAATTGTTGATCCTAGTGTAATTGGCACAAAAAATATTATTTCAGCAATTGAAAAAAGTGGCACTGTTGAAAGATTCGTTCACACATCTTCAACTGCAGCAATTCGTCCAGAAGAATGGGAAGATGGTGAAGTCTTGACTACAGAAACATTTGCCAAAGATGCCACGTTAGAACAGAATCCATACGGGTTGGCAAAATATAGTGCTGAAATGGTTGTTAGAGATTGGCATAAACAAAAGAATGATGTAAAAAAACCAAGGATGGTTACTATTCATCCTTGTATGGTTTTTGGCCCACCTCTTTCACCAAGACACCTGAGAGGATCTCTTTCAATTATTATGATGTTAGTCAACAGAGAATTGCCGGTATTACTACCTATGCAAATCAGCATAGTTGACGTTAGAGATGTTGCTGAAGCTCATGTAAGGGCGTTGACGATGGGAGAAGATGGAGGTAGATATCTGACGGTTGCTGGCGAGATGATGTGGAGCGATATTTCAAAAATTCTAAAAAAAGAGTTTCCTGAAAGAAAATGGCCCTTCAGACAATTATCGTACTACTTTGCACTGATAGTGTGTGCATTCCATCCGAGAGTGAGTGTTTCTTGGGCAAAAAGACATTTGAAAAATAAATTATATTGGGATGCTACTCCTGCTGAAAAAGATTTGAAAATGGAATGGAAATCTATGGATGAAACATTGGTTGATACGATTCCAAATATTATAAACAATAATTGGGACAAATAATCACACACTAATACTGTTTATGTTTTATGCTATTGTGAAATCGCGGACATATGCGTACTCTTACTCAGAATAGGGGTTTGGTAAAATTGAATCAAAAATCCGTAGCAGGTATACGACTAAATGCACTACTAATGGTAGTACTAATCGCTTCCATGTCGGGCTCTATTGCTTATGCAAGCAACAGTACTCAACCCGATACATCGAAAATGAGTAAGGAATTGGTTTCTGAATTGGAATCAGTGGACGAAATAGAGGTAATTATTCAATTCACTAGTGAGCAAGATAGTTCGGTTTGGCAGTCTCTAGAAACCATGGGTATCGAAATGATTTCTGAAATGTCTGTGCTAAATGGTGGCCTAATCGTTGGAAAGTCAACAGATATCTCTCGGCTTTCTACATTTTCAATAGTACAACACATGGAGCTTAACGTCCCCATTGAACATTTTTATCTACCGGGAGACCAAAATGATACTGAAGCCATGATGCACGAAACTGTAAGATGGGTAAATGCTAGCTTGGCATGGCATCGTGCAATAATCGGGACCGATGGGGTTCTCAAAACAGAACCCGACCTCTCTCTGAAAGAATATGATGGTGAGGGCGCCACCGCAGTAGATCTTGATACTGGAATTGATGGCGAACACCCAGACTTTGATTGTGGAGAGCCATGGACGGGAGAGAAACTAATCTGGTCTGCTAAATGGACTGGCCTCGCATGGGTCGATGCTCCTAATTGTAATTCGGACACATCCAGTGGACATGGGACTCACGTTGGCGGGACTATAGCAGGAAATGGTGACGCATCGGGCGGTAGAAGGTTAGGTACCGCAAAGGGTGCAACAATAGTTGCACTTGGAACTGGAGATGGAGCATCAATATTTGCAGCCGTAGAAGGGCTTGAGTGGACTTATCAACATAGTAGACCTGGTTTGAATGACTTCAATATCCGAGTAGTGTCTAATTCTTGGGGCACTAATGGAGATTACAACCCCTCCAACGCAGTAACACTGCTTACAGACATGCTGACTTACGAAAATGATGTTGCTGTAATTTTTGCTGCTTCAAATAGTGGAGGAAGCGGCGGAGAGTCAGAAAGTGATTTGCGAACTAATGTATACGCAAATACACCTTCAGCAATATCTGTAGCTGCGCTTACTCACGATGGTAACGCTGTCACCTCTTTTTCGAGTCGAGGTTGGGATACCCAGCAACATACATGGCCAGATATTGGAGCCCCGGGAAGAGATATTTGGGCAACAGCACCAAGGGCGACTGCGATTGACGCATCGACTCGAACACAAGGCGACCTGTACTATATGGCAATATCAGGTACTAGCATGGCAACACCACATATCGGAGGAATTGCAACACTGCTCCTAGCAGCCGCACCATCATTAGGCGCTGCTGATTATCAAATCGAAGATCATGATGAAGGCGAAAGCATGTATTTTGATCAACCTGCAAAGGGTTTGCAATTCGAAGATTGGGCAACTAGGAATGAGTCAAGAGTACATGAAATAGAATTAATTCTGGAACTCACCTCGCATTACGAAATCCTGAGAAACTCATGTGAAGAAGGTAATGATGATGACAGTTGTGATAATATTCCTGAGGATTGCTATCTCTCAGAAAATACAGACAGATGTCATGATTGGAGAGTCGGGCACGGCCTCGTCGACACAGATAGAGCTCTAGCGCTTGCGAGAACTCTTCAGGTTATGCGAGATCCTGATGAAGACGGGTTCTTAGATTATCCAGAAGCTACCGTTTGGGATGCTTACGAACATTATGAGGGGATTATGGATACAAGAGGTTTGCAACTCAGTACCGATCAACTTAGACATGCTTGGAAAGGAGAGTGGAGTCATTTCAACAACGGTCCTACTAGCACTTTCGGCACATATTCTACCGATGATAGACACTACGTTTGGGTTCCAAACGGAACATATGAAATGCAAATTGCATTCAGTTCTCTTGATTGGGATACTGATACAGCACAAATAGCCCAAATTAGACCAAATGTTGATCTTGCCTCCGATGGAAATGATGATGCACAAGGACAGGGGACTCTAGTTGGTGATACGATTTACATCGTATTGGATATCCAGCCAGAGCATTGGAATGCATGGACTGAATTCGATGTGACAGGTACGGCAATATCTCTTCCAGTCACAGGAGTCTTGACAGGTTCGGAATTTATGGAGCCACGAGTACCCTACACATTTGATGTTCTACTCACACTCGACGTTAGCCAAGAGTGGACATTTGAAGTGCCATTACGGTTCGATGGATACTCAGACTTGGACCCAGCCCCTCCTTCAGATTTCTATGATGAAGATTCCTCATTCGACTTGATTATGGTCAGGCCGATTTACGATGAAAGTAAGATTCCGGCATTTAACGCTGACAATTCACCAATGATTGAAAAATCATCTAACTCAATTTTTATGGCTGGATTTTTGCTTTCGTCTCTTCTCATCATTGTTGTTGCAGCCACTATATGGCTGCGGAATAAATCTGATGATGTCTTAGACGCTGTAATTGAAAATGAAGATTGAAAAAATCATCAGATTCTTGTTTCTTACTGAATATATTATACCGTTATTCTGATGTATGGGGTGTACTGACGGTTGTTCATGCGTGCTATAGCCGGCTGTATGATATTACTTTTTTTGGCACCGATGATTTCTGGTTGTTTTGCTGGTGATACCGTTGAGGAAATTAAAGAGAACAATCCCTTTGATGACCTCTGCCCAAATGGCATTGCTAACAATACGTGGTATCACTATCCAGGGGCTATCGATGCTTTAACTACCCCTCATATAGTAAATGGAACTTCAATTTTACAAGGTGAAAATATTCCTATATGTACAGAAGGGACATATTATGGAATTGGGTTCTCAACTTTTGAGCCCACTATTGGAATTACTTCACAAGATAACATCTACATGACGAGTTGGGGGAATGGGGCTGCTGGCGCTACTGCAATTATTCAGTGTACCAACCTTTTCGAGATGACTAATGTTTCCGAGTATTCGTGCCAGGATGTCTACAGTCCTACTCTAATTCCTGTTGGAAATTCTAATGATCCTTATGTTTACGTGGACCCTTGGACAGATCGAATAATGAAATTCGATATGCATGCCTTGTTGGGAATGACTGTAGAAACATCAGATGATGAGGGGGAAACATGGTCTCCGTTACCTACAGGTGCTTCGGGAACTTCGATTCAGGACCATCAAACAATAGCTTCTTCTCCTTATCCTGCAGTATTACATCCAACAACATGGGTATTCTGTATCAATGGTAACTGGCAGTCTCCACTATGCTCATCAAGTTTTGATGGGGGTTTAACTTGGACTCAGCAAGTTCCAGGTGCTCCGCCTAATTGTAACAGCGGAGGATTGACTGGCCATATGGTAGGAGCCAATGATGGGAACTTCTACAGAGGTAACCCTAGTTGTGATGGAGAGGGTTATTCAATTTACAAATCCACTGACGGCGGTTTGACTTGGTCTGAACATGTTCTACCAACAGACGTTACAGGCACTGCAGATACTTGGAATGCCGAAGAGGCACAAGTTTACCCTGATGAAGAAAACAATGTACATGCAATGTGGATGGGTGTTGATGATTTACCATATTATTCATATTCATTAGATCAGGGAAATTCTTGGAGCGACCCATTGATGATTGCTCCTCCTGGACTGAATGGTACCGGTTTCCCCGCAGTAGCAGCAGGAGATAGCGGTCGTGTCGCCTTTGCGTATCTTGGAGATACTGGAGGAGATACATGGAATGGCTATATTTCAGTTATGACAGACTCGTTCAGTGATATGCCGTTAATAACTACCGTCCAAGTGAATGACTTTGGCGACCCATTGAGCCTGGAAGCTGAATGCGGATACAATAGATGCGGAGGATTTGGAGATTTCATAGATATTCTTGTAGATAGTCACGGAAGGGCTTGGTTTGGGCTTTCGCATAATATTGGCAATAATATACAAGATGAGGGAATTTACGGGACCACAATGATGGGGCCAAGCCTCAGAGGAACCACAGTACCACTGAACGTATTACCTGAAGGTGGACCTCAGACACTGGCTTGATTCAGAACCCATTTGACCAAATATCAATCCCTTGGAGAATGAAACCACCTGCAAATATCAACATTGCGATGCCACAAAGAGTTAATGCAAATTTATAAGTTTTGGCGGAGATATTACCTCGACTTTTGTCGAATAAATATGCAATGAAGGTCTTTACCAAAATAATTGAAATAAGGAAAGAAATCGCGTAGGCAATGGGTGCTAGAGGTTCTTTTTCGGCAGCAGATGCCATAAGAGGACCTCCAATTAAAAACCAAAAAACATAGACATTTGGGTTTAATAAATTAGTCAATAGCCCTCTTCGAAATGCTCCTTTAGTGTCCGTAATTAATTCATCACCAATTGGGGGTTCTATAGAAAAACAATCTATGCCCATTTTTATTAAAAATAGCCCCCCTATAATTGAAATTGTAAATAACGCAAAGGGTTGAGTCGCGAACCATGTCGCTGCAAATAAACTAATTATTACTAACGGGCCATCTGTAAAAATTGGTGCGGCAGCTGTCCAAGCACCGGCTCTAAGGCCACCTGAAAGCGTCTCCTTGATGACCATAGTAAGAAGGGGTCCCGGCTTTATTCCTTCAATCAAGCCCAAGGTGATACCGGCTAAAGTCAACCCTAGAATAAGATCGATTTCCATATTATCATCTTCTAGATGCTATTTTTGCAAGAAGATTTAGTATTTCTACATATAGCCATATCAGTGTTATCATTAGTCCGAAAGCTGCTCTCCATTCCAATTGTTTGGGAGCACCTCTTTTCACTCCTTTTTCAATGAAATCAAAATCTGCAACTAAACAAAGAGCACCTATTCCAATAACAAATAGAGAGAAAGCAATTCCTACGGGGCCGTTTCCATGTATCAGTGGTATTTCAAATCCTAAAAACATACCAACAAAAGAGGCAATATATATGATTACTATAGCGCCTAATGAAGAATATACTGCTATAGCAAGATTTCTGTCCCATGAGATTAAACGTGCTCGGTATAGCATCAACATTGAGCCTAAAATTGAGAAAGTTAGTCCTGCTGCAATTATACCCAAACCCGGAAAATCTACTGCGGTTTCTATGAAATATGTAAATCCGCCTAATGCTAGGCCCTCGAATCCAGCATAGGTACATATCAAAACTGGATTTGTAGATCTAGAAAAAATTACAATCATTGCAGTAATAAAACCGCCTAAAAGTCCTATAATTGCAAGACCGGGTAAGAAGGCATAAGTTGCTATGGCCAAAGTTGTAGTGATTATCAGAAGTATTCCGGTTTTTTCTGCGGTTCCCTCCATAGTCATCAAATTAGAGCTCTCATCCCACCAAGATGCTTCTTGATAGTTCGACTTATCGAAAGTTGAGTCCGATAGTGTGGGGTTCCTTGAACGGTACATTGTAGCACCTCAAAGGGTAGACATACTCAAATCTTGGCACTGCAATTACTGGTTTAGAAGTTCTTTCAAATGTAATCCTGTATAACTGCCCTCAACTTTAGCAATCTTTTCTGGTGGACCTTCTGCTACTATAAGTCCACCCAATTCTCCCCCTTCTGGCCCGAGATCAATTACCCAATCTGCACATTTAACCACATCTAAATGATGTTCGATTACAATTACGGTATGCCCGTTTCTTCTAAGACGTAACATTACCTCTGTTAATTGGTGTACATCAAACATAGAAAGTCCTGTTGTTGGCTCATCAAGGATGTAAACTGTGTGACTTCGGGTCGGTCTGTGTAATTCCGATGCTAATTTTACTCGTTGCGCTTCTCCACCCGATAGAGTGGTTGCTGGTTGGCCAAGCCGTATGTAACCCAGCCCTACATCTTTCAGAGTTGTGAGAATACGACTTAATGACTTTTGATTTTGAAAAAATACAACTGCCTCATCAACAGACATATCTAGAACTTCTTGGATGTTTTTTCCTTTCCATTCAACTTCCAAAGTTTCTCTAGTGTATCTTTTCCCTTTGCAGACATCGCATGTGACCCATACGTCAGGTAAAAAATTCATCTCTAGTTTTATAGATCCTGCGCCTTTGCAAGATTCACATCTTCCACCTTTAACATTGAAAGAAAATTGTCCTGGTTGGTAGCCTCGTTCTTTAGAAATTACAGTTGCTGCAAATAGATTTCTGATGTGTCCAAATGCCCCAGTATATGTCGCCGCGTTTGAACGAGGTGTTCTACCTATAGGAGATTGATCTATGACTATGGTTTTGTCTACAGCTTCGAATCCTTCCATCTTATCGTGTCGTCCGGGAGAAGTGTCGCTACCATGTATTTCACGTAATAATGCAGGGGCTAATGTTGAGGCTACTAAGGATGACTTTCCTGAGCCTGAAACACCAGTAATAGCAACTACACAACCTAAAGGAATTGATACATTTATATTTTGGAGATTATTTTCTCTCGCCCCTATGATATGGATCCATTTTCCATCTTCTGGTGTTTTCCTATCTGCAGGTATGGAGATATTTTCTTTACCAGAAAGATACGCCCCAGTAATACTTTCATCATTGGAAAGTAATTCATCTAATTCACCACTCACCAGCACCTTTCCTCCTTCTTTACCTGCACCAGGGCCTATGTCAACAAGCCAGTCAGCCTGTCTTAGGGTTGCTTCATCATGTTCAACTACAAGCAAGGTATTACCTAGTTCAGTTAGTTCTCTTAAGGTTTCCAAAAGGCGGTCGTTATCTCTAGGGTGTAAGCCAATACTTGGTTCGTCGAGAACATACATCACTCCTGTCAATCTTGTACCAATTTGGGTTGCTAATCTAATCCTTTGAGATTCTCCTCCAGAAAGCGTGCTTGCTCGTCTATCTAACGTAAGATAATCCAATCCAACTAGTGCAAGGAATCTTAATCTCGCTTCAATTTCTTTGATTATTTCGGTGCCGATAAAAATTGACCTCTCAGATAATTGTAAGGTTTTGGAAATAATCTCTGTGTTTGGTTTATCTCTACCTAATTTATCCCATGTTTGATCGAGTTCTCCTGCTCTCCAATATTGTACAACTGCTAACGCTTCCAAGACACTACAAGAGGAAATGGCGGGCAGGGATATGCCTCCCACTATCACTTTACTAACAGCATCATTCAATTTTTGGCCTTTACAATCTGGGCATGGTTCATCGTTCATATATGAGGCCATCCTAGACCTTGTTCTATCCGAAGAGGTTTCGTTGTAAGTTCTACGGATTCTACTAAATACACCCTCCCAAGGCCTTAGCATCTGGTATGAAGAGCCTTTCTCAGAAGTAAATTCAAAGGATATTGCTGTGCCTCCAGAGCCGTGAAGAAGAATGTCTTGCTCGTCATCGTTAAGACTTCCAAATTCTAGATTCGTAGGGATCCCATAGTGCTCACAAACCTGCCTCATTTGACTCTTGTACCAACCAGACATCATAGAAGATCTAAATGGCCTAATACAGCCATCTTCAACAGAGGCGGTTCTATCAATTACTAGGTCTGGAGAAAATTCTCTTTTTACACCTAATCCTTGACAATTAGGACAG
Source organism: Euryarchaeota archaeon UBA257 (assembly GCA_002498985.1). GTDB lineage: Archaea > Thermoplasmatota > Poseidoniia > Poseidoniales > Thalassarchaeaceae > MGIIb-O2. The sequence goes on from DAJO01000057.1 coordinate 11,256, forward strand.
GCCCCGAGTGGATTATTGAAAGAAAACACTCTAGGTGACATTTCTGGTAAGAATGCTCCATGCTCTGGGCATGCAAACTCTTCAGAATAAGGAATTATTTGTCCTTTTTCTGTTTTTTCTGCCTCTTCGTTACGAATATTTGATTTATTTTTCTTTAGACTTTCGATAGCTATTGTCCCTCCACCAAGACGCAGCCCTGCCTCAATTGCTTCAGTTAATCTCTGTCTGTTTGCTCTGTTCAATTTCAATCTATCAATTCTGACATCGATATCGTGCCTGAGATTCTTTTCTAAATCAGGAGGGTTTTCGAAATTTGCCTCTCGGCCATTGATTTTTCCTTCCAAATATCCTTGTTCAATCAAGCCTTTGAATAAATCTACATGTGTTCCTTTTCTATTTCTAATTGTAGGGCTCCAAATAGCTAT
>DAJO01000031.1:0-29024 GCA_002498985.1 Euryarchaeota archaeon UBA257
TCTCATAGATGGATCGATGGCACTATCTTCCAATTTAGTATAAATATCATGTTTAAGCATCTTTCTGCCTAGTTCGGCTATCATTGTTCCATTGTCTACACAATATTGTTTTTCTGGCCAAAAAGCAGTTGCTCCCCTATCTTTACACATTAGCCTAGCCATTTCTCTGATTCTTTCATTACAAGCCACGCCTCCTCCAAGTAATAATTCACTTTTCCCTGTATGAGCTAATGCCCTTTCTGCAACCTCTATACATGCTGAAAATGAATGCTCTTGAAGTGACCAACATACTTCTTGAAGAGAGTGCCCATCTGAAACTTTTTGCACTGCAGCAGTTAGAATACCTGAAAATGATAAATCCATACCTTGAATGCCATATGGTAATATTATTTCGTCTAAACTGGCTGATGGATTACCTTTTTCCCATTCATTAGCTAATTTTTCTATTTTAGGACCGCCGGGAAACGGAATTCCTTGCGTTCTAGCAAATTTATCTAACATATTTCCGATACCTATGTCTAACGTTTCTCCAATAACTCGGTATCGACTTCCGTTTCTCGCAATTACTTGCGTATTACCTCCACTTACGTACAATAAAACTGGGTCTTGACAGCCTGTTTGTAGCCTCCCAATTTCGATATGTGCTACGCAATGATTAACCCCTACTAATGGCTTACCTATTTTATCAGAAAGAGATCTTGCCACAGAAGCACCAACTCTCAAGCAAGGCCCTAAACCAGGCCCCTGACTAAATGCAATTGCATCTATTTGATTCACTGGAATATGATTTTTAGAAATAAATTCCTTAAATAAATTTCCAGATAATAATGAATGGTGATCGGCTGCCTCTCGCGGATGAATTCCCCCCTGTTCAGGCCTGAACAAGGCGGATGAAGACGGTATAGTTTTTCCATTAGTATAAACGCCACCGAAGGAGAAAGTATGGGCTGTACTTTCAATCCCTAAAATCACACCCATTACACCTGCGAGGAAGGGAGTCCTTTCAAGTGTCACTCCTGTCCGCTATCATGGACCTCCTGTTATACAACATAGGGGAAATGGCAACTTTATCTCATGGGGACGTCTCAAAACCCCTTTCAGGTATGGAAATGTCTGATCGTGAAAATCTAATTTTAGAAGGCGGAAATTCAATTCTAATATCTGAAGGAAATATAATTAAAATTAGACCTCAACAAGAATTATTAGAAGAATTCGCACCAGATATGGAAGATGGAAAATCTAACAAAGTCGAACTTTTAGACGTTAAAGGCAAGGCAATAATACCTGGACTAGTTGATTGCCACACGCATCTTCTTTGGTCCGGTGATAGGTCTAATGAAATTAGATTGCGGCAAAACGGTTTGTCTTATCAAGATATATCTGAACAGGGCGGTGGTATTTCTAAAACTGTTGAGGCAACAAGAAATGCATCACGAAAAGAATTAGAATCTATTGGTCGCAGTAATCTTTCACAATCATCAAATTATGGGACTACAACTATTGAAGCGAAAAGTGGTTATGGTTTATCAGTTGAAAGCGAAATTAAGATTCTACAAGCTACTAATTCTCTAGGAGGAAATAATCAAAACATTCTCCCAACATGGCTCGGAGCCCACGATTTCCCTGATGACAAGAAAGTCAGCGAATATATGGACGAATTAATTCATGAACAATTACCATTAGTAGCGGAGAAAGGTTTAGCAAAATGGATTGATGTATTTTGTGAACCTGGATGGTTTAATCTTGAACAAACAGAAACTCTAGTAAAGTCTGCAAAAAAATTTGGGTTAAAAAGCCGCCTTCATGTTGATGAGTTTGTAGATTCCGGAGGCTTGTCACTCGCTGCGGAACTAAAAAGTTGCAGCGCAGATCATGTAGGTTTCAGTAATGATGATTCTAGAGACAAAGCAAATAAATCTGGAACTATGCAGGTATTTCTACCAGGCACTCCTTATGTATTAGGAAAAGATTTAGGTAATGGAATAGTTGATTGTATCGAGAACAATTGGAATTTCTCTTTAGCAACGGACTTCAATCCTAATTGTCAATCTCTTTCGTTACCATTTGTTTCAAGTCTAGCAACACACAGGATAGGCATTGATCCATTAGCTGCATTAGTAGCATGCACAAGAAACCCCGCTTCGACTCTAAATAGTGAAATGGAAAAATGTGTTGGCTCAATATACGAGGGAGGAGCCGCTGATTTTAATATTCTAAATAGTAAACATGTAGATTACTGGTGCCAGACACCTGGGGTATCTCCAATATTCAAAACATATTTTTCTGGCTCTATTGTAAAATCATAAATAGTAATATCTATAAGCATTTAAAAAATAACTAATTTGAAATTACTAATTCAATGTTTCAAATGATAGTAGAAGATATTTTTTAATCAACAAAAACTAGATTGAAAAATATGTTCGTTTTACCGATACACTGTCGGCTGATAATGGTAGTTATCAGAAATTGGATTATACTGTGAAGCCAATGCAGGCTCGCAGTATGGCGTTTTTTGAAATAATGATGATTATTCATAAATATACCGTGTTAGTAAGGTTTAGTTGTAGAGTCGAACTCGAAAGAATATGATATCTGTTGAAGCTTATTGCATGAAATGTAAAAATACAGTATTTGTTAAATCTCCTAAAAAAATTATTATGAAAAATGGTAGAACAAGAGTTTCAGGATTATGTCCCAGAGAAAACTGTAATGGTAAACTTTCTAAGATCATTGCTTAATTCAAATTTACGAAGAGAATCATTCATCAGTGGTATGCTTGCCCCCTGTATTACGGGGCTCGTGGTCTAGGGGTTATGACGCCACCTTGACATGGTGGAGATCGCAGGTTCAATTCCTGCCGAGCCCACCAATAACTACATACAACGATTAAAGATTATTCAATGAATATGAAATTCTTAATTTGCCTGCACCTTTTGATTTAACATTAGTAATAATCATTTCATCTAGTTTAGATGTATTATCTACATGTGTTCCGCCGCATGGGCACAAATCAACATCCACGATTTCAACGACTCTGAGTTCAGTCACACTAGATGGTATTCTATCCATGAACTTGGTATGTCTCATTTGCTCATGTTGTAGTATTCTTTCTCGTTCCCAATTATGTATCCTAACATTTCTGTCAGAATTGATAATATCATTTACTGCCTGTACTAAATCATCTGAATTGAATTTATCTCTATCTGGGAACAATAGATCTATTCTCGTATATTCTTCACTAATCTGATTACCGACAGTTTCAGCAGAAAACATATCGTTAGCTATTGCTGAGACTATATGTTGGACAGTGTGCATTGATGTGTTTTTATTCCTTCTTTGCTGATTGATAGTGCATAAAACTTCATCACCAACATTGAAACCATCTGTAGAAATAACTGGATGAACAATCGATTCCCCAGGTAATGTTTCCAATAACTCAGTTTCTATATTAATTTTTGAAATCATACCAGTATCACCTTGCTGCCCTCCTCCGCGAGGGTAGCAAAATGAATCTTTTAGAAAAATTATATTTTTATCGATACCTGATATAGTACTTCTAAAAGGAGGAGGATTGGTACCAGGGTGTTGAGACATATGCAATTTTTCTTGCAAAAATTCACTCCCTAAATATTTCAATAAATTCCGGTGTTAACAGTAATTTTGCTATAATTTCAGTATCTTTAGTAGTACTTCTGTCTGCTTCGATTTTCGAAACATAATTTCTCAACCAATAATGAATTTTACCTACAGACTTAGAGGGTTTTTCAGAGATATTGTCCAGTGCTTGGCATGAACATATCAATTCACTAGAAATTACTGAAGATAATAATTTACTTGCTTTGAATGTTCTGTATGAGGCGGTTGCACCCATTGAAACATGATCTTCCTTGCCCATACTAACTGGAACATTTGTGGTAGATACAGGATTGGACAGTAGTGATAATTCAGCAATTACTGCAGCAGCAACGTATTGAACAATCATTAAACCGCTTTCTAAACCTTCATCATTGGCTAAAAATGCCTTCTGACCACTCCATTGGGGATCAAGTACTTGGTTAATACGTCTTTCAGAAATACTAGCTATCTCATGTATACAAATAGCCATGTTATCGCTGATAATAGCAAGAATTTGACCATGGAAATTACCACCACTAATCACTTCTGGTTCTCCATTACTTGAAAACACAAGAGGATTATCTGTAGCAGAATTAATTTCTATGTTGACGATTCTTCTCGCTTCTCTTAATACGTCAATCATTGGCCCGTGTACTTGAGGCGCACATCTGAAGGAGTAAGAATCTTGAACTCTATCGCAATCAATATGAGATTCATTAATTTCAGAATTATTCAAGAAACCTCTTATCCTACTAGCAGAAATTGATTGGCCCAGTTGGGGCCTAACATCATGGATTCTCTTATCAAATGCTACATATGACCCTTTTATGGCCTCAATAGAAGTGGAAAGAGCAGCATCTGCTGCGAAAATTAGCATTTCAAGATTAATTATACTTTGACATAAATATGAACACATTTGACTGGTTCCATTAATCAATGAAAGACCTTCTTTAGCTTGTAATTTAATTGGTTTGAGGCCAAAACTTTCTAACGCGTCTTTTGAATTATAAGTAACCCAATCTCCATTGCTAGTTTGTACTTGTGTTTCGCTCTCTCCCATCATAGCAAGTGCCATATGTGAGAGAGGGGCTAAATCTCCTGATGCGCCTAATGAACCTATTCTTGGCACTACAGGAACTATTCTATTGTTTATCATTTCAACTAATAGTTGAATCAATTCTAATCTTGCCCCCGAAAAACCCTTAGCAAGTGAATTTGCCCTTACAATCATCATCATTAAGACTGAATTGGGGTCCATCCTTTCTCCAAGTCCACACGCATGGGAGCGGATTAAATTTGATTGGAGATCTTCAAGTTTGTCAGTAGGTATTGTGACATTAGAAAGTGCACCAAAGCCAGTATTAATTCCGTATACAACATCTCCACTAGATATTATATTCTCAACAAGGTTTCTAGAATTTTTAATAGTAGAAATAGAAGAATTAGATAATCTAACTTTAGTATTAAAATTAGATACAGAAATAACTTGTTCTATTGTTAAAGAATTTCCATCAAGTACAATCTCGGCATTATTCATATTACACCTCAGGATATCCTTTCAAGTAAACTCTTCGATACTTTACTGGGCACAGTGACAGTCAAATTCGGGTCATTTTCCATTGCTCTCTTTATAGTAAAAATAGCTTCAGAATTTTGTGCCCATGCACGTCTAGCAATGCCGTTATTAACATCCCAAGATAACATTGATTTGATATTCTCATCTGAATTATCACTACCATCTATTACCATTCCAAAACCGCCATTAATGACTTCTCCCCAACCTACACCACCACCATTGTGCAGACTAACCCAAGTAGCGCCTCGGAAAGAATCACCAATGAAATTTTGAACTGACATATCCGCAGTAAACATCGAACCGTCTCTGATATTAGCGGTTTCTCTGTATGGGCTATCAGTTCCGCTGACATCATGATGATCTCTTCCTAGAATAATAGGAGAGGAAATTCTTCCTTCTGAAATTGCCTTGTTAAATTCCTGTGCAATTTCGACTCTTCCTCTTTCATCAGCGTACAATATCCTAGCTTTACTACCTACGACTAAGCCATTATCATTCGCTGTTTCAATCCATCTAATATTATCTAAATATTGTCCTTTAATTTCAGATGGGGCCTCGTCGGCTAAGGACCTTAGTACTCTAGAGGCAATCTCGTCTGTGATCGCTAAATCATCATCATTCCCTGATGAACAAACCCATCTAAACGGACCAAAACCATAATCAAAACAAATTGGCCCCATAATATCTTCAACATAAGATGGATATTTGAATCCCGACTCTGTTTTATCTGAATAAATATCGGCCCCTGCCCTTCCGGCTTCGAGTAAGAAAGCATTGCCGTAGTCCCAGAAATACATCCCTTTTTCAGATAAATTATTAATTACATTTACATGTTTAATTAAACTGTTTTTAACTTTAATTTTGAACTCATCAGGATTGTTAGAAATCATTTCTTTCATCTCATCATAGGTCATACCATGCGGAGTATAGCCACCAAGCCAGGGATTGTGGAGACTTGTTTGATCACTCCCAAGATCTGGAATGATATTTTCATAATTTAATTTCTCCCACACATCAATAATATTCCCAACGTAACCCAGAGATACTGCTTCTTTGTTTTCGAGGCAAACTCTTAATCTAATTATTAGTTCATCTAAATCATAAAATAATTCAGACAACCATCCTTGCTCATATCTTTTCACCGCAGCATGAGAGTTGGAGTCGGCTATCACTGATACTGCTCCGGTGATTACAGCAGCTTTGGCCTGTGCTCCTGACATTCCACCTAGACCTGAGGTGACATAGAGTAATCCTCCCAAACCATCTTTTGTATCGAAATTAAGATATTTTCTTGCAGCATTTAGTATTGTTAATGTAGTCCCGTGAACTATTCCTTGAGGGCCAATATACATGTAAGAACCAGCAGTCATTTGACCGTACTGAGTAACTCCTAATGCATTCATAACTTCATAGTCATTTTGAGATGAATAATTTGGAATTGTCAATCCATTCGTGATAACAACACGAGGACTATTGACATTAGAAGGAAATAATCCAAGAGGGTGTCCTGAATACATGACTAATGTTTGATTATCATTCATTTTAGATAGGTAATGCATCGTGATTCTATACTGGATCCAATTTTGAAAAACACTTCCATTCCCTCCATAAGTAACTAATTCATGTGGGTATTGTGCAACAGCTGGATCGAGATTATTTTGAATCATTAACATGATGCAAGCAGCTTTTTTATTGTTGCAGGGATATTCTGAAATAGGTCGTGCATACATTTCATAATCAGGTCTGAAACGATGCATGTAAATATGTCCTAGATTATCTAATTCGTTGCTAAATTCTAAGGCTAACTCTTCATGCCATTCTTCGGGAAAGTATCTTAGTGAATTAGAAATAGCTAATTTTTTTTGCTTGTCGTTTAGCACATTAGGTCGTTTTGGTGCATGATCTACTGACATATCTAGCTCTTTTTTTGGTGGAAGCTCTGTAGGGACACCACATTCAAACTCTTTAGAAAAATCAATCAAGTAGCCATCCTCCGGGAAACAATTTCTCTAATCGACATAATTAATTCTTGAGACTTAGTGAGTATTATTGTAGTGTTGTTTTGAATTTTATTCAATTCCTCATCACTCATAGAATCTACATTAATTTTTACATTTAATGAAGCGATATAAACGGCAGTGAAGGCTAACTCAGAAGAAGCAGCGAGATCGGTAATAGCATTTAGATTACCGTATCTTGCTAAATCAGGCAATATTGATAATAATTTCAACCCTTCATCAGCAATTTCTGAAGGGGTCTTAGCCGCTCCAATAGTAGATTCAAGTATTGCTAATTTCCTTGACTCTATTTCCTCATCATTACTTCTAGGCATTCGATATGAATCAATTACTTTGTCAAATGCTAATGAGTCTCCCTCCGCTAATTTTATCGCCCTTTGCAACGATTCTTCACTAGAATTAATGATCATATTTGATATTTCATGACCTTCCTGCCATTTATTTTTCCCAATAGTCAGTCTAGAAACCATTGCTGCTAATGAATGAGCATGAGCCAGAGTTAGAGCCGCTACAGTACCACCACCTGGTGTAGGGGCTTCAGAACCTATACTCTCCAATATCGACATGTAACCCTCATTCATAATTTCCACCCCGGTTTTCTATGGCCCATTCTATAATACTTACATTTGGATTAAATTTTCTTAAATAATCTAATCCTAACCCTTCAATCGCACATTGTACTAACTCTTCTTCCGAAGCATTATCGGGATCAGGGCAGAACCACTTTCCTGAGTCTAGCATAGCACTTAATGGAACAAGACCTACTAACTCAGATCCACAAGTCTCAGCGCCATGATCATTAACAATGGATTTGACAGCTTCGTAAGCCTTATGCATCGAGGTTTCAGAGACATTTTGAAGGTTCATCGAAACTTGCGAAATTGAAGATGATGGTAGTGGGACACCCATTCCTTGAACATGATTTAATAGACCTTTAATCCTCATTTTCTTGCCATCTTTCTTAATTAATCTACCAGAAGTTCTGACAATAGAACCAGCAATTTTTGAAGCTTTGGCATCAGTTTCATTGACATTGACATTGTAAGCAACAAGAATATTTCTCGCACCAATAGCTACAGCTCCAAAACGACTTTCATTCTCACCCCATATTCCTGACCAACGATCAGGCATCCTAGTATCTTCATTAATCCATTCTCCACCATTAAATCTAGATTCAAGGCCCTCGTATTCCATTTTCCTGAGACTAGATAATGATGTCCTTTCTTCCGATGAAGCCGCTTCACCATAGAAAAAATGAGGTATTTTTTCACCTATTAATTCTGATAAATCCTTTGCAGATTGAATACAATGACTCATAGAGTCAGCCGTTAAAGGGACAAAAGGACATACATCAACAGCACCCATACGCGGATGATTTCCTGAATGCCTTCTCATATCTATTAATTCTAATGATTTGATTATTATTGCGTGAGCGCCTTTTGTTACACTAACTGGATCTCCTGCAATTGTAATTACTGTTCTATTATAATCAGAATCTGGTTCACAACCCAACACCTTAACTCCTTCAATTTCTCTTGCCGAATCAACAATCGAGTTAATTATATCTAAATCTCTACCCTCGCTAATATTTGGTACACATTCAATTAGAACATTATTCATTAAGACACCTAACCGTACAAACGATCAGGGCCATTATTTTGTACCCCTTTTCTTTTCGTATCTATGGATGAAATCGCATCCTTAAAATGAGACATTTTGCACTTAGAAACACCTTCGGAAATAGCTTTCATACCAACATCAATCGTAATTGCTTTGATTTCAGCACCGCTGTAACCTTCTGTAATTATAGATAATTTTGAGAAATCAACATTCTTATCTAAAGGCATTTTTCTAGCATGTACATTGAAAATGGCCTCTCGACCCTCAATATTTGGTAATGGAATCTCAACAATTCTATCAAACCGCCCCGGTCGAAGTAATGCTTTATCAAGGAGTTCAGGACGATTAGTTGCAGCAATAACTTTTACATTGTCCAGAGAATTAAATCCATCTAACTCGGATAAAAGTTGCATTAATGTACGCTGAACTTCTCTATCGCCCGATGTAGATGAGTCAAGTCTTTTAGAGCCAATAGCATCAATCTCATCGATGAAAATAATGCATGGTGACTTCTTTCTAGCAAGAGAAAATAATTCACGAACCATTCTTCCACCTTCTCCAATATATTTCTGAGCAAGTTCTGAACCAACTAAACCTAGAAATGTAGCATTTGTATGACTAGCGACTGCTTTGGCAAGCATAGTTTTTCCAGTCCCAGGTGGCCCTGTTAGCAATACACCCTTAGGAGGTTGAATACCAAATTTCTCGAAAGATTCAGGTTTCTCTAGCGATAGTTCAATAGCATCTCGAACTTCTCTAATTTGTTCATCCAATCCACCTAAATCTGAATAATTAATATTTGGCTTCTCGATTATTTCAGCACCGGAAACTAATGGATCAAATGCATCTTCAAGTATGTCTATTACTGCTAAAGTGTCCTGATTCATTGAAACGCGTACACCAGGAAGAATCTTTGAGTTGTCTATTCGAGGATTTTTTGATACAAGGAATATTGTGCCATTTGAACTTCTGACAACTACTTTTTCCCCTATGACGTCTTGAATATTACCAATTATGTAGGGAGGTGTCCGTAAACTTCTGATCTCTTCATCTAATCTATTAACTCTTTTTTTTAGTTGACTTAATTCATTCTCAAGAAACATTTTCTCAGTCATTAATTGCTTAGCGTCCTCTGATAGTAAGGCATACTGCTCTCTCAGTTCACTGAGAGTCTTTTTTGATATAGAATCACCACTAATATCGTTAGTAGATTTATCCTTAGATGGTGAACCGGCGCGACTCGTCATAAGGCTACCTAATGCATTCCACATTTGACGCTTATTACCCGAAGCAGTCTTGTATCACACTGTGCTCGCAGTTTCATGGCATCGTGCGAGTTGTGTGGGAAAGAGAAAGTTTCCACTAAAAAGGCACGGACTGCAGGTATACAAGTTGAAGCCTGTGCAAGGTGCATAGAATCAATGAACCTCCAAGTAGTAGAGTTGCCAACTAAGTTTACTAATATGGTTTCTAAAAAGAAGCAAGTAGTAACTAGTAGAGGAGTTGCTGGTAAGGATATTATGGCTAAAAAGGAAAAAGAATTAGCTCCAGACTTTCACAAAAGAATCATACAAGGACGTAAGAAAAAGGGCTGGGATCAGAGAACATTTGCTCTAAAGATGAATGAAAGATTAAACATAGTTCAAAAAATTGAAAAGGGTGGAAGACCTACAGATAAATTGATTCAGAAAATAGAAAAAATATTGTCAATTGAACTTAATGTCGAACGTAGTTCTGAACACACATCTTCAGTTACGGTAAACAAAAGAAATATGACTATTGGTGATGCACTTGAAGACCTATTATCTCGGAGGGAAGAATAGTGGGGAATGTCCCTTTACATATCATCCATTTAGAACAAGATGATCCGAAGAAATGTACCGCAAGAAGATTACAAAAATATGGGCATGCCATATTGCATACTAATATCAAGAAATCTCCTAAGAGAGGGTTTTTATTAGACCCGAAAGCAGGTTTGTTATTAGGACCAGATGATAAAAATAGTATTGACAGAAGAGCAGCAATAGTAGCCTTAGATTGTTCATGGAAACAAATTGATTCATCACTAAAATATATTGAGAACAATACAAAATTAGAGGGGCGAACCCTACCTTGTGTATTGGCTGCAAATCCTGTATCTTGGGGTAAACCAGGTAGATTATCTACCTCGGAGGCTCTGGCACTGAGTTTAGTTCTGATTGATAGATGGGAACAGGCTAGAAATATTATGAAACCATTCCGATTTGGCGATTCATTCTTCCAATTAAATGCGGAGCCCCTTGAAGCATATGCCGGAGCGAAAAACAATTCTGAATTAGCAGAAATACAATGGGAATTTTTTGATAAACCTGAATCATCTGACTTGTGAACCAGTAGGCATGTCTGAATCTAAAGTTAGAACTGAAACTTTACCATCTCCATCATCTGCAGCTAAAATCATACCTTCAGATATTATTCCTCTAAGTTTTCTAGGTTTAAGATTTGCAACAAATACAACTTGCTTACCTAAAAGTTGATCTTTTTCATAAATTCCTTTTAATCCTGCACAAACAGTTCTGGTTGATTCGGGGCCATCTTCAATGGTGACAACATATAATTTGTCAGCATTAGGGTGATCATCTATTGCTACTACTTTTCCTGTTTTCATTTCTACTTTCATAAAATCTTCAAAATCGATATAATTCACATCCTCTTCCTTAACTTCTTTATCATCTGCACTACTACCCGCAATTAGTTTTTCTCTTTCTAGTATTTCCTCAATTTCTAACCTATTGAACAAAGGTTTAGGTTTATCGGAATTCCATGAAAAATTGTTATCAAAACTAAAAGAATCTTCAAATAAAATATTATCGATAACAGTATCCTCACCTAGCATTGCCCATAATTCATCGGATTGGAATGGTAAAAATGGACGCAGTGTAATGGCAAGACCCCTGCATATTTGCCAGCAAAATGCTAAGGTCGACAAAGACTTAGATTTTTCAGGAGAACCTTCTAATTTCATATATTTCCAAGGTTCTGAATGTTGAATAAGTCCATTACCGATTTGTGAAATATTCATTAATGATCTCAAAGCCTCTTTGAATCTCTGTTTCTCCATTGAATTAATAGCACTTTCTAATAATTCTTGAATTTTAATAATTGATTCTTCGTGATCCTCCAAATTATAATATTGAGATAATGGATTATCGTTATTAATTGATTCTAATCTATGAGATAAGGTCATTACTCTATGGACAAAATTACCATAAGTTCCAATTAATTCATTATTCACTTTATCTACATATTCTTCCCATCGGAAATCAGTATCATGGCCCTCAGGCATATTAATTGAGAGGAAGTAACGCAATGTGTCCGGACTGTGATTTTCCAAAAAAGAAGGTAACCAAACAGCATGTTTTCTGCTTTTACTAAATTGACCACCTTGGAGCATTAGGAATTCCATTGCAGGGACGTTTGTTTCAAGAACTAACTCACCTGGCTGAATAATACTACTTGGTGCATTCCCAGAATTAGCAGAATTAAGACCCATGATAATTGAGGGCCATATCACAGTATGAAATGGAATGTTATCCTTACCCATGAAATAAATGTGCTTAGGCTCTATTCCATCATCCGATTTGACCCACCATTTTTTCCAATCATTACTATTCTCAGAGAATTTTTCTGCCCAAATTCTTGAACACGTCAAATATCCTTGGACTGCTTCAAACCAAACATAAATTCTTTTTGTATCCCAATCCTTATCTGAAATTGGAACCTTGATCCCCCACTCCATATCTCGAGTTACTGCCCTCGGTCTTAGTTCCATATTAAGCCAATTTTTAGTCATAGCTCTAACATTAGGTTTCCAAATTTTTTGCTTCGTTTGGGAATGCTTTTCAAGTTCATCTTGGAATTGATTAAGTTGGAAAAAGAAATGATCCGTATCTCTAATCTCAATTTTTGCATCGGGATCCATTTTTGAACGTGGATTAATTAGTTCAATGGATTCATATGTAGACCCACAATCGTCACATTGGTCACCTCTAGCATCATCAGAACCACACACTGGACATTCTCCTTCGACGTATCTATCAGGAAGGAATTTTGTCACACCATCAGAACTAATAGAACAATACTGTTGCATGGTTTGTTGCTTAAGGAAACCAGAATCTTTCAACTGAGTAAAGTATTCTTGAACTAATTCCTTATGTCTAGGGTCTGTTGTACGGTTGTACAAAGTACCTCCAAATTCTAATCCTCTAGAGTCAATATTGTTTCCCCAAGAGCATCCTAAGTCTATTAATGCTTGAGTATTAATCTCATGGTATCTATCCACTATTTGCTGTGGATCAACATTCTCTTGATCAGCTGTTACTGTTATTGGTGTACCATGCTCATCGGAGCCACTACACATTATGACTGAGCGGCCTCGAGATCTCTCGTACCTATATTGAATATCTGCTGGTAAACAGTTACCTGCGACATGACCTAAATGTAGTGGGCCATTTGCATACGGCCAAGCCATAAATATCGCTACATACTCCATTTTTTCCACCTCCAATATACACCGGTAGCAAATGCGTGAAGCACCATGTTTATGTCTTAATCGCTCCTGTTACGTCCCGAACTTAACCGCATGTCATGCAGTTACTACAGTAAAACCAACCCAAAAGTTCTCTAAGAGGCAATAAAAGTGGAACCTACTACATTGATTATTTTTTACGCATCACTAGCATTAGGCGCATCTTTCCTATGTAGCATATTGGAGGCTGTTTTGCTTTCAACAACTCATGGACACATAGTTGCACTTAAAGACACACATCCAAAGATAAGTAAAACTTGGAGCGATTTCAAAGAAGACCCTGAGGGCCCTCTAACCGCTATTTTAACACTCAACACGATTGCACACACTGTTGGTGCATTAGGTGTTGGTCATGAAGTAGAGAATGCTTACCAAGGAGAATATGTCATAGCAGTATCTGCATCCCTACTTACTATTGCAATTTTATTGCTAAGTGAAATTTTACCTAAGACAATAGGTGCTCTGTATTGGAGGAAATTGACAGTTAGTTCGGCTCGAATCCTGAAAGTACTAATGTTTGTATTATTGCCGATTGTCTATCCAATAGAAAAACTACGTTCCATTTTCCCTACAGTACATACAGAGGCTGTTACTAGAGATGAATTGTCTCATCTAGCGGATATTGCGGAAGAAAATCAAGTAATTGAAAGAGATGAAGAAAAAGTCATCCAAAATTTACTTGGTTTAAGGGAGAAAACAGTGGCTTCTATAATGACCCCCAGGATAGTAATGGAAACCGCATCAAGTGATGAAACAGTAGCTATGATTAGGGAAAGAATACCAATTATGGTGCATGGCCGTATGCCAGTTACTATGAATCAAAATATTGATGAAATATATGGAATGGTCCTACGTAGTGAGATACTAAGAGAAGCAGCAGCGGATAATGATAGTAAATTAATGAAAGATATTTCTAGAGATTTGCATTCGTGTAGAGATATTGATTCTGTTGACAAAGCACTAGATATTTTATTGGATAATAAAGAACAGATACTTATCGTTAAAGATGAATTTGGAGGCACTGTTGGATTAGTGACCATGGAAGACATTATTGAAACATTACTAGGTGTAGAAATTGTTGATGAAGATGATCAGGATGCAATTGAAGAAGGAAATCACCATGAAGATATGAGAGAGCTAGCAAAAATAAGAAAGGAAGAACTTGAATCAAATTAAGTTTTTTTCTAAAATGGCAACACTTTGTCAAGCCTAGAAGTCATTTCTAGGTACCTATTTTCATGTTCAGTACCTGGCATATTTATCTTAAATTGCCAATATCTCCAAGCGGCAATGGACAAAGTAGCTAATTTATGTAAATCAGGAAGTGCCGAAATTTCCTCTTCGGATAGTGTTCTAATTGATTGATACCCGTCTAAAATAGCATTCCATCTTTCGCCTATAGGCTCACCATTTTCCCATCCAAAACCAACAAATGTCATCACTAGGTCGAATGCTAAAATATCATTACATACTTCTTCAAAATCAAGTATCGATATTGCTCGATTATTATATCCGATCACATTATCAGGAAATAAATCACCATGAATTATTCCTCTTGGTAATTCTTCTAGATTTAGTAACAAAGATTTAGATGATTTAAGTTCAATAAGAAAATCGTTCCAATCATTTTTCGCATCGGCAATAATAAATAATTTTTCAAATAATTTTACCCCCATAGAAAAATCTGATTTTAAATTTTCAGGAGGTTTTACTAAATGCATTTTTGCTTGAATTACACCCAAAGAAAATAATGATTCGTAATCATTTCCCAACCAATTACCATCAACAAATGGTAATATGGTCCAAGGAAGTCCATCTTTCATCACAATGAATTCTCCATTATCAAACTTGATCGGGTTAGGAGTTGGAATTCCCGATTCAAAAAGATAAGATGTTATATTTACTAAGTAATCGACTTCATCGAGACTTTGTTCATTCCATATCTTAAGTACTAGTTTGGTTTGATCTTCAAGAATTAATAAATAATTTGAATTTGCCCAACCACCATCAAGTTTTTGTATCGTGATAAGATTATTGAATCCTGCTTTTTTAATGACATCAGAAGCCTCCTCAAGAGTTACTTCTGTGTATGCCATAGATGGACTACATCTGTTATCTATATCGTATTATCGATTAGAGATATTCAAATGAAAGCATTAAATTATCTATGTACAATCATTTGTTTGTGGAAATATCTGAAAGTAAGCTGGAATTATCTCTTGAAGAAATACTAAAAATCAGAGAAAGACATCTCAGTAAATCACTTTCGATTGGTCACGGGAAACCACTTCATATATCTAGAGGAGAAATGCAATATCTATATTCTAAGTCTGGAGAAAAATATCTAGATTTAGTGAATAATGTTTGCCATGTCGGACATTGTAATCCCCATGTAGTTAATGCAGGTCAGAAACAAATGGCTAAACTAAACACTAATACTAGATACATATATGATGGTTTAACTGAATATATTGAGAGATTATCTAATACTTTACCAAAAGGACTAGACTTTGGATTCTTAGTTAATTCGGGTAGTGAAGCAAATGAACTTGCTATCAGACTGGCAAGAGCATACACAAATAATCATGATATTGTGGTTATGGAAGGAGCATATCATGGCCATACTGGAATGTTAATTGACCTGAGCCCATATAAATTTAGAGGACCAGGGGGCAAAGGAACTGCTGAAGACTGGGTTCATGTTGCCCCTGTCCCTGATATATACCGAGATGATTCAAGAGATTATCAAAATGAGTTTGATAGTATTATCAAAAATGCGAATCCTATAGCAGGATTTATAGTGGAAACAATGCTTTCTTGTGCCGGACAGATACCTTTTCCAGAAGGTTATTTGGCTAAATCGTTTGAATCAATACGTAACTTAGGAGGATTATGTATTGCAGACGAGGTACAGGTTGGGTTTGGCAGAATTGGAAGCCACATGTGGGCATTTGAGGAACAGGGAGTTGTTCCTGACATCGTCGTAATGGGGAAACCAATTGGGAATGGTCACCCAATGGCAGCGGTATTCACAACAAAAGAGATTGCCGCTTCATTTAAGGAAATGGAATTTTTTTCTACTTTTGGAGGTAATCCAGTTTCTTGTGCTATAGGGATGGCGGTATTGGATGTTATAGAAAATGACAATCTGATAGAAAAATCAAAAATCATGGGAGATTTATTTATTGACGGATTAACTGAATTAACAAAGAGACATAAGATAATTGGTGATGTAAGAGGAAAAGGTCTATTTTTAGGTATTGAACTAGTTAAGGATCATTCATCGCTTGAACCTGCGACTAAAGAAGCAGAGCTGTTAGTGGAAGGTATGTTATCAAAAAATATCCTACTCAGCATAGATGGCCCAAGAAAAAATGTAATTAAAATTAAACCACCAATGGTGATTACAGAAGATGATGTGAAAAGAACAATTCTTTCTCTAGATAAAACATTTAGTGAAATAGAAAATTATCATTTTAATTAATTATTTCAGAAACTATTTCCAAATATCTGAATGTTTATCTGATTCTTTTGTCTCAAAAAAGATATATTCTACCATAATATGTTCTAGAGATAATGGTTAATCAATTATTTCCCGGATAAGAGGAAAATAATTGATTAGTATAGAATAGTTACTGATAATCCATCTATTCATTAAAAGATTAGTTGGCTAATCTTCGAGCACAATCTTCTAGGTTCTCTTTTTCATTAACGAGCCCTCGAATGTATTTAGGAATAATATGATTAGATTTTTCAAGTTCCAATAAATCTCCCACCCATTCTACTTTAGTTACAGGTAAGTCTGAACTTTCACCAAATTCGTGTACAGTCCAAATAGAGCAGCCTGATTCATCCGAATCGATTACTTGACGAAACCAAGGCAAAGGTATTTTTGAAATTTCCATATTATTTCTTTCAAGAAATCTTACTATGCAATCATTGTATACAAGTTTCCAACCCGCTTCTTCTAACCAGTTAATTGAGGTTTCATCGGCTGCCCCAGGTTGATACCAAATTAATGGAGGATGATTTAAATTTTTTAATAATAATTTTTTAACTACTTTTTGAGCACGTTCAGGCGCAAGAAATAACACAACTAGTTCTAAATCTACACCTTCCTCAAGTTTAGATCTTATCGGACTTCCTGATACAGTTGCACCTGCATCTCTCGGATGTACAGGGACAACTCGCCAGCCTCTTTGAGAAATCTCTCCTACAGCAGTATGTGCAGTTCTTTCCTTATTCAATCCTGCCCCTATTATATGGATACTATTAATCCCGGATATTGCCGAAACTAAATTTTCTTCATCTGACATCTTATTACACCTACCTTAGATAACTGTGAAGATGTTCTCTCACATGCTTTTGAATCAGTATTTACTTACATAGAATTGTTATTAATTCCGATACAAAAGGTATTCATTTAAACATAACCTAATATGCTGCGGATTTCATGAAATCTGTATGGCTATCGATGTTGTTTGGTTTAAGCGAGACTTGAGAACTAGAGATCATGCTCCTTTGCTGAGTTCTTCCTTATCTGGAAGACCCGTTTTGTGTCTATTCATGTTAGAGGAGGAACGGTTCAAACTTAATGATACATCACCCATACATATTAATTGGGAACTAGATTGTGCCATAGAATTGTCAAAAAATCTAAAGAAAATCGGATTAGAAATGCATTTTCATGTAGGGAATGCAGAAGAAATATTCGATGAAATTAACAAAATATATGGAATTGAGAGATTGCTAAGCCATGAAGAAACTGGAAATTCATGGTCTTATGAAAGAGATAAAAAAATATCTAAATGGTGCGATTCAAATAATATTATATGGCAAGAATATCCTAATAATGGTGTTGTTAGAAGATTAAAAAATCGAGACTTTTGGAAAAAAGAAAGAGATTCAAGAATGCGTATTCCACTCAACGAACCCCCTTTATTCAGTAATTGTGTTTTATTCAAGGGGAATATTCCTAGAATGGAAGATTTAGGCTTCGCGAATAGTGTTCTAACTGATTGGCCAAAACCTGGTGAAGAGGCGGCTATGGAAAGATTGAATGAGTTTTTAGATAGAGATAGTAAACGATATAGTCAGTCAATTTCTAGTCCGATTTTATCAATCAAACATGGTTCAAGACTTTCACCTTACTTCACTGCAGGCGCACTTTCAATGAGGAGAGTAGTACAGAAAACAAATGAAAAAATAAATTTTATTAAAATGAATAAAACAGCGATTGAAGGACACAGTAGCTGGATTAGAAGTCTGAGTTCATTTCGAAGAAGACTAGCTTGGAGATGTCACTTTATACAAAAACTTGAGATGGGACCCGATCTGGATTTAGTAGCCCAAAACCCTATGATTGAGAAAAATATGGATAGAGTATTACACATAGATAGATTTGAAAAATGGGCAAACGGCAACACAGGATGGCCATTTTTTGATGCATGCATGAGGCAGTTAAATACAACTGGCTGGATTAATTTTAGAATGAGGGCAATGATGATGTCTTGCGCATCATATAATCTATGGTTACCTTGGAGAGAAACTGGAGAACACCTTGCTAGGTTATTTTTAGATTATGAACCAGGGATACACTGGTCACAAGTAGGGATGCAATCAGGTACAACTGGGATAAATACAATTAGAGCTTATTCGATGACTAAGCAAGGAAAAGATCACGACCCTAATGGTGAATATATTAGGAAGTGGGTACCAGAACTATCGATGGTGCCTACTGATTATATCCATGAACCATGGAAAATGCCAGAAAAGATACAAAAATCGATAATGTGCCAAATAGGTAAAGATTATCCTGAACCAATATTAAATGAAATAGAAAGTAGGAAAGAAGGAATTAAAAAAAGTTATTCTGCGAGGAAAGGAGATGATGTCAAGAAAATTAGTCAGCGAATTTTAAAGAAACATGGTAGTAGAAGTAAACCAAGGAAAAGAGCTTCTTCTAAATCTACTACAACCCAAAAAAAATTATTCTAATAATCACAGAAAATAAATTTTCACCGATAACATTATCGATAAAAGTATTCAGCAGGAAATATGGAAAAAGAATCACGACTTTTCACACCTGTGTTATTAATAGGGTGTTCTATTGTATTAGTTGGGTTCGCTATTAGAGCATCATTTGGCGTTTTCCAGATACCAATTCAAGAAGAATTTGGTTGGCCGAGATCTGAGTTTAGTTTAGCAATAGCAATACAGAACCTTGCTTGGGGATTTGGTGCTCCATTTTTCGGAGCATTTGCGGAAAAAATAGGAGATAAAAAGGCAATAATTTTAGGTGCAATATTATACTCTCTAGGACTGGTATTAACAACTGGAGCCAACACTTCCATTGAAATACAACTTTATGAGATATTAGTTGGATTTGGTATCGCTGGAACTGGGTTTGGAGTTATTTTAGCCGTAGTGGGAAGAGCCAGTGCACCTGAACATAGAGCCATGAGCCTAGCCATAGCAACAGCATCGGGATCTGCGGGCCAAATTGTAGGCCCTACAGTAGCAATAATATTATTGGAAACAATGACCTGGCAAACAGTATTCTTAATCTTCGCAATTTCGATATTGGGGATATTACTTCTGCTTCCATTTATGCGTTACCCTGAAAGAGCGTCGAAAGAAGAAATCGAAGAGTCTCTTAGTGAAATATTACTCATAGCATTCAAAGATCCGACATATATGATGATATTTGTAGGATTTTTCTCCTGTGGATATCAGCTTGCATTCATTACTGCACATTTTCCAGCATTAGTTACAGAAATGAGTGCACCTATAGATCCGACTGGTTGGTGTGGTGATCTAGGTATTGAAACTACAGCAGCACTTGGTGGAATGGCAATATCGGTAATCGGTGCTGCTAATATATTTGGTACGCTGATGGCCGGGTGGGCAGGGAAAAGATTTGGAAAAAAATGGCTATTATCGGGTATTTATGCTGGAAGGTCAATAGCAGCGGCTTGGTTTATTTTAACTCCAATAACTGCTAATACTGTCTTAATTTTCTCTTTTGCAATGGGATTCCTATGGTTAGCAACCGTACCATTAACCAGTGGTTTAGTAGCACATATCTATGGGATAAAATATATGGCAACATTATATGGAATTGTATTCTTTTCTCATCAACTAGGGAGCTTCGTAGGAGTATACTTAGGGGGTGTTCTGTATGATATGTATGGAAGTTACACTACTGTATGGTGGTTAGGAATTGCTGTAGGTGTATTCTCCTCATTGATTCATTTACCTGTGAGGGAAGAACCCAGAGTAAAAATCCTGAATAAAATTTCGAATGATGGCGCATAGTTTGTAATCAAGGTTGCCTACATGAAGAATATACGGTTCTTGCACAAATTCTCGTAGAATTAATTTGTAATGGTATTTTTTTCTTTATTCATAGTACTATTTTTTCCAAAAAAAACACTAAACCTCTGTTAAATATTGAATAAATATTTTTTCAAGACGGATTTTCTACCAAATAATCAATATAATCGAGGACTTCGTGAAAACATTCATCTGGTATATCTTTATAAGATTGAGAGAATTTATTCTTAACACAAATAGCTACATGAGCGTATGGATTTCTACCTTTAGGATGACTCTTAGAGGGAGGTAACTTACCCACTAGTTTGTCACCAGCATTTTGAATTGATAACCATATTTTCTTAGCATTATCATCATTCATATTATCAACTCAAAGCGGCCATAATTTCGCCAATAGTCCTGACCAACACGAAGTTAGTAGTATTATTATCAACATTGCTTCTCTAAATCCCGGTTCCCAATAATCACTATCTGAACTTGGAGGAATTGAGAGAGGAATATTATTCATAATTTCTACTAAAAAATACAGCATATAATTATTTTCAACATATTGATTAAAGAAAGATTAAGTCTGAGCATTTAGACTAATATGTCTGATTCTATATCGATATTTCTGAATCAATAGAGATAATATCTGTAATAATACTATCAATGGTTTCTTCAGATTCAGGTTCACTATTAGTATCTGTAATTACTACGAACTCAACGTTCCTTGGTTTGGGAGATAATCTAGTAGGACTAACTCGATATCTCACATATTCTCTCTTAACTATGCGTAAAGATCCTTTGCTTCCTAATATCTTCATCATATCATTCAGTGGAATATTTCCTTCAGTACTATAACTGGTTAGAATAAATTTAGAAGAAATATTATCAATTAGTTCTTGAAACTCTTGCACTGCTTTAGGTCGAGAATTATAGGCACTCTTTCTTTCGGTACGCCAATCTAGTCTTATTGCCGATTTCGTCCCTCTAGTAATTTTCTCTGGGAAGTTAGGCTTATCCCACAGAGTAACAGAATTTAGCACATGGTAGTTAGAACCATATGGGTGTTGGTTATACGGTGGATCAAGATAAATGATATCAGGAATTTCCCCTAATATTTCAGTTAGTCTATTAACCAAAACTCCCGCATCTTCTCGAATTGAAATATTATCTCTATCATTATTGAACAGGATGGGAGGTTTCAAAGATATATCTGAACATATACGATATTTGGCTGTACCATTACTTCCACCCCAACCTCTATGGAATCCCTTGAATACACCACTAGTGTTACTAACATATGAGACAGAATACAATAATGATGCCATAAGATAAGAAAACTCTGTTTGTGAAATTTTATCTTCCTCGACCCATTTTGAAATCAACTCGCGCATTGCATCAATTTTCATTCCATTCTTCCTCATGAAAAATAGGCGATCTTTTTCATGGTTCAGTTTTTCATCATCTGTTGGGCATAAATGTTTAGTGACATAATCCTCTACTGGAACAACATTATTCAATAAATCAAAGACCTTTTTACTACCGCCTAAATTCTTGAATTTAGGAATCTCATTAAGAACAACTGTACCAATAGCTATCTGTTCGGAATAGGGTTCCCAGTCATTTGATAATACACGAAAACCTAATTTTTTTGCGAATCTTGATACGACAGTACTGCCTGAAAATAAATCAACGAAAGTACCATTCTCTATATTTGTTAACTTTATTGCTTGATGGATAATATCCAATAATTTTCTCTTATTTCCAATGTAAGGAATCAATTGAGAAAAAACATACTCTTCGGTATCACGAGCAGCTGTTTTTCTAAGATGATGTAATGTTACTTCGCCCACAACATCACCATTATTATTGTGGTTTAGATGCATTCGTATAAGTGAAGCGGTGGACGAAATACGATTGAAAATTAATTTTTGTGAGGTATTCGTGGAGATACCCAACGTTTCCAGATTGGAGGAATTAAACATGGCCACCAACATGCATAGTACCCAGATGGTAATTCAGGAGCATCGGGATGTGGTTGCAATTTCCAAAAAGGAACGCTTGCTTCTAGATGGTGATGAGAGTGTCTGGTAAGTTCGAGTAATGACCAACGTGACCAACGTGATTCAGTATTCCAAGAATGCATTATGGTTTGACGCTCATTTACGTCTCTCCTTAGACCCCAATGTCGAATGTAATTGACATATTCTAAAGTTAGTATTGCTAGTAATGAAAGTATTAGCCATCCTGATAAAAGTACTATACCATTTGAGAAAGAAAGTAAAACTAAACCAGTTAAAATCTGTAAAGAAAAATATTGAATAGTTTTATTCTTAATGCCTGTACGGCCTTTTCTATTATCAACATTGACTGCAGAGATGAATTGTCCAGGAATTGTTCTGAACCAAAAAAACCAAATTCCTTCATCGGACTTAGCGCTAGCAGAATCACGTTCTGTTGCAACCCATTTGTGATGAACATAGTTATGTTCTGTAGTAAAATGTGAATAATTAACAGAAAATAACAGAAGCCTAGCTAGAATCCAACCAGGACTCTTTGGTTTATGATGGCCGAGTTCATGAGCAGTTACTATAGCTGAAGCTCCTGAACAAAGTCCAGTTGAAAATGCTGCTGTTACTAACCAGAAATTAATTTCATTCTGTTGAAATGCAAATATGAAAAAAGATCCAATGACAAAAAAATGTAATATTCCATGGACCCATAATAAGGTCTCATATGGGGTACCAGAATCCCTCGGCGGTCGAGAAACCTTACTTTTGCCGAGAAGAACATCTAGAATCGGCCCAATACCCCAAATGAATATTAGACCCATAGCAGTATAAAAACCACCTAAAAGATTCCCTGAAATGACTAAAAAGGGACTGATTAAACCTAATAAATGTAAGGTCCAAGGTTCTGGGGATATACTATTCTTCACCATAGTATAATCAATGAGAGTATGTTTTTAGAATTTTCTGTAATTATTAATGTGATTTCTTTTCTTTTCTTTGATACCAAATAAAAATCGAGAGACAAAATACATATTAAATTATCATGGTAAAAATTAGAATGTTATATTGAATGCCATCAAACAAATACCAACAATAAGGGCGGGAATAGTGGTATGAACTGTTGCCCAGATACTAGCTACTCGATGCCTCACGAGTAATGGGAAAAGTGCATCACCATCTTGACTGATAGCATTAGCCACAAGTGCTGGAAACGAGATTAAATCCTTAGTATATGCAGTAATAGCGATTATTTGTGGACCACATCCTGGAATTAATCCTATTGCAGCTGCAAGAATTACTGCTATAATTCCATCACCATAGAGGGCTAAATCAGCCTCTGCCATACCCGAAAATAACATAGAAAACTCGAATATAAGATAGGCTGACATTACCCAAAAAGTAACAAATGCAGTTTCACTTGCTGAATGAATCATCGTTTCGCGCATTGAATATAATTTATCACCAATTGATGCTTCAGAATCGTCACTAATCCAATTCTTTTGTGAAATGTATAAAATTATAGATAACGATGTTCCAATCAAACCAATCCATGTAATAAAGCCATCAAGTGTAAAGGGATTATAACTAATTTCAAGAGCGAAATCTGCATCTTGAGCAATCCAAACTAACAGCAAAATAGCAAATATCAATCCAAGAGAAGTTACAATCCACCAAACAGTGTAGCCTTGATGAAGTAGAAAATATCCCCATCCTGTTTTTTCTTCTCTTCCGAGGTCATCGAAGACTTCTCTCATGTTTTCATTATTTCCATTTTGAATGATGGTCCGAGATGGAGAATTATCATTATAGTTTGAACTGAATTTACCTAATGGATTACTTGGCGTTATCTTCAAACCATCAACAAGATACCCCCAAGAAATTCCGATGACTAAAGAGATAATATGAACTGCTATTACAGGGGCAATAAATGATGGATCAGTGACTGCTGCGCCGATTAGAACAAATGCTGCATCGCCTAAAGTAGCAATAAGGGTCGCTATTACAGTTCCATAAGTAACGTAACCACGAGCGTACATTGGCATCATTACGATAGCACCTCCACACCCTGGAGTAATACCCATAAGGGCTCCAATTACCGGTTGCCAAGCAGTATTTGCTCTGATCGTATCAACAAATCTACCCGCACTTATGTACTGCAACCAACTGAAAAAAAGAACCATTGCAGCTACAAAAACGGTCACTGCAAGAAATGCGTCCCGCATGCTGACAACAATGATTTCGAATACTTCCGTCGAGGTTACCATTAACTTCACTCCTCAAAAGATTTAGAGTTTGTATAATTCAATAAATTAGTTATGTATGTTAGAATAGCCATTAAACAGAATATTGTTGCAGCCACTAAAGCAATCATCGAACCGCTTCCTGTATCATATTCGGCAGAGAAATACAGACCTAATAGGACCGAACTCAATCCAAAAAATTGTGTCCATAACATGCATGAACGGAAACTTCTTCCAACTAATTGAGCAGTAGCCGCAGGAGTGACGAGTAATGATGTAACTAGTAATGCACCTACAACTTGAACCATACTAACAACTACAGCTGCCGTCACTACACTAAATAATAAACCAATTGAACGTACAGGAATACCTTGAACTGCAGCGGCCAGAGGGTCTACCGTGATTGCAAGTAAACCAGTCCTTATCAGGAACAAAATGATTAGAGAAGTTATACATATAAAAGAAATAAGATCTAGGTCTGATGAATCAATTAAAAGTAAATTTCCAAAGAGATATCCTTCAATATCTGTGGTAATACCTCCGCCATTTAGACGCAAAGTGACAAGTCCCAATGCCAACATTCCAGTGAGAAAAATTGCAATTGAAGCGTCACCAGTTAGTATTTCTCTAGATTGAAGTTCAAAGATAATGATTGAAGCAATAATACTGAAGGCTAATGCATACCACAATGGAGATGTTGCTCCCAATACTACTCCTATGGCAACACCACCAAAAGATACGTGGGCCAAACCATCTCCTATTAATGCAAGATTTCGCATTAGTAAAAATGTACCTAATAGGCCCGCTACTATTGTTACAATTAATGCTGAAATCGTCGCTCTTTGAAACATCTCCATGGTAAAGAAGTAAGGAAATATCTCGCCAGGAACTATAGGTGATACAAATTCTAATATTGGTGTGAATATTTTCATTAATATTTCTCCAGGAGAAAATAATGTTTCTTCAAAAATATTCATGTCTTCACCTCCTCAGACCGAGGAACTGTTTGAAAATTTACAGGGCTTTCATGGACAGGAGTAATTCCTCTTAATTCTGCTAAAGCCTCCAATTCAGGGAAAAGATTCGTAGGACCATCAAACCTAATTTTTTCTTCCAAGAAAATCATTCTATGAGCAGTTTGACGTATTGCAGTTAAATCATGAGACACCATGAGAATTGTTTTTCCTGCATCATGACATAATTGATCTAATAATTTCAATAAGGAATTTCTAGCATCACGGTCCATACCTACTAATGGCTCATCTAATAGAATAAATTCTGCTTCTGTAGCCAGTGCTCTAGCAATTACTGCGCGTTGTCTCTGACCACCAGATAAACGAGATACATCCAAATTTTCTACATCTTCTAAACCAACCATTTTGATGGCTTGTGAAACCTTATCATTGCTTCCATCTGACCAGGAGAATATATTTTTGCCGCTAACAGTTCCTAACCTAACTAATTCTCTGACAGTTAACTTAACTTGACGTGGTAAGTAAGATGCTGCTTGGGAAACCCAACCAATTCTTCCAAAGAAATTTCTTGGATTAGGAACATCACCATAGATTGATATTGACCCTTTGTGTGGTTTTATAACACCTAGAAGAGATAAAAGAAGTGTTGATTTACCACTCCCATTAGGGCCAACAATACCAATGAATTCACCCTTATGCACTGTTAAATCGACATCTTTGAGAACTATTTTACCTGAACGAATTACTGATAAATTATTCACCACTAAAATCGGAGGATCACAACAATCTTCATCAGTTGGCTTCGTTTGCATATTAATTCCTGCCTAGATGATTATTGTTCGCATCAATAGGGCATTGTTAAAATCTAGTACGCTTAGAACGTAAATATTCGAAGAACAAGTTGCCTATCAACGCTACAAATACCCCCATGACGAAGATAATAGGAAACAAGTCTACGTGGTTCAAATTACAACACCTACAAATAATTATGGATTAATATTAGCATCCACATCCAGAAATAATATTCTCTAGATTCTTATTCATCATTGATAGATAATTATCGCTAGGATCGCTTGGCGCCATTTCCATTGTGTATAGAATCTCTATTGAAACTCCAGTTTGTTGAATTATAGAATTGACAGCTGTTTGATCCGTATATTCTTCAACGAAAAGAACTGTGATTCCTTCATCTTCAATACTCTCTACTACCTCAGCAATATCAGCAGGAGATGGTTCACCTTCTGGATCTAATCCATGTAATGTAATAATCTCGATACCATATTGTACAGACATGTAAGAGTAAGCATTGTGGTTTGCAACAATTCTCTTGTCTTGTCCCGCCATATCACAAGTTCCATCTTCTCCGAATGCTATTGTAAATCTCTCATGTAGATCCATCAATTGAACACTGTAAGATGCAGCATTTTCTGTGAATGCATCGGAACCATTAGGAAATGTTGATGTTAGAGAAACTAAAACAACATTAACCTGTGCTTCGAAAGCAATAGGGCTTAACCAGCTGTGTGGATCATATGTGAATCCATCTTCATCATCACCTACATCAACATGGTCTCCATCACCGTGGTCATCATGATCGTCATCATCGTGGTCATTATGGCCATCATGATCGTAGTGTCCGTCTTCACCCATTACAATGTACATTTGTATATTATTAGGTAAGACGAAACCATAATCGCCTTCTGCCTCAATATGAATAACAACTGCTCCCATTCCATGGTGTTCCTCTTCACCAGAGTGATCGTCTCCAGTAGGACCGCTATTAGCAGCTGTCCACATCAAGCCAGCAGTTTGACAATCAGATTCAGTTGTAAGGTTCATATTTACAGTGTGAGTATTAATGTCATAGCAGACCATTTCATCTTGATCATCGTGGTCATCAGGGACGTGGTCCATTTGACTCCAAGGGAATCCACCACAGCCAGTATCTAAGTCAGTAGCGTTCGCGCTATCAGCAGATAGTGCATCTGCCTCAGTTTCTGCAGCAAATGTTGACTGGCAATAATACACTTCTCCAGAGTTCTCTGTCCAATCATATTTGGACCAGGATCCTGGATTCCAAGAGTCCGCTCCATTCTCAGCAACAGCCCACATCCCATCATTATCATAATGAGTGATCGTATTACCATTCCAAGAATCAGAATCTATTACTTGACTTGAGTTCCATTCATCAATCCATTCTCCTTCAATAGAAATCGCCTCAAAGAAAGAAAGTGTATGTGCAACTAGTTCAGCATGGATTTCTGGTAGAACATGCTCATCATGACCCATCCAAACGTGTCCTGCAGAATCACAATCTTCCTCAGTTGATTCGTAGTTCTCGTGAGTTTCTGTATTATGACACATTTCTTCACCATGGTGGTCATCATGTTCATCATCTCCTGCCCACATGTGACCTGCAGCCACGCACTCCTCCTCAGTTGATTCGTAGTTCTCATGAGTTTCTGTGTTGTGGCACATCTCATCGTCATGATCATCATGACCGTCGTAGTCTGAATCAGCATTACTCATTTGACTCCAAGGAAATCCACCACAGCCTGCATCTAAGTCAGAGGAATTTGCACTGTTAGCAGATAGTGCATCAGCCTCGCTTTCAGCAGCAAAGGTAGACTGGCAGTAATACAGTTCTTCAGAGTCCCATGCCCAATCATATTTAGACCAAAGCCCTGGATTGAAAGAGTCTTCTCCATTCTCGGAAACAGCCCACATTGCATCATTATCAAACTGTGTTATTGTGCCACTATTCCATGAATCCGAATCGATAGTTTGGTTAGTTCCCCATTCATCAACCCAGTACCCTTGGATAGCAATATCATGTTCATCACCGTGAGTACCATGGCCGTGGTGGTCGTGGTGGGCATGCCCACCAAGCATCTTGAGTACTGCCATATTGAAGTCTTCATCGTGCTCAGACACAAATTCTAGGATGTGCTCTCCTGCTTCCATGTGGAATACTTGGATATTTGTATCAGCAGGGCAAGCCTCTGGGTTTTCGAATGACATCTCAGCTTCAGCGTGTTCGTGGTCATCATGGTCATCGTCACCGTGATCATCATGGTCATCT
>DAJO01000031.1:29058-60139 GCA_002498985.1 Euryarchaeota archaeon UBA257
GTCATCAGATCTCATACCAAGAGTTGTGTTCTCGAACGGCCCATCATTCATTAGTTCGCACAAACCAGATATTAGCATAGATTCGTAAGCAAGATTGCTTGCACCAGATGGCATAGCATGAGTCATGTATGATGGAGGTGCATCATCACCCAAGGATGAAAGAGTTGATTCAACCCATGGTTCTAGATTTAAACCATGATAGAAGAATATATCGGCCTCTTGAAGGCGTATTAAATCAGCTGCAGATGGTTCATAATCATGAGCAGGGATGTTATCTTGGTTCATGTATTCAATAGTAACACTATCTCCTGCTACAGCGGATACTAGTTCTCCCACGTGGTATGTTGATACCATTACATTACCATAATTTAATAATTCATCTAAATCCTCTCCAGATGCGTCTGTTGTTTCATCATCAGTTAAGCATCCTGCAAGACTTGAAAGAATCAAAATTAGGCTTACTGAGAGGGCTCTTACTACATTATTCATGGTACTGCGCCGACTATTAAGTATATAATAAATATTAATAAATATTCATTCAGTAATTATTATTAATGCGACACTGTTCGGCTAGATATGAGCCAAATAATCACTTTCAGTGCGGACAAAAGCTTTGCTAATGACCTAGAAGACATAATAAAAAAGTCTGGTTATCAAAATAGAAGTAGATTTCTTCGAGATGCAGCACTATACTATTCAGAGATAAAACAGAGAGGTGAATTGAATTCAATGAAAGATGATGAAGTTCTCGAGGGCCATTTGATAGTCTACTATCAACATGATCATGGAGTTGAAAATAGATTAATGGACATTAGACATACCGAAGGATTGGAAATTAGTTCATGCAGTCATAGCTGTCTAAAGCATAGTCATACTTGTGTAGATATTTTACAAGGTAAAGGTACTGCTTTAGAATTTCGAAATATTATAGAGAGATTACAAAATACTCCCAATGTCAATAAAATTAGTTTTAATTCCGCTCCAATGAGAGATGAAGGTTGCTGCTAAAAGTTATTTTCTAGAATTACTGCAATAATATCTTTGATATTTATTCGACCAAAATTATGACTATCTTCTGAAGCATTAGGGTCTGGGTTATCTCCAACTAAAAATACCTCTCCATCCTCTACACTAGAAATCCGTTTAATCAAATTAAAATTCTTCTTGAAAGGATGTTTGAATAGTACAATTAGATTAGGTTCAATCAATTTTGTATCAATTTTTTCAAATCTAACTATGTCGCCATCCCTTAGAGTTGGCCACATGGAATTACCATTTACTTTGACGTCTACGAAGCGCGAATCCATGGTACTTCACGGCCTTTTGCGGCCCAGAACATATTATGAATATCTTCTACAGCATCCATTAATTCCTGAGCATGTTGCTCAGAAACTTCTACTTTACAAGCAGAACAAAGTTTAGCCGCTTGCCAAAAAGTATCGTGAAGGCCTGGAATAGACTCTAAGTGCTGAGGTTTGAAGAAATCTGTCCAAAGAACCAAAAGTTCATCTTTACACTTCTGAGCTTCTTCTTCCTTGATCGCTGCATATCTTGACATTGTATTGATATAAGAAGCAGAATTACTACCTGAATCAACATGAGTGCTTTCTAATGCATTCATTTTCTTTGTCATAGATTGTACAGCCTCAGCAGCTACACGCGCGCTTGCTGGATCATATACTCCACATGGACCATCACAGTGTGCGTGTCCATCAATTAACAAAATTTCATTATTATTTAAGTTAGTTTCTTTCATACTTTCTTACCTCTGACCTAGCGCATCGGGTGAATGATTATGAATGCTGAGGTTAATCAGTTACATTAGCAATATTGATTGGGTAAGTTATACTAGAAGAGTTATGGGGAGAGTAGCAGTAACAGATGGAATGGATGAAAAAGCCATTGAAATGATAACTGATAATGGTCATGATGTCGTTGTTAAACATTACACTGAGGAAGAACTTCTTTCAGGAGTTTTAGCCGATTTTGATGCAGTAGTTGTTAGAAGTGCAACTAAATTGACTAGAGATGTAATCAACTCGTCAGTAAATAAAGAGACTGGATTAAAATTTATTGGAAGAGCAGGAGTAGGTGTCGATAATATCGATATTGAAGCCGCAACCGAAAATAGTATTGTTGTATGTAATACTCCAAGAGCATCAACAAAAAGTGTTGTTGAAATGACAATTGCCCATCTACTGGCATCGTGCAGAAATATAACTACTGCCGATAGAAGATTGAGAGATGGCGTATGGGCGAAAAAAGAATTAGTAGGTACAGAATTATCAGGTAAATCTCTAGGACTTATTGGATATGGTAGAATAGCGCAGGGAGTTGGTAACATTGCTAAAGCATTAGGAATGGATTTACACGCATATGATCCATATGTCCCTAAAGAAATTGCTAAGAGAAATAACTGTAAATTACATAATGATGTAGATAGTATTTTTCGAATGTGTACACATGTATCTATTCATTGCAACCTCACAGAGGAAACTTACCACTTAGTAAATTCATCAAGAATTAATCTGATGCCAGGGGTAGGAGATGATGGGATACATTGTGGAAATCATCTGGTAAACTGTGCAAGAGGAGGTATCATCGACGAAACTGCAGCACTAGAAGCAATAAAAAGTGGACAATTGTCAAGTTTAGCCCTAGATGTTTTCGAGATTGAACCAGCGACGAGTAATCCTCTATTTGATAATGAGAATTTTCATGGAACGCCACATATTGGTGCGGCTACAAAGGAAGCGCAAGCAAGAATTGGAATAGAAATGGCCTCATTAGTCATCGAAACTTTGAATGGCAACAAACCAAAAACAAGTTTGAACTAAATTATTCTGTGCATTCTAATTAATGAATCGGAAAGTATTTCCAATTCTTTAGGAATTTTAACATTAGGGATTTCAGTATTCAATGAAATACCATTATCTTTCTTTAATTTCCAAACTTCTGAATTAAATTCAATAACATGATTTGTTAAGTTTAAAAATTCAGATTTACTGACAATAATATCCGGAAACTCTCTAACGTCAACAGAGCTATTGGCATAAAGTGTCGTTGAGAGGTAGTGAGTGAAAAATGGACAAATAGGGCTTAGTGAAGTCAAAACATCTCTCACAATTCTGTGCAATGTCCAAGCAGCTGCTTCATCCCCCTCATAAAGTCTCGATTTTACCATTTCTAGCCAGTGGCTTGGAAATACTCCTGTGCTGAAATTCTTAATCGACTGAGCCGCATTATAGATATCTACTTTAGACCAAGATTCCTCAACTTTAGTCATCATTTGACTGAATTCTGAAAGAATCCACTGGTCTTCAATCTCTAAATTATTTGGTTCGGAATTAAGATCAGAGGGGACCTCGAATTGACTTGCAAATCTAGCCACATTGAATATTTTTGTTAGAACACCGAAATATTTTGCTTCAATTTCTTCTGGATTAATATGGAAATCATCCCCCACTTGGGCATCACAGGCCTTCCATAGACGGAAACATTCACTTCCTATTTTATTGGCTTTAAGATGTATCTGTTTACCATCAGTACCCTTAATTTTCCATGAGC
Source organism: Euryarchaeota archaeon UBA257 (assembly GCA_002498985.1). GTDB lineage: Archaea > Thermoplasmatota > Poseidoniia > Poseidoniales > Thalassarchaeaceae > MGIIb-O2. The sequence continues at coordinate 32,626 of DAJO01000031.1, forward strand.
CTGTTCTTCCGCCAAAACCACATTCTAGAACTGAATTAGCATCAATACCATTACCCAGAGATTTGGACATTTTTCTTCCCCATGGGTCCATTCCGAGACCGTCGATCCAAACATTTGTGAAACCTGGTTTATCCAACAGAAGAGTACTCTTGAGTAAAGTATAGTACAACCACGTCCTAACAATTTCCTTACCTTGAGGACGTAAAGCCGTCGGAAAAGCCTTCTCAAATAATTCTTGATTTTTACCATACCCTGATACAAACAAATTAGAATTAGAAGAATCCATCCAAGTATCGAATACTTTCTCTTCACCAGTTAATTCTCCAAGTTGAGCTTTCATGTCTTCGTATATCCCCAAAGTTTCTTTGGTCTCTCTATCTAATACTTCAGAATCCTTAGGAGGTAAATCCCTCCATGGTTGGACATAAACTCCAGATGGAGGAACTACAACTTTTGAGCCATCCTCAGTATACCAAATAGGCACTTCAGTATGATACCAACGTCTTCTCGAAATCGGCCAATCAATAGAAATATTTTGCATCCAATCGTCAAGGAATTGCTTATTCCTAGGTGGTATGAAGTTAATCTCTGAAACTAATTCATTCATACGTTCTAAAGTATGTATTTGTTTGACATACCATTCTTTGAGTAATATTATCTCAACTGGATTATTTCCTCTCTCACTAACTGGTATCTCTTGTTCATGGTCCTTGATTGAGGATAACTTATTTTCTTGTTCTAAAATTTCTATTGCTTTTTTCCTAGCTTCAATCACAGATAAACCTGATAGGGGGCCAGAAATTTCAGTCATTTCTCCTTTTAGATTGATTGCTACAAATGGATCCAAGCCAAATTCTCTGAAAACAGATACATCGTTTTGATCACCGAAGGAGCATACCATCAATACACCAGATCCAAATTCCATTTTGACAGAATGATGGGAGGAAATTATTACTTTCTTACTGCGTCCATTTACTGCTAATGGTAAATGTATTTCTTTACCAATCAAGTGTGAATATCGACTGTCTTCTGGATGTACCAAAACTATTCCGCATGCACAAATTAACTCTGGCCTTGTTGTTGTAATAATGACGTTCTCACCATCTTCTGTTTCCCAAATCACATCACAAAGTTTCGTCGACCTAGAAATTCTTTGGACTTCAGCATCTGCAATTGTAGTTCCTTCCACAGGGTCATATATATTAGGCCTTAAATCTTCAACAATATTTCCCTGCTTAAACAAATCAACAAATATAGATTGGGATACAGACCTATATTCAGGAGAGTCAGTCAAATATTCATTCTCGAAGGAACAGGATAGGCCAACCCTACAAGCAGTTTCTCTCATAGCTTGTGTGTAATCTTCGATAGTATCTCTGCATATATCAATGAAATTACCTCGCTCAAAGGTTCTCATTTTTTTACCAGTTTTCTTCTCCACCGTAAATTCAATGTTTATTCCATTACGGTCTACACCCCATGGAAAGTATACTTCCTTACCCAACAATCTCTGGCTACGAGCAATTACATCTATCATACTATATTGGGCAACTGCTCCAATATGCCAAGTTCCACTAGGATATGGCGGAGGAGTATCAATCACAAATATTTCTTTTTTAGAGTCAGGATTGAATGAATACCTGCTATTATAAGTCTCACCATAATGTTCTTCTTGAATTCTTTTCTCAAGATCTATGGACCATCTTTTGTCAGTAATTTTTGGTTTACCCATGTATATATCCCAGACCTTATGTTATGACCCCGTAGTAACTTATTCTTGACTATTGCCAATCAAAAGACATGATGTAAATGGTATTTTCAAGCGTGTGGAAGCGTGGGGTTGAAGTCCCGCCCTTATCCACGACCATACAGAGAGGTAGCACCATGACCATTCAAGGAAGTGATAATAGTGCTGATTCATCAAATAAAATTTCATACAAGGAACGTATGAATAATATCGATTCTAATAGCGTTAAAGAAGCTATTATCTTGGCTCCGAATAAAATAAGAAGGTCTTTATCGGGATTATCACCTTCACAAGCATTAGTTAAATTTCCAATTTTTGTAATTGTCTTCTGCTTGGTTTTTACTGGCTATTTCACATTGCACTCAGGCGCTATTGATTGTAGAAAAGATTTCAATCCAAGTTTTTGTAATGAAGAATCTTCTATGAATGTGAATGGAGATTTAGAAGTATACTTACCTGACGGTTCACAGGTATCTCTATTGATTGATGAGGTAGAAGAAGATTGGACTACTAATGTAATGATTATTTATGTGGAATCAGAGTTTAACAATGTTACTAAAGTAAATGTTCTAAAACAAATTGATGCTATGGAAAGTGCAATGAATTCGAATAGTAATGATGGAGGAGAATTTGATGATATAATATACGTTCTTTCTATCTCTGCTGTAATTAAGGAAGTTAATTCCAGTGCCGTCAGAGTTGCTAAAGCATTTGCTTCAGGTGTGGCTGCGTCCACAGGACAAGAAGAATTTTCTGAACAGATTAATGAAACTATAGACTCTCAACAAGATTTTTTAGGGAATTATGCAATTCCTGATGAGCAAGAAAGAGTAGATCAGATATTAGATGAAATACCTCAAAATGCTCTAGATAAATTAGTAAGAGACGTAGGTAGAGCTGAAGCTGAGAAGGCTAATTACTGGAATAGAGCTGTTATAATAATGGGAATTTCTGCTGAAGCAGATGTTAGTGAAATGATCGAAAAAACACAGAGAGAAATTGACTATCTAAGTAGTATCGGTTCTACGCAATGCGATCCAAATAACGATGGTAGCACTGAAGAATTTACAGATTGGGAATGTATGAAGTTGAGTATGGCCCTCACAGGCCCTGCTCCTATTACTAATGCGGTAACAGAAGAGTCATTCAGTCTATTCTGGGATGTGTTTCCATTAGGAGTTTTTCTGGTAGCTGTCACGCTCTTCCTATTCCATTGTGACTTATTACAAACAGGAAGATTTAGGTTGGTTCAAGGTATTAAAGTTCTAATAATTTCGGGATTACCTACATTATGTTCTGTTTTCTTGACTATGGGCATAATAGGATGGTCAAATTATGAAGTTACAATGACGGTGATTATTGTAGGACCGATAGTTCTAGCTCTCGGCGTTTCATACGGTCTTCATATTACAAATCGTTATGCGGAAGCTAAAGGAACTCCCAATGAAAAGATGGAAGAAGCATTGAAATCGACAGGTAAAGCAGTATTCTTATCTGCAATCACTACGATAATTGGTTTTATTTCTCTAACATTTACTCCAATGGCACCTATTCAAACCGTTGGTTGGTCGCTAGCTTTCGGAATAGTTGTAGTATATGTCATGACAATGTTAATGGTACCAAATTTAACGATATTATTGGATTTAAAAAAACCATCACACCCTCCACCTCAGGTTTTCGTAAGTATAGTATCAATACCAGTAAAATGGACGAAAGTGACGCTCATATTATTTATCATTGTAATGGTTTTCTCAGCAGGTATTTCCAGAGAAAATGTAGAATCTAATCTTGATTTATTAGAGATGGCACCTCAAGATGTTGATGCGGTACAAAAAATGAAAACTTACAGTGATGAATTCGAATCAGGACAACCAGGATTCTTGAAAATATCAGAAAATATTGGTGCAACTGCAGATTTGACAGATCTTACGGCCGATGATCCTTTCTACGGATTAGAAGCTATAGAGAAACTTGAAGGGCAATGTGCAGAGGTGGATCAAGTAACAGCTGTATCAATTGTTTTCTTAATGAAGGCGATAGCAGTTTCTGTGGATGTTTCAGGAGCACCAATAGCCGATTTAGTACCTGATAATGCGGGCCCAATCAAAGATGTTGCAGAATTATTATTCAATAATTCACAATCTGGAAATGCGTCATTTTGGAGAACCTTAGATACACTTGATGCACAGGAATTGGGGGGGCAACAAGCTCAAAATTTCTTACTCTATGTATTCTATAATAGCTTAACTGATGAGATGAGGGAGTTATTCATCTCAGAAGATTATAGTAGTAGTTTAATCTATATTGATATGCCATTTATGGATGTTGTAGGTACAGAAATCGCTACTAATTTAGTGAACAAGCATGCTGCAAACTCTGGCTTAGGAGGGACTACCGGTACACCTGAACTTATTGGTGTTGCATCAGTTACAATAGAAGTGAATGAATTAATTGTTGGCTCACAATGGAGTTCTCTTGGTTTCGCTTTGTTATTCACAATCATAACTTTAGGATTAGTTTTCCGAGATATATTATACTCATTACTAACAACTATACCAGTAGGATTTACTGTTGCTATGCAGTGGATGATCATGGATCTTGGAGGTGTTCAACTATCACTAGTTACAGTAATGGTAGGGTCTATTCTTGTTGGCGTTGGTGTTGATTTTTCAATTCATATAGCTAACAGAGTGAGAGAGGAAGGAGGAAATTTAGAAGCGATAAAAGCTGCATGTGCTACAACCGGAATGAGTTTAGCAGAAGCAACACTTGTAACTACAGCAGGGATGTTTTGTGCATTGACCATTAATATCCCTGCAATTAAACCGTTCATTATAGTCATTATTGTGTTAATTGTTATTGCTGCAATTTCTGCTCTAATACTATTGCCTGCTGTTTATGCCATTATGGTGAAAGCAAATGTGAATTTAACAGGAGGGGTATCTAGAATGGTCAAAACTGCGGGACTGAAAAGAGCAATTGATAGAGGTGATGCGGACTCTATTGATGCAACCTTGATTATTGGTACATCAGATGATGCTTGGTGACGACACTTTCATTCACCTATTCCCACTGGGACAAATATGAATTACTGGCTGATGAAGAGTGAACCTCATGTATACCCATGGGAAAAACTAGTTGAAGACAAAAGCACACATTGGGATGGAGTAAGAAATTACCAAGCAAGAAATATGATGAGAGATGATATGAAAATTGGAGACTTAGTTTTTTTCTATCACTCTAACTTTAAGCCGCCACATATTGCTGGAGTGGCAAAAATTTGCAAAGAAGGATACCCTGATTTTACAGCACAAGATTCAAATTCAAAATATTATGATGAAAAGGCGACTCCAGAAAATCCAAGGTGGATGATGGTAGATATTGAACCAATAATTGCTTTACAAAAAACGGTTTCTTTACAAGAAATGAGAGATAACCCTACTTTGGAGGGTATGAAATTACTAATGAAAGGATCTAGGCTATCAGTGCAACCTGTTTCAGAGAAACATTTCGAAATTATATGTAAAATGGGTGGATTAGATACAATTCCTCATTAATGAAAATGTGGGCATGTCTTCGGTGGACGTTCGTCACCATCGATGAAAATTCATTGAGCTCCTCAACTCCGCTATTCCAAGGCATCCAGCATCCCCGGTCGGGCTGCTCGCTTCCGCGCCTGACCTGGTTCCCGGGTATAAGGCACTTCGAATTTCCCTCCGGAAATCCGTTATGCCAACCTGCATCTCTTGGAGGCGAAGTGTCGCTGTTACCCAATGGGTCATCGATGCTTCGTTTACGCCGCCCTCAGACTTCAGGTCACCATTATTGACGATTTGTGAATAATAGAGCACGTCAACACTCCCCCTAGCCCATACATCCGTAATTACCACCCCATTTTAATGAAACCCCAAAATGATATAAAAAGAAATGAAAAGAAAATTATCATTCAGCAGAATATTTTGAGGGACATCCAGTTTGTATCGAGTTTGCAGAAATTGTCCATTTACCATTGATATTTTCAAGATCTCCTTTAACTGCAATCATGTACCCCTCGCCAAAACCATCTGGTAAAGCAACTGAGGAAATATCTACAAATAGTTGTGCATTTTCACCAGTGCCTGCTAGAATAAACATCTTTGAAGTTTCATCTACTGAACCTTCTAATACTGTGCCTCTAAGATGAATTTCATCAGAAGTAAAATCTTCAGGAGCACCCATAACTTCGTCAACAGTATATTGGATTTCTGGATCTACACTAATTAACATCAAAGATATTAATCCTAACAACCCTAAACCTACTACAACGAGTTTCCTACCTCTAGTTGCAGCCATATATGTTCCAATTGAAAAACACTGATGAGGTTTGTGTTCTCAGGTGTGTTTAGAACCCACTGCTTCACTGATGTTAGAAAAATTATTTTCACGAACTTTTATTTTGAGTCCTTTAATTATTTTAGAAACTACGGAAGGTCCATTGAAGACTAACGCAGAATATAATTGTATTAATGAGGCACCAGAAATTATCATATCCCAGGCAGATTCAACGGAATCAATCCCACCTACTCCAATTATTGGCACTTTAGAATCAGTATAATCATACAGTAAATTGACCACTTCTAATGACCTTTTTCTCAGAGGACGTCCTGAAAGACCCCCTGATTGAGCAAAAGCTGATCTAGATTGTGAATTTTTTGGGACATATCGAGAAATTGTAGTATTAGTTGCTACAAAACCATCAACCTTAGAGTTGATAGCAACTTCAGCTGAACTAATTAAGTCATCATCACTCATATCAGGTGAAAACTTCAGTAATATTGGTTTATGATTACCTTTTTTATCTCTAATTCCATTACATGAATTTAAAACACTCCTTAGATGATCTGCTTCCTGTAATTCTCTGAGGCCTGGAGTGTTAGGCGAAGATACATTCAAGACAAATAAGTCAGAATAATCCCAAAGAATGTCGAGTGTGGAAGAGTAATCTCCGGGCGCGTCCTCATTAGAAACTTTTTTTGATCTACCAATATTTGCAGCCACAGGGTTATCGGGCCATAAACCAACAGATTTTCTATCAATTAAATTATCCCTTACTGCTAAAGCACCAGGATTATTGAAACCCATTCTATTGATCAAAGCATTTTCTTTATTCGCTCTAAACATTCTAGGTTTAGGATTTCCTTCTTGAGGGAATCTAGTAATTCCTCCATATTCCATCCATGAAAATCCTAGAGAAGGCCATGCAGATAAGGCCTGTGCTTTTTTGTCAAATCCCGCTGCTATACCTAATGGATGATTAAAGGATAAACCAAAAACATTGATAGGTAATTCTGGAGCTTGATATAGGGTCCTTAGAAAATTCCTACCGATGGAACTTCTCTCTAATTTTGCTAAGGAAGAAAGCCCGAGACCATGCGCTCTTTCTGAATCTATTAGGCCCAACATTGGCCTACCAAACATTCGATATGGAAGTCCCACGGTAATGCCGGTGAACCGACACTCTTCAAGCGTTACGCACCATCCGAGATACATGAGTGGTTCTAATGGGGATGCAGCAGTCTCTGAATTAGCAAGAAGAATACTACGATCTAGTGGCGTTAAAATTATCCATGACGGAGAATTAATAGAAGAAATAGAATCTCTTGCGGCAGAATTATCCGATAAAGCACCAAAAATAATTTTTGGAATAGAATCACAAATTTCAGATTCAGAAGATATTTTCTTCATGAATAAGAATTCTGCAAATGGAATAATTTCTCAGAACCCTCCAGTGTCGTTAGAAATTGTTTGGATAAAAGGTGGTAACGAGAAATGGAATAATCTACAACAAAAGATTGTCGAATTAGGCAGAGCCGGCTATCCAGGTTGTATAGGGTGCGCTGGTCCAGCGGCATCAGAACCATGGGATGAAGTTATGTCTAGGAAACAAAATTTCTAGTCGGTCTCGCGCGCCTCGCGTGCGCGCGCGCCTTGTATCAATCTGTACTGACTCAAGTTTATACAGGTTGTATTCTGCGGTCAAATATAATGGTCGATGGTAGCTTATTGACTTAGTGATGGTTGGAAAATATGAAACTGATGATTCTTGAGTCCGGTGCTAAGGCGAAGACTGTGAAGAAATATTTAGGGAAAGGATGGATTGTCCAAGCATGTGGAGGGCACGTCCAGGATTTACCCTCAAAAGGTAGCAAGGGATCTTCTAAGTCAATGTGGAAATCAGAAAAAAATGTGCTTCCAGAACCTCCTTGGGGATGGACTAGAGGAGCGGAAAAAAAAATCAAAGATATGATTAAGAAGGCAAAGAAATCTAACGTTGACGAAGTATATATTGCTACCGACCCAGATAGAGAAGGAGAATTCATTGCATGGAGGCTCAGTATCATTTTTGCAGATTTTGATTCCCAAAAGAGAGTTACATTCAATGAAATAACAGAAAAATCAGTTAATGATGCTATCAATCAAGCGAGAGAAATTGATACGGCTTTAGTGGATTCAGCTAAAGTTAGAAGATTTATGGATAGACTAGTAGGATTTGAATGCTCAAGGTTTTCTAGATCTTGGAAATTAGCATCTATGGGGAGAGTGCAAACACCGACTCTAGGGTTCATCGTTGAAAGAGAGTTGTTACGTGAAAAACACGTACCAATAAATTTCCATAGTGTTAATTTCAGTTCAGATAATGTCAATTTCAAAATTAGATTTCATGAAAAGAATGACTCGGGAGCATGGCTTGATGATGATGGAAAACATTTTCCAGATAGGACTTTTGATAAAGAATTAGCAGATCGTTCTATTGAAATTCTTAATCAGAATAAAACCATAGAGATTGTCACTGTTAAAGAAGGTAAGAGTAACAGGAGCCCGAAACCACCTTTCACCACAGATACTATGTTACAAGCGGCTAGTTCAACATTAGGATGGTCTGTATCTAAAACTAGTTCTGTTGCTGGAGAATTGTATAATTCAGGACATGTGACGTACATAAGAACAGATTCTACTAGGACAAATAAGGAAGCAAGAGATACTATCAAGCAACTTATTAGAGAAAAATATGGTGAAAAATTTCTAGGAGAGGGGGTTCTTGGACCCGATGCTAAAAAGGGAAGTAGTAATGTTCAAGATGCTCACGAGGCAATCAGACCAACGAGGCCTGAAATTAATCAACTATCGGAAGATAACAAAGATGATTTGAAAACATTATATAAATTAATTTGGGCAAGATTTGCAGGTAGTCAAATGTCTAACTCTATACGTGAAACAAGAAGAATTGAAGCGAAAACTGATAATTTAGATAAGAAAATAACAGGAACCGCATCTTGGAGAACGCACGCTGGATGGGAGGCTGTGTACAAGGATTACCAAAAAAATATCATTGAAAATCCACCTTCTTCAGAACTGAGCATAGGATCAAAATGGGACATAATGTGTGATTCTGAAAATCCACAACTGGTTAGCGATGAAACAAAACCACCTAGGAGATTTTCTGAGAGTTCTATCGTACAACAGATGAAAAAGGTAGGAATAGGTAGGCCGTCTACATATGTATCAACTATTCAAACATTGAATAGGAGAAAATATGTTGAAAATAACAGCGGTTCACTGATTCCTACGGACGCTGGAAAAACTATGTGGTTAGAAGTTGTACCATTTTATAACGAACAGGATAATCAAGGATTATTTAATAGTGAATTTACAGCAAAGATGGAGTCAAATCTTGATACAATCGAAGATAGTACTCAATCTGCCCCTAAGATTTGGCACGATTTCATAGAAAATTTTGAGAGAATGAATGATAATGCTAAAACAAAGAAAAGGAGTGTCCCTTCTAAAAGACAAATTGAGTTACTTAATAACCTAATCAAAAATATGAAACAGAATGAGATAGCGAATTATCTCAATGGTAAAAAACCTCATGAGTTGACAGGGGATGAGATGAGAGAAACATTGGATTTAATCATCGAAGAAGGTGGTGATTTTCCAGCTAGCGAGAAACAAATAAATTTAATTATTAAATTATCGGATCAATTGGGATACAAATTAGTAGATGTATGTAAAATTGTCGATGTAGACGATATAAACAACCTCACAGGGGGTAAGGACGGTACCGCAAGTAGGGTAATTGATCAATTGATTTCCGAAAGTCAATTATTACCTGCAACAGAATCACAAGTTAAATTAATCAATAAAATTGCAATCAGAGAGGAAGTTCCTCTAAGTGATATTCTTTCTATAGCTGATATTGTTTCCATTGAGGAGTTGACTAAGAAAGATGCTAGTAAAATAATAGATACTGTGATGAAGAAAAATAAAAAATCTCGCAAGAAATGAGATTAGAAGATATCAATAAGGTACACCTGTTGAATAAACTATGAATGAGTTCGACTATGATGCTGTTATAGTTGGTGCTGGGCCAATTGGGGGCTATCTTGCACAAAAGTTAGCAAAAAATAAACTGAAGGTTCTTATTTTGGAAGAACATTCGGAAATTGGTAGGCCGTTTCAGTGTGCGGGATTAGTAAACCCGAAAGCAATGGCATCTGTAGGATTAGTAAATACAGTACTCACTCCTATTTGGGGTGCTAGAATATATAGCCCTGAAGGGACATTAGTAGAAATTGGTCATGAAGAGAAAGTTAGAACTTGGTCAGTATGCAGAAAGTTATTCGATGAAGCAGTGATAATACAGTCTATAGAATCGGGGGCAGATATTTGGTTATCTAGTAAACCTATCAATTTAGAATTTAAAGAAGATAGCGTTGAGATAGAGATTCTAACACCTAATGGAATCAAGAAATTAACTACAAAAATCATTTGTGGGGCTGACGGTGCACATTCATGGGTTAGAAGAACAATGCGTATGGGAAGGCCTAAAGAAACCATGATTGGTATGCAAATAGAAGTTACAGGATATATGGGGAAAAATGGAAAACTCGACATGTATACAGGTTCTGATATTTCACCAGGATTTTTCGCATGGGTTATACCATCTGGAGATACAGCAAGAGTTGGGGTTTGGAGTCAGACAAAATATATCGGAGAAAGATCATGTGAAGAACTACTAAATGAATTGATGAATAATAGCAGGTGGTCATTTAAGTTCAAAGATTGTAAAGAAGTAGGAAGATTCGTTGGATCGGTTCCGAGTGGAATTTTGAAGAATACAACATCTACAAGAGTTGCTCTTTTCGGAGATGCAGCAGGAATTTGTAAACCAACAACAGGAGGTGGGATTGGCCCAGGATTTGCTCATATAGACATTATAGTTGATGATTTTATAGATTTGATAAGAAAAAACAAATTAGATGCAACCAGTTTATCTAAGATTGATAAGAAAATTGATAAAATGAGAAAATCACAATCGAGAGCTAGGGCATTAAGAGATGCTTTTCTTTCCCATTCTACTGATGAAGAACTAGAAGAAATTTTCAAAGTTTGGGCTAAACCAGATGTTATAAAAATGATTAATGAGGTAGGAGAAATAGAAAACCCCATTCCATTAGGGACGAAAATGTTGAAAGATATTCCAGAATTCAGAAAACTTGCTGGGAAAGCAATAAAGGCAGTTTTATGGAGTTGAAAAAATGGAAAAGTCAGTTCAAAGGATTAGATACCCACCTTTCGAACATTACGACATGATCTCAGAGGAAATTCCTGTAATTGAAGTGATACTGGAATCTGAAAATAAACCGCCACCACCATTTAAAATTGGAAGAGAAAATAAATGGTTTGTTGAATGGAGGAAAATTAATGAAAATGATGAGGGACTCAAATTAATACGTGGAAATGTATCAAAAGAAACGTTTCCATTCCTAATGCGTACAAGGAATGGATGGTATATTGATCCGGATCCGATGCACTATAGAGCGAGGAAAATGATCGCCCCAGCAGTGATAATATTAATCTCAACATTATTTATGAGAGCCATAACTCCTGTATTCAGTAATATTAGTTTCATTAGTCCAATCTTAGAAATGTTGAATTACTCAATCAGGATAGGGGAATTGGATTACCCATTATTTTTATTTATAGCATTCCCTATATTTATCTCTCCAATGATTTTTAGAATGATTGCAAATATGAGAGATATCAAGAGACAAAATTTTCTTATTTCTAATCCAATAGAATCGCCAGATATTGAGATAAATAAAGGAGAGAATAAAATAAAAATTTCTATGGAAAAAATACCAATGGGTCTCAAAATAATTCGAGGTAGGATACAAGTCGGAGTTGCAGTTCCCGAAAGAAAAATGATTCTTGATTCTCAGGGTAAAAAAGAAGGTGAGCAGACTATTCCAGGTATGTCCACTGCACTACCTGCCAGAAGAATAGCCTCAGGTGAAGAATTAGGTACTGGAGTTGGCGAATCAATACCGATGAATGTAGCTGACAAAAGAGTTATGATGTTAGAGCCAATGAGAGTCTTAGACCCTGGAAAGTGGGTTGAAATGTCCAATAAAGAAAATCTATTAGGAATCACTTTAGAAGGCCCTGAGGAATTATGGCCTGGTTCAATATATTCGGGATTAATAGCTGTCCACTGGGAATTAATTATTGAGTTCTTGAGAAACGATGGGACAAAAATGAAATGGGTTAGACCTATAACAATGGATGATTACCATCATAAAATTGAGATTGAGAATTTACCTGTAAGAAGCGGGAGATTAGAATTATCGGATTTTTAATTTTGCGTAGGAATGACTGCTACAAAATCACCTTCATTAAAAATTTCGGTGTTAAGATGGTTATAGTCAGAATCTCTTTTAATTGGAGAAAATCCTGCCCGGATTATAGACATCTGCAATTCTTCCTCCTTAGCTAATGTTTTCTTTGTCCCAGAAGCGGAAACCACATTTTCTTCCATCATCGTTGAGCCGGCATCATCTGCACCAGCTAAAATTGCCATTTGAGCAACACCGAGACCCATCGTAGGCCATGATGCTTGAATGTGGTCAATGTTATCGAAGAATAAACGAGAAACAGATATATGCCTAAGATATTCAACAGGTCCAGCACCTAATTCTATGCGGTTTCTACCGCGATTTCTCTTTCCGAATGAATTATTTTCTAATTGAACAGGCCACGCTACGAATGATGTAAAACCAACCCTGCCCTTAGAAATTGCTTGATCTTGTAATTCTCTAATACGTTCCATATGAAGTATGCGGTGATGTTCTGTTTCGCCGAAACCAAAAACATTGGTTGCAGATGTTGTAAGTCCCAGTTTTTGTGCCTCAGACATAACTCTAAGCCAATTTTCCGCGGAACCTTTCTTAGGAGAAATATCAAGTCTGACATCATCAACTAACATTTCAGCACCGCCGCCAGGGAGACCGTGCATACCAGATTCTTTCAATTTCGTCAATACTTCTAGTGTAGAAAGATTACAAACATCTGCGATTCCTTCAATTTCTATGGGGGAAAAACAATCCAATGAGATTTGTGGATGTTTATTACGGATGTAAGAAAGTAATTCTAGATACCATTCAAGATCTAGGTCAGGATTAACACCTCCTTGCATTAAGATTCTAGAGCCACCTATATTTTCTAGTTCAGAGATTCTTTGACTAATCTCTTCAAAGGATTGAGTATATACTTCAGAATGCCCCGGAGGTCTATAAAATGAACAAAATTGACAATTTATGGTGCAAATATTAGTATAATTGATATTTCTATCAACTAGGTATGTCACGGAATCACCTGGTACTTGCTTTTTTCTTCTTTCTAGAGAAACGAACATCAGGTCATTAATATCTGCATCTTCGTAAAGAATGGTTGCATCTTCAACAGAAAGTCTCTTTGCATCAGGCAATAGTTGCTCAGAGAGAATTTTTTCCCAATTACGCATTTTTAACCCTCAATCATTTTACCGACTAAAGATTCAATCTCAAAAATCTCTTTGGGACATGAAGATGTTAGAATTACTGGTCCTTCATTAGTGACTAAAATATCATCTTCTATTCGAATCCCTATACCTGAATATCTCTTTGGAATATCAATATCTGACCTCCAACTTCCAAAGTAAAGACCAGGTTCTATAGTTAACACCATTCCAGGTTGAAGTAATCTCTCTGGGCCCTTATCTCCTTGTCTACCACCACCGACATCATGTACGTCAAGACCTAACATATGTCCGGTTCCATGCATGAAAAAATTTCTGTAAGGGCCGTTAAAATTTTCACCTAATGCTTCTTCCAGACTACAATCAAGTATACCTAAATCGATTAATCCTTGTGCTAAAACCTTTGAGCTAGCGTGATGCATAGAACTCCACGGAGAACCAACAATACAAGCTTCAATTGCTGCTTTTTCTGCATTTAAAACTAAATTGTAAATTTCTTTTTGTGCGTCTGAAAACTTCCCATTAACTGGCCATGTTCTAGTGATATCAGATGCATAACCTGAAATTTCACAACCAGCATCAACTAAAACTAAATCTCCATCATTTATTTTCATATTATTCGAATTGTAATGTAAGATTGTCGCATTATCTCCACCGCCAACAATTGAACTGTAACTTGGACAACTTTGATTTGTTGAGAAATGTGCTTCAATAATAGATTGAATTTCCCACTCACCAATGCCAGAGTAGGTTTTCATTATACCTTCGACGTGAGCGTTGGATGCTAAAATTCCTGCCTCATGCATAATTTTAATTTCTTCATCGGATTTAATTACTCTCAAATCGTCCAAAATTACTCTAGCATCTGTTATCTCCAGATTGGTTTTTTTAATTATTATATCGAGTTTTTCATCGAAACCAGTTACACTGGAAATAGAATTACAATTATCTAATTTATTCTGAACTATTTGCTCCAAATCTTCTATTGAAAAGGCTTCATCAACTGGCCAAAACGAAGAAGCACCCTCTGTTCCGACTCTTCTTCCTTCCCAAATTTCCGCACGTGTATCGCGTGGTTGAACAAAAAGACTACTCTTCCAAACTCCTGAATCATTAAATGCCATAAAAACAGCCTCTGGTTGCATCCAACCACACAAATACAGCATGTAAGAATTAGCACGAAAAGGATATGAAGTATCATTTGATCTAATTCTTACTGGATTAGTTGGGATTAAAACCAATGCATCTTCTTTGCATTTAGAGAGAAATCTATCCTGCCTACCCCTATACTCATCCATAGAGAACGGCAGTTCACCCATAACACTCATATGTTGACGAAATGGCTTCCTCTTATTTATCTGTGTAATTCATTATTTTCCTTTAGACCATTTTGGGATAGAATTATTTTCTGAATCTTTTCTAAATCTGTAGAAAATGGAAGAAATTAAGAAAAGAAATGAAATAAATAATATTATCAAAGGATAAGGCAGAGAATCATTAACATTAGGATTAATTAATTTTACAGACTGTGAGGAGAAATCTCCATCATTATCCATTACATCAAGTCTCAGAACTATTTCCTTATTATCAGTCTGGTTTTCGGGCCAAATTAATTCCCTGTTTTCACATCCTTCAAACATTACAATTCCATTAATTGACCAGATACATCTTAATCCTTGTAAATCATTTTCGGTATCTGAAGATTTAGAACCATCTAACAAAATAAGATCGAGGGAATCAAGATTAATTTCATCACCATCATTTACATTTATACCGTTAATACTTAATTTCGATGAGGGTATGAGATTTGATATAGAGAAATTGTATTCAGTAGTAGATGATAAACCACCTTGATCTACTACTTCTAACTTGAGGTTATAATTTGCAGATATGCTACTATCTAACTCAAAAGATAGGGCCTCATAACCTTCATGGACAATAATACTATTATCTCTGGAATTAGTACATGTCCAAATAAAATATAATAATTCTTCTGTCCAAATTGGATCCTCTGATGAGGATGCATCAATTACCATTGAAGACAATCCTTCAACAATGTCTGATGGAGGGGTTGTTATTGTAATTGTAGGATTTAGATTATTTAGTTTGAATGGTAGACAAGTGTAAAAATCCATGATATCTGAATCATCAGGATTAGATAAAAGAATGACTAATTCATACCATCCATCAGGCTTTGTCTCCATATCTAATTCAAATGAAAAGAAATTATTATCGTCAAAGGAAAGAGAAACCTCATTTTCGATATTAGAAATTGGTTGGACATTACATGTTTCAGTAAAAGTTACATAACGCTTGACAAAAATTTGAGCCGAAGAAGGGTTACCTCCCGTAATATCACTAATTCTACCTTCAACTAGTAAGTTTCCATTAATCCAATCATTTTCTAATGGATTGTCAACAAGCATTGTATAATTTGAATCTGAAACATAATTTTCGTTAGAAATGAAAAAGGGCATTTTATCTTCTAAAATTACTATTGAGTCAAAGGTAACAGTAACCTTGAATTCACAAGAACAAGAATAATAATCATTTGGATTTATATTCATTTGCCAATCCATTGAGAAATAATCTTCACTTAAGGGAGTAAGCTGCTCTGATTCTCCATTGAATAGCCCCCAATTATATTTGAATCCTGTGGAATTATAAATTTCCCAAGAAATTTGAACTTCTTC
Organism: Euryarchaeota archaeon UBA257; assembly: GCA_002498985.1. GTDB lineage: Archaea > Thermoplasmatota > Poseidoniia > Poseidoniales > Thalassarchaeaceae > MGIIb-O2. Next base: position 48,902 of record DAJO01000031.1, read on the forward strand.
TTCGGAACTAACGACTGTGCCAGAAATAATATTTTCATCCTGAATTATCTCGCCAAATGCAAAATCAAAACCTATAGAAACGTCTATTTCCTCTGATTCCGCAGCAACAGAATCAACTGAGAATATTAATAATAATACGGAAAATATCCCTATTAGAATGCCTCTCATGCCTATTCCGAGAAGCATTATAGTATTGAATCCAATCCTTTGGAGATTCAGAATCATCTATCAGATATCTGTAATTGCCACAAAAGTTCATCTAACCACAAACCCAGTGTTCTACGATTAACAAACTCATGGCTAGCCTGTGCCGATAAGACACATTCACAGGCTGCAGCTGCAAGAACTGCAGCAGAACTCATTGGGAATCTATTACCTAGTGCTGCAGCTAGAGCGGTTGCTGCGGCATCATGAAGGCCTATTTGTTGAGATGGCGAAGGTGCTGCACATGGTATGAACTCTATATTTCCATCAGCCTCATATAGCGTAACTCCATCAATACCTCCAAGGACTATCATAGAATCCCAGTTGTAAGTCTTAATCAAACTAGATGCAGCCTCTTTGGCATTTTCTAACATTAAACGCCTCCTAAGTAGATCAAGACCTCTAATCTCAAAAAGAACTACCGTTGCTCCACGACTTCTTTCAAGGCCGGTTAATTTAGGGTCAACAATGGATGGTATTGAATGTTTTTTCGCACATTGAATAAGTTTTTGAGCACCTACATCTGTTAAAACACCCTTATCATAGTCAGATATAACCAATGCACAACTATCAGGAATTGATTCCAGTGTCATTTCAACTAAACGATTACTAACTTCTATGTCCAATTCATCTAGAGGTTCCCTATCTGCTTGCAATAAAATCTGGGTTTTCTCAAGTAAACTCTGTCGACTCCCGAAAAATCTAATTTTAGTTAGAGTCTGACGATTGTTAACTGTCTCAATTCCATCGATCGAAATACCATCTGAAAGAAATTGGTTTTTGATGAAATCTCCTTCTCTATCGTCACCTACGGATGAAAAAACAGAAACGTCAAGTCCTAATGAATTTAAACCTCTTGCAATATGTGCTGCAGCACCAGGTGATTCCTCTGAGCGCAAAATTTTCAAAACCGGAACAGGGGCAGTTGAAATCAGCCTATTGGAGTATCCATGATGATATCTATCCAGCATTATATCTCCGATTAGAGTGACTTTAGAAGACTCCATATCATCCAAGAGATTTCTTAAATTCTTCAATATTTTCTTTCTTTCAGTCCGCCCCTCACTCATGTTATCATTCCTCGGAGTATAAACACATGAATGATATTTTGCAACCGTCGACATGAAAACAAGAAGCCCCTCGTAGAGTCATGGAACCATACAATGAGTGCTGGATTTATTCAGGTTCCGCTAAAGAAAGGTTATGGAATAAATCAGCAATAGGTCAGAAAACCAATGGAAACAATCTTTTATTGAGTTCTTCGGAAGTTATTTTTTGTCATGACCATAGGCATTTAGATTGGCCTTATGAAAATTGGTTAAATGAAGAAACCAAAAAAAAGCCTAATTTAATTAATGAAGCAATTATTTTAGAAGCTTTGAGAGTTCCAGGGAATAAAGTAATGTTAACTGAAAAATTAGGAGAAAAGAATGAACTTATTTTTAGTCGAGAAACATGGGGTCTAAGATGGAATTCTAATTGCCATCCAAGAGTGGATGAACCTGAATCTGAAGTTAGATGGTTCCATTCATCCGAATACATTAACATGAATGAATTATTATCTTGGACAATTGATGTACAGGCAAGAAAACGTATTGCAGAAGTGTTGGTTGTTGATAATGAGCAAGCTGTAGTCACTTACAATATAACATCAGAAAACCCATTTGGAGAATTATCGCCTCCAAACAGAGATGATATTAATCTTATATTAAAATATGACAAAATTGAAATAAATGGAGGTAATTTATATTTTGGATATGAAAAATGGCCTTTAGAGCAACTGGGAATAAATTATCAAGATGGAAGAATAATCGATCAAATTACTGAAGAATATATCACTACAGATGCCAATGATTTCTCAGATATCACAGATGTATTTTCGGATTTATTAGAAAGAGGCTTGCATCCAAGAACTGGATTCAAATATGGAACTGAATGGAGATGTTATGATAAAAAAATTGGCATAGATCATGCCCCCTGGTTAGTTGTCAGTCCATCAAACAAAAAGATGAATTGGGAAAGCGCTTGTCTAGCATCAAGATTAGCATCCGGTGTAAATAAAACATGGCTCCAACCATTGAAAATTGATGATGTTTGGAAATATCTAGGAATAATTAGACCTCCTGCAAAATCAAGATGGACAAATCCTATTAAAAAATGAAAAAAAATCATTCTGATTCAGAATGTTCATCCCTATTAGCATTAGAGCCACCGGTAAATATTGACAGGCCAAGAAGAATACTAATCATTAGTAACCCATTTCCTGGCTCTGCAATCCATGAAAATAATGCATTACTATTGAAAGTAGATTTTGCTTCAAGAGTGATTGGAATTCTGAGTTCGATACCAAAATTATCTACTAAAACTAATTCTCCTCTAGCTATCATTCCGGGCACTAACAAATTATCTGGTTCAATAACGATCTCGATATCATCGCCTGGGCTAATAGTCATGCTAGATTCCAAACTTGCTATCCTTGAAGCCGCACCCTGTATTTCAAGGTTGTAAAATCTTGATTCTTCCCCTTCAAAATCAGGTATTATAGAAATTTTATTATTCTTTTCTGAATCAACTAGTAGTAAGAAATCATCTGTAATGATTCGGTGACCAACTTGATGCCATTTTAAATCAATTTCTCTTAAATTAGATTCACAACCTAACGTGCCAATAATATTACCAGATGAAGGGAAATTATGATCTATTGTCATAATTGAAACTATTGAGGTACCAGAAGATAATTCCATAGTTCGGTTAATATTATTCCCATTATATGCATTAATTTCAATAGAGAAATTACATGTCGAATCAGTATTAACTTCTACAAAAATTGATTCACCGTTAAGTAATTCTACGGGCTGACGAGGAGTTAGAACATTGGAACTATTTATTTCGATAACTGGTGTGATGGAAATTAAATAATTGCCACTATCTGAGGATTCTACACTAGCAAACCAACTAACCAAACGTCCTCTGTTGTCATATATCATCATTCCATCTGATTGTTCGATATTGCCGAACTTTGTACCGTCAGTAAAAACATCACCAACACTACCTGAATCCTTATTCCTAATCAAAGCATCATCGCCATCAGCTTCAATGATTTTTAACCATGCATTATTTGAATCCGTATTTACGAGGTTGCTACTAGTGTCTCCATTATTGAGATCTTGGTATTCAACTAATATTCCGTGCCCAGGAAGTGATGAATCAAAACCAAAATTACCTCTATTTGTTATCTTGATATATTCTCCGGGACCTGTCTCGATTGAAAGATAATCGCCACCATTAGAAATAGGATCCAGAGTGAAATTACCACCGACATTAGGGTCGACGACAATCCTCCTATCAATTCCGATTAATTCTAATGTTGAGGAGGAAGGTAAAGCCGGTGAGTTGCCGTTACCATTCCAATTCCCACTAGCCATTATTCCCCATTCACCTATTCCATTCCAATTGCTTGTTGGAAGAGAACTATGGACATCATACAAATCATAAGCACCCATCTGGTGAAGCATTTCATGAACAATGGTCCCCACTCCGGACTTAGTAGAAGCAATAGTGTAATGATTAATTGACCATTTATCAATAACTATTGGATTATCTAGCCCTGACATGTGACTCCAAATTGAACTTGCTCCGCCACCAATTTCTTGTGGATTCGCAGAATGAAGTATTAGAATTCTGTCAACTATACCATCATCATCAAAATCCCAAGGTGATAAATCTTTATTCAATAAAGAATCTTTAACTGCATTTTCTACTAGATTGTCTACACCTGCGCCATCGGTCCCCGAATCTCTACCGTTTTCTCCATCCTGACCCCAAAAGTCGATATTATAGTTAGATATCCAAACCTCATCTAAAATTGTTGTATTGAGAATTGACTTGCCAGCATTAATTTGATTAATATAATCGCTAGCAGAGCTTTCAGAATCAAGAATTATTTCGGCTCTATTCGAATCGAATACATCTCCTTCAAAAGTAACAGGTATTACAAGCCAATTTTCATTTTCTTGAAGGCCGACTAAGATATCATGTTCATGTTGGCTCTCATTATGAATCTGATCATCTAGCCATTCATTAATGACTTCAGAATATATATTTGCCAAAAAGCCGAAAGAAACTATCGCGAGTGCCAGAATTGCTCGCGTCTTTCTCATATATGCCGCTAAACTAACTATGATTTGAATACGATGTATTTTTGTTCGATAATTATTCAAAAATTGGGGTGAGGCGAGATATAGAATCAGCAAACAATACTGTCAGAAGAGATATTATAATCCTTAATCCATCATAAGTACTAGGAAGAGATAATAATACTAAAGAGAAACAAATCAAAAGGATCCTAATTCGTATTCTAGATTCATTATCTGTAACCATACCAAAAAACCGAGACATTGAAAGAACTAAAGTAGTTAATGTCCCGATAACCAATATCCATGAAACCCCAATGCCTAAACTAATTATTGAAACGGCATCATACCTAGCAGATACAATATTATTTCCACCTTCAACCATCCCAACTTCGTCGAAATAATTTACTAAAAAAGGAAGAGCAATAAACCATATTAGATACAGTAAAATGGGTATAATAACTCCACTGAAGAGTAAAGAAAGTGTAAACCATTTTTTTTCTCTGTCATATAATCCTGGTAATGCGAAATTTCTAATTTTATATGTGGTGTAAGGCAATATCATTGCAATAGAAAAAATAAGTAATAAAGCCCACTTAGTATCAATCCAGTCATATGGACTATATACAGAAAATACAAAATTATCAGCATCTAATGAAAGACTTTCGAGCCAATTCCCTAGAATATCATCGATATAAAAAGAAAGGAATATAGATACCATAACTACTCCCAAAGCACTAAATCGAATTATCTTAAATAACTCAGAAAAGTGTTCTGAGAAGGTCATTTTTTCATTCTGATAAAATTCCATTCAAAGTAAATCCTTAACTTTAGGTTTTGCTCTTGCAGCTAAAATTGTCCGATAAAAGCAGTAAGCAAACCATCCACTTAACAAGAATGTAAATCCTATTACAAAACTAGTAAGATCTGTGACATTTTGTGCTTCTGGATCTAAAACTGCTCTAGGAGGGAACTCTAGGACTGCGTCTTCAGCCAACCATCTTACTGCAATAACGAATGAAACTAAACTGAAGAACAATTGTCTCAATGCTTGTGGATAGGCCAACTCTGATGCTAAATACTCAGGTCCATCATCATATTTTCTTTCAAGTATCTCTCTTTGTACAAGTGCTCCAATAATTAATGCAGTTAAACTGAACCAATAAAACATACTACCTTGTTCATAAATTTTCATAGAAAGCGCTTCTTGTCTCTTAGCCTCTTTCTCAGCATCAGTTTCTTCTAGAAGGAATAAGGAGTCATAATCACCTACTGAAATAGTTCTTGTGGACAATGTAGCTTCATCTTCACCTTCTGCAATAGTACCTGGAGGGCTGATAGAAAATGCCAGTAAATTCCAATAATCTTCGGCATCTGGTATTCCTCCACCATCTACTGAGTTACCTGCTAACCAGAAATTTACTGTTCCGCTGTCATTAGAAGGAGCTGTCCAAGTAACTATCCATATACCATCTGAGTCTGTTTCGCTGTGAGATATATCTGCTTCGGTATCTGCAGCAACACGAATTTCTTGATCATCATTCCAAGAAAACACACCGATGGAATCAGAAGATAGTAAAAATCCTGCTTTAGAGTTACCTTCTCCTCCGGAAAGTGTTAATGAATCTGCTACCTTGATTGTAAACTCATAACTCTCACCTAATTCATACATAATAGGGACACTTGTAATCATTACAACAGCTCTCTCTGAGGCTGCGCCGTTATTATGGCACGAACACCCATATTTTACTGTTGGATCGCCATCCTGATTCAGGTACGGAGGCCCTCCACTATTTCCTAAAGCAGGAATTGCAGCCATACCTATAATCAAAAGAACGACTAGAGCTTTGGAGTTGATGCTCGCCATACAGTACACCTATGTTATTTCGAGTGTTGACTACCACATAACCGTTACTTTACGATGACCTTTGAATTGATGAAATTACAAGTCCTTAATTGCAGAGTTTAATTCATTCATCATCTTCTTCCCATCACCAAATAACATCATAGTTTTATCCTCATAGAAGAGATCATTGTCAACTCCTGCATAGCCAACGGACAAACTTCTCTTGATTATCACAACTGTTCTTGCTTTATCAGCATCGATTATTGGCATACCCGCCAAAGGACCTTCTCCACTTCTTGCGGCGGGATTACAAGTATCATTTGCACCAATGACTACTGCCATATCGCATTCGGGGAATTCAGGATTAATATCTTCCATCTCAATAAGTTGATCATATGGTACATTTGCTTCTGCGAGTAGGACATTCATATGTCCGGGCATACGGCCTGCAACAGGGTGAATTGCATACTTTACTTCGGTTTGGAATCTTTCTTGAAGAAGGTCCGCGAATTCTTTAACTTGATGTTGGCACTGACTTACTGCCATTCCATAACCAGGTACAATAATTACTTTTTGTGCTCCATCAACCATCATTGCGACTTCTTCTGCATCTGAGCCAACTTTCGTTCTAGTAAGAGTCTCTTTCTCGGTACCACCAAATGATTTGAATAGAACATCTGGCAGTGTTCTATTCATCGCTTTGCACATAATGAAAGTTAGTATTAACCCCGATGCTCCTACTAAGGATCCAGCCACTATTAGTACACTATTACCAATAATAAAGCCCGTAAACGCAGCAGCTATCCCTGAAAAGGAGTTTAGTAAAGATACAACTACTGGCATATCTGCTCCTCCAATAGGCAAAACAATAATGATTCCTAAAACACTGGAAATTAATATAATGGCGAATAATATTTCTTGGTCACGTGGGTCAGAGATACTGAGATAAATTAATGCTAAAACTGCAAATGTCAATGAAACTTTAACATAATTTAACCATGATGGACCCCAAGTTGGTGTCCTGAACCATTTGCCAAATATTTCTACCCCCCCCTTAAGTTTGAACATAGCCAAAATTGAACCAGTGAGGGTCATCCAACCGACTAAAGCAGAGAGTCCTGCGGCTACCATTAAGACTTCTAATTCTAATCCAGAGGGTAGTAATAAATCATCGTTTTCAATATATTTCCATGATTCAGATAGGGCAACCAAAGCAGATGCCGCGCCACCAAATCCATTGAATAAAGCAACTAATTCTGGCATACCTGTCATTTCAACTTTGACTGCCATGATATAACCAATTGCAGAACCTACAAGTATTCCTGAAATGATAAGTGTCCATTGTGCACCTCCTTCTAAGTGCATATCCGCTACAGTGGTTAGGACTGCAACTAGCATACCCATTGCGCCTAATTGATTACCCGCTGGCGCGGTTCTTGGATGACCCAATTTTTTAAGACCGAGGATGAACAAAGATGCTGAAATGAGATAACCGATTGATACCCATTCACTAAATATCATAATTAGTCCTCCTTTCTCTTATTTTTCCCAGCAATCATATTCAACATACGATTGGTTACTGCGAAACCACCGATTACATTTATCATTGCTAATACGATAGCTAAAAATGCTAACAAACCAGAAACCAAAGTTTCGCCACCATCATATGCAACGTTAGCACCTATTAGAGCACCCACTACACTGATACCTGAAATTGCATTTGCTCCACTCATTAGTGGAGTATGGAGCATTGCAGGGACCTTGGTTATTAACTCAAATCCAAGAAATATTGATAGAACGAAAAGGGTAATTGATCCTATAAGTAGTTCAGGAGTCATCAAAGAACACCTCCTAATCGTGTTTGTTTATCGTGGATTTTTCCACCCTTACATATCAAAACTCCACCCATACCTGGAACATAAAAATCGGATTCTTCTGGTGAGCCAAATAGAATGTCATCATCATCAGAAATAATTAGTTCACCCTCACTAACTATGGAACTAATAAAAGTTGTAAGATTATTAGAAAATAGCATACTGGCAGTATTCGCTAAAGTTCCCGGAAGATTAGACGTTCCTACAATTATTACCCCATTATCAGTAGTGTATACTTCTCCAGGTTTTGTCAATTCACAATTACCACCTACGTCAGCATTCATATCGACGATAACTGTCCCTGATTTGAATGTCGAAACAGCAGAAGCAGGTATCGTTATTGGGGCAGGTCGACCAAAAATCCTAGCTGTAGTTACAATAATATCAGATTCTGAAGCCACTTCACAAACCGTATCATTAACTTTCTTGATAAACTCTGGAGTCAATGGTTTTGCATAACCAGAATCATCCTCGAAGTCATCCATACCTTCCACTTCAATAAAACGACCACCGACAGATTCTATTTGCTCCGCTGCAGATTTCCTGACATCAGATGCATAAACAATTGCCCCTAATCTCTTTGCAGTAGCAATTGCCTGAAGGCCTGCTACTCCGCTACCCATTATCACTACTTTAGCCGGTTTAACTGTACCTGCAGATGTTGTCATCATCGGAATTCCTCGAGGAACATAGGACGCACCTAATAGCACGGCCTTGTAACCGGCTAAGTTATCTTGACTTGAGTTTACATCCATGGATTGGGCTCTGGATAACCTTCTAGGAATCATATCCATGGAGAAGAGAGTTACATTCGAATCAATACAAGATTTAATTTTTTCAGGATGTCGAAATGGATCTGCAACACATACTAAATTCATGCCATCTCTCAACTCAGATGAATCTAACATCCTAATCGACATAATAATTTCACACGAAAGTGCCTCTTCTCTAGAGCAAATATTTGCTCCTGCGGCAGAGTAATCAGAATCTGAATAATTGGATTTTTCTCCTGCACCTTTTTCAAGAAAAACTTCCAAACCTTTTTTCATTAATTTTTTCACAGAATTAGGTACAATAGCAACTCTATTTTCACCAACCGGCTCTGTCAATACTCCTAACCTCATAATACCACATCTACAAATTCAAGCCTAGGCTCATTGTTGTTGAACATAGCGAACGTAATCAGATTATTGAATGAAACGGGTGGATGTCTTCAAAAAAGGTTTCAAAGTAGGAGAAAATTAGAATAAAATTGTATATCCAATACCAAAAACTGCCACATCACAAATTGCATGTGAAAGCCAGCAAACCCAAATTGAACGGAATCTGACATATAGCCAAGACCATATTGCTGCAGCAGATAAAAGTCCAAAACAAGCAATGATTGTTTGCCACCAAATGAATCCAAATAAATGCAATGCTATAGCGTGATGAAGGGTGAACATAGCCGCTGAAAAGACTATTCCAATTACGTCACTGCGAAATAATTCAGAAGACTTTGTGGTAATGAACCACCTAAATACATATTCCTCTAGTAGGCTATTGATAAATATCCAATAAAACATTCCAAGAATATATAAATTTATATTATCTAGGCCTTTTGATTGTAATATATCGACCATTCCATCTATATCTAATGTTTCATTGAATAAAAACCAAGTAATTAAAATTATTAAAGACATCAGTATTCCTGTTATCAACCCCCAAACTATTCCTTCCTTAGTAGGAGATTTTTTTGAGATTGGTTTCCTTTCTACCTTCAGATACCATATTGTTGGAACTAAGAAAATCCAAACTTTACAAGATGCAAAGAATAATTGAGACAACAATTCATTTTCAATTATTTCGATACCAAATATAACCGATGCAGAGGGTATAAAGCCAACCAATAATATGGCGATGAGAGGTTTATCACGTAACTCCATTATTTGTGCTATAATATTTGATGTAATGAACATTCGCCCTACAATTGAGTTCAACACTCGCTAAAGGCTAAGGATGAAACACCTACGGGGTGATAGTGAGGATGACTTTATGGTAAGAGAATCGAGAAAGATTGCAGTGATAGGTGCAGGTAATGTAGGTGCAACATGCGCCTTTGTAATGGCCGAAAGAAAATTAGGAGACATTGTACTTCTTGATATATACGAAGGCTTCGCTAAAGGTAAAGCTCTTGACATGAGTCAAGGCGGCCAGGTTCTAAATTACGATGGAAAAATCACAGGCACTTCAAAGTACGAGGATATAGCTGACGCAGATGTTGTAGTGGTGACATCTGGTTTTCCTAGGCAACCGGGAATGAGTCGAGAGGATCTAATCGGTAAAAATGCAGAAATAATTTCACAAGTAGGGGCTGGTATCAGAGATTTCGCACCAAATTCAATAGTAATAATGGTCACTAATCCATTAGATTTAATGACATATCATATGCAGAAAGTAACTGGTTTTGATTCAAACAGAGTTATAGGACAAGCAGGTATACTTGATTCCGCTAGAATGACGCATTTTGTTTCAAAAGCAGTTGGATGCTCAAATGAAGATGTCCAAGCTATGGTTCTTGGAGGACACGGAGATACAATGGTCCCATTACCAAGATACACCACTGTAGGAGGTATACCAATCACACAACTATTAGCTAGCGAAGAAATTAATGCTATATCTGAAAGAACGGCTAGTGGTGGCGGTGAAATAGTGAAATTACTAGAAAGAGGGAGTGCTTTCTATGCACCGGGTAGCGCGGCAGCAATAATGGCGGAATCTGTTCTAAACGACAGGAAAAGAATGTTACCATGTAGTGCACTTTTGAGTGGTCAATATGGCTTAGAAGATGTATACATAGGTGTGCCAGTATTGTTAGGAAAAAATGGTGTAGAGAGAATCGTTGAATTAGAATTAGAAGATAGTGAATTGGAGAGTCTCCAAAGTTCGGCTAATTTCTATAAATCTCAGTTAAGAGATATTCTCGGCTATTAAGGTAAAGAAGGCTCCAAAATGAAAGAATATCTTTATCTCGAACATGATGGGAAATTGCTTTTGGTAGATAATGATGGAAATGGTCCAGAAAAACCTGTAATGGGGAGGATTCATGAGGGAGAATCATTAATTCGATTACCTACCGTTAAAGAAGTAAAGAATATGAATATATTATGGGAAAAAAAGAGAGAGAACTTAATTTATTTTG
>DAJO01000031.1:60203-70229 GCA_002498985.1 Euryarchaeota archaeon UBA257
GTAATTAGTGATAATGCAGTTCACCCAGTAGTCAGGGAATCTGTTTACCGTACAATACATAGAGTAGTTTCAAAAATTATAATAGAAAATCAAGAAGGAATGATTTTGATGGCTAAAGCAAGTAGAGGTTTTTTCACAGGATGTTGGACCCTACCTGGAGGTTTTGTTGACTACGGAGAACATCCAAGATCTGCTGCCATTAGAGAGGCTAAAGAGGAATTAGGGATTGACATTGAAATCTCAGATCATCTAGGAGAATTAGGTGAAAAGAGAGAAGGCAAAGATGGAGTCTTTATTCAACAAAATATTTTCACTTCTGAAGGAATAAATTGGCTATCATTTACCTACATAATTAAAACCAATATTGAAATCAAAAATATCACTCCTAAAAAGGGAGAGATTGAAGAAGCAAAATGGTTTACAAAAGAAAATGCGCTTCGTAATTCAGTGAGTCTTTTCGATAAAGAAGCAATATTATCACTCGAAAAATAAAGACATAACACGTATTTTCTTAGTGGTGGGCCTGCCTGGATTTGAACCAGAGTCTGTTCGTCCCAAACGAACAAGCATAGACCAGACTAACCCACAGGCCCTGTGAGTAATACGCCGAGATAACTATCTGTCAAGAACTTAACTCAACCAATTCCATGTATTTTCATCGACTCGTATTAAGAAACCCTGTACCTCAGCTTGACCAATTAGGTACTCACTAGATGATTCAATGAGGCCTTCGTCGGAAAGATACTTGTCTAGGAAGGACTTGGTCAGATTACCATCTTTATCAGTTGCTTTTTTCAAGACAGATAATCCGCCTAGATTTTTTTCATTATTGATCTTAGCTATTTTATTCTTAGATTCTTTTTTCTTGATTTTTAATATCAATTCATCACTTATCTCATCAGGAATATTTGCAAAAGAAATAGCTCTCGCTAATTTATCTGCATCTTCAAATCTTTCAATGAGTTTGAGATTACTGGTTGACCCACATTTAGTGCAATAATTGTTTTTCGATTTTGTAGAGCCAAACGAAAATCCACATGAGCATTTAATGAGATTGTATTGCATACTCATGATTATCTCAGAAAGTGACAGTACAAGAGTTTTCTGATATTTGCTTTCACAACAATTCATGAATGAAGATGCTTGTGGTGAATCATGAAAAGAGGTAGGGTTACTGTTTCATGGCTTATATTCTCTATTCTAATCCTTCTTTCAGCAAAGTTATTTATAGATTCAAATGGGGAATCAATCTATTCATGGGCCATTCTGTTGATGATACCAATACCATTATCGATAATAATTTCTTTTCAATCAAATGAAAAAAAATCGGGGCAAGAAAATATCAAAGATTTAATTATTGAAAATGAGGATTTAAATGATATAGAAAAAAAAGCTGAAGACCCTCTAGAAATAGGATTTGACATACCAATACTCTAATTATAACAATCTTAATGTTTCTAAATTGGCAGGAGCATATGTTTGAACTCTAAATTTCTCACGGAGGCCTTGGCGGAAGGCATTACATGTCTGAGCGTCACCATGGTGGCAGATAATTTTTCTTGGAGTTGGATTCAAAGCAGATACATAATCCATTAATTGATTCCTATCAGAATGGCCACTGAAACCATCTATTTTCCTCATAGAACATCTTACATCAACCATCAAAGTTTGTCCTTTATCTACTAAAGGAACTGAGGAATGCCCATCTCTAAGACGACTACCAAGAGTTCCAGACGCTTGATAGCCTACAAAACAAAGTGTATTGTTGGGTTCGGGAGCCCAGTGCTTGAAATATTCAACGATTGGGCCACCTGTCATCATTCCGCTTGTGGCTAAAACAATACACGGAGTAGGGTCTAGGAGAATAGATTCTCTTTGTTGATAGGATTCAACAGTCTTAAACCATTTAGAATGGAACGGATTATGTTCTCCACCTTTCAGAAGTTTCTTCCGTAAATCTCTATTCAAGAAATTAGGATGGCTGGCATGAATCGCTGTGGCTTCAGAAATCATTCCATCTAACCAAACAGTGACCGGAGAAACTTTACCGGATTTAAATAATTCATCAATAGCAATCATTACTTCTTGAGAACGGCCAACAGCGAATACCGGACAAAATATTTTTCCACCTCTACCAATTACATCAATTATCATTTCCTGAAGTTCATGACTGGCAGCATCCCTAGTTGGTTGGATATCTTGAGGACCACCATAAGTTGATTCTACCACTAAAGTATCTACTTTGGGAAACCTGACTGTTGCAGCATCAAATAGCCACGATTTTTCATACTTAATATCTCCAGAAAATAATATTTTATGTTCATCATTTCCTTCTCCAATATTCATATAAACACTAGAAGATCCAAGTATATGACCCGCATTTTCCATAGTCATTTTAACGTCAGGGGCTATGTCAGTTTTTTCTCCCCAATTCACATCAACAACATGTTTGATACATTCTTGAATATCTGCTTTAGAGTAAGGTGGTTCATTCCCTTCTGCTTGGCTGACCTTAACATAATCAATTTGTAAAAGCGTCATTAAATCTCTAGTAGGAGGGGTGCAATAAACTGGCCCTCTGTAACCATATCTGAATAATACCGGAAGCATTGCAATATGATCTACGTGAGCGTGAGTGATGACAATCGCGTCCAAATTATCCAAAGGCATTAATTCGGGAGCTGAAAAAAATGGTTGAACCTCATTCTTATTCGAAGTTGGTTTAGCACCACAATCAACTAAAACCTTGGACTCATTTGTTGTAATTAGGTGCATGGCCCTACCAACTTCTCTGTATGATCCAAGTGCTGTAATTCTAACCCAAGGTTCACCAGGGCGTTTTGTTCTATAAATTCTAGTGCCAAACTTCCTAAGCAGAGATTTTCTCTCATCGGACATTTCCTTGCGGTAACGACGAATGTCATGTTGTGTTCTACTCTCAATAGATGGGGCCCTAACTACTTTAACTAACCAACCTATTTTATCCCTAAGTGATTGAATATTTGCCCCCTTAGGACCTACAGCATCTGAAGGATTATCACATTCTAAGATTACCTCACTCAGAGCAGGGTCGAGCCAAATCTTCCTAATCTCTGCTTCTGGTGGAATAATATCATTTACTGCATCATGTACTTCTTTTTCATCACAAAGAATATCTGGATGAGGTCTGATTACAATACGTCTTTTCACCTGTTTTGCAATTTTTACAGTCAAGTTATCTGTAGAAGTAACAAATCTCTCGGGTTGTTTTGTAATTATAGAAATAGAACCTGCTTCAAGATCAATCTCATAATCAATATCTTTAGGAATAATTCCTGCTATTTTCTTTTTTAATTCAGCATAAGACAGTCTCATAATGATACCTCTGGGTTAACCACGTCAGTGTCATTACTCCGAATATCGGAGAAGTGCGCTGTGCGACGTGAGTATTAAAGTGAAGAAAGAAGATTGTCTACTTGTTCAACTGAAAGTTGTTGGAATCCTTTCTCTGCGGTTATTACAGCTAAATCCATTCCATTACCACTTGCTGCATCTCTCTGAGCTGATGCAAGCAGAGCTTTAGCCGCAACTTTTAATGCTGATTTCTCATCCATTCCTTCTTTGAATTGGTCTTCGAGAACTCCATACATATATGGTGAACCTGAACCAGTTGCGCAATATACGTCAGGTATTGAACCACCTGCCGAATCGATACTATATACACTAGAACCTGAAGAGTCGACACCGACGATTAGTAATTGAACGTAATGAGGTCTACCAACTAGAATATTAGCAGTTAATGTGGCGGCACCCTTAACTGTCATTGCATTGCCTTCTTTTAATTCATACAACTTTAATTCGGCTGCTAATGTCCTAGAAAGAGATTGTGCGTGGCCAACTAAACCGGCAGTAGTGAGGGCGATGCTATTAGAAATTTGGAATAATTTTTGGACACTTTTGTTTGCAATGAAATGACCCATCGTTGCTCTGTGATCCGCACCAACAACAACTCCACCATCAAAGGTAATTCCAATAGTGCTTGTACCTGTTTTTACTGCATCAGTTGTCGCGTGCATTTGATTCACCGCCATAAGAGGAAGTCCCCTCAGCGTTATAGACTAAAATGAACCCCTTTATCAATGCGACGGAATAGAATCATGAAAAATATTCGAAAGAAAAGAAAAAGGAATGTTTGAGAATATTTCTATCGCATAAGTCAAGTATAACTACTACTGCGGATGAATGTGGCAAAACAGGATTCGGATGAGCCAAAATGGATAGAAATGCCAAGTTTACCAAATAATAGTAATAATTCAATTGATGTGGAGCAAGATTACCATGATCTTGGCGAGAGGTATCCTCAAGCACCTGTTCCAAAACTTTCCAACGACACACTAATTCATAGAGCAAGTCTTGAAGATATTACAGGAATTCCGATGATAATGGATTGGATTGCAGATGGAGACATTGTAATAGTTGAAATGAGTTCAATAATTAATCGAGAAATAGAGTTACAAACTGCTGTGTCTAAACTACAAAAATTTATTGAAGACGATATTAAAGGAACTGTTTTCGGCTTAGGACATAATCGCTTATTGCTTCTACCACCAGATTATGGTTCTAATAATATAGATTCAAATTCTAACTGAGATGAGAATATGGAAAGTAAAGTAGAACAACCTTGCCCAATTTGTTTTTCGGAAGAGGGGTTGACAATGATAGCACATACTTCCGAAATACCTTATTTTGGAGAACATACACAGTTAACAATTTTGTGCCCTTCATGCGGATGGAAACATACTGATTTCATACCTGCTGAAGGAAAAAAACCGGGTGCATGGAGTTTAGATATTTCGGATTCAGAAATGTTATCCGTTAGAATAGTTAGATCTTCATCATGTACTGTAAAAATTGAGGAATTGGGTTTAGAGGTTGATCCTGGAGGAGCCACTACTGGATATGTATCAAATGTCGAAGGAGTGTTGAATAGATTTGAGGGTGCAATTCAATTAATGTATAGGCAATCAATATCTTATGATGAAAAGGATATTATTGAAAAATGTGAGTCATTGCTAGAAAGAATTAATTTAGTCAAGAGTGGAAATTTAGCGGTTAAGATAGTTCTTCTAGACCCAATGGGGCATAGTCAAATTTTACACGGAGATGCAGTATCTAGAGACTTGACAACTGAGGAATTGGATGAATTAGAAGTTGGCCCTAGCATCCCTATTTTTAGCCCTGAAGAAGTCTGATCATAATTTAGAATCATTGGATAAAAAATCTTCAATTCTATCTGACCATTGATTTCTTTTTTCAGATAAATCAGTCAACCATTCAGTAGCTCTATCAATACATATTTGTTTGATTTCACCGGCTAATAGCCTTCCTGATTCATAATCACGCCCAATAGATTCTAACTCCTTGTCACTTTCTTCGAAGAAATATTGCAGATATTGATACGCAACATCTTTTGATAAATCTCCACCTAATCTTCTATGTTCTTCGACTGTTGCCTGACCACCACTAAAAGCACGTTTAACTTTTCTAGACATATCTTCAATAGAATCGTCCATAAATATGGTAGTTTCTGGTTTAGAAGAAGACATTTTATCGCCAGTCATACCAACTACAAAACGATGATAGGTCGAGCAAGGGGGCATTAATCCCATACCTCCAATATTTCTTTCTAGAGATAAAAGTGATAATTGTATCTTAGATTTATCAAGAATTGTCGCACCAGGAATCTCGATAGTACCATGTTTAGGATTTGACATTATATCCGCAAATCCAAGTTTTGCTAAAGAAGATTTTAGTTTATCAAATAACTGATTTCTAACGTCACGATTAATGCTCCCATTACTTGAAACCCCCATTAAATTTTTATTTTCTTCTTGAATTGATAAACCGATTGTTAGCCCACCACTCTTACGACTTTTAACATTAAACCAGTTGGTTTTACTGACTAGACCTCTGGTTAAACGAATGTGAGGGTCCTGATCTACACCAACTGGTACTACAATTGGCCTTAATCCACCATACTCATCTAATTGTGGATGAACTATATCTCCTGCCTGAACTAATGGGGCCTGAACGTGAGCTAAATTAGTTTCACCAGAAAAACCATAGATAGCCTCGAACTCAGAAATATTTGTTTTCTGCCCCAAAGTAAAACCCAATCTTTGAACAATCGGTCTCATACTCTGAAAGTAAACATTGGTTTTATCAGGATCGAGTCCCATTGCCGCGTAATTATTTATGTATTCTGAAAGTGCGATTTTTCTTCCTTCTTTCAATGAAACATTTCTTGTAGCAAGGGCTTCTAAATCTGCAACTGTAACTGTTACATCTCCTCCTTGATCTTGGAACCATTTAACTTGATTAATTACCATACTATGGCCGAGATGCATTTTTCCACTAGGCATTAATCCAGTCAAAACGCCAAAATTATCTCCATGATTAATTCGAGAAAGGATTGTATCTAAACCTCTATGAGCGAAAATAATACCTCTTCTATGTAAAAGATTAGGATTAGGAATTTTAGAGATTTCAATGTCACTAAGGCCGAAATTATCTCTAATTCTTTCATAGTCAGTAGACTGTTGAGACGACCAGGGGTCTATGCGAGAGCCACTTGTCATACATGGTCGTGTGTAAACCCCTCAATCAAGGCTACGCATAAAACATTAGAAATAAGCCCATCTAGCATACTAATCAATAACGACGGAAGTTAGATACAATGACAATAATACACTGTTTGGGTTCGGGTCTTGTAGGCTCTTTTGTAATTAAAAAATTATTAGAAGAAAAATTGAAAATCAATCTTATAGATATTGAGGATAAGGGAAAATTTAGCAATAATGATTACTTAACAATACACGTTACAGATGCGATAGAATATTGTAAAAATACGTCAGAAAATGATGAAATATATGTTAATATGTTACCAGGATTTCTTGGATTTAAAGCTACAGAAATACTTGTCTCAAGAGGTAAGAAAGTAATTGATTTGAGTTTCAGTGAAACTACGCCAGATTCACTTAATCAAAAGGCTATTGATTCAGGAGCAAGAATACTGTGGGATGTTGGGATTGCCCCCGGTTTTTCTAACATGCTAATAGCATATGCTTCGAGATTTGGAGGAGGAATTTCTAATGCAGAAATAAGAGTAGGAGGTAATCCTGTAGAAAGAGACGAGAAATGGAGTTATATGGCGCCATTCTCGCCTAATGATGTAATTGCAGAATATACTCGTCCTGCTAGAATAATTAAATCGGGGAAAATAATAACTTTGCCTGCGTTAACTGACATTCACAAAATAAATGTGAAGCAGGCAGGAGTAATGGAATCTTTCTTAACTGATGGGCTCAGAAGTTTACTCAGTACAATTCCCGCAGAAGATATGACTGAATATACGGTAAGATGGCCAGGCCATATTCAGAGATATATTGATGAGAGAGATTCGAATGTTTTGGACCAAAGACAGTTGATTAAAGATTGGAAGTTTGATAAATCACGTAGTGAATTTACTTGGATGGAAATTAAAGTTAATTGTATGAACGGTGAGAATATGACTTGGACAGTATATGATCAAGGAAAAGATGAGGACTCATCTATGGCTAGAACTACAGGACTAGTAACAGCATCATGTGTTAAGCAATGGATTTCTAACCCTGATTTGATTCAAGTTGGCGTACACCCGCCGGAAAGCTTACCCAATGAAGTCATTGCAAATGTTTCTCAATTACTCAAAGATGAGGGGGTAGATATCAATGGTCCCGGAATAATCTTATGATTCTCTAATCGATTTATCCCTAGCAACAAGCCACTTGATTGTTAAAGGAGTTGCAATTAGTACTGCAATCGCTATTATCGGTAGCCTCCAATCCATTTCTAATGCTGCCGGTCTTTCAATTAACCATGTAAATAATAAAGGAGAATCATAGAAGTCCGATGCCCATTCATGTAGATTTTTTACATGATGACCCACAACCGTGACACTATGGTGTAAATCATTGAAAGTTTTCAAAGGACTGTGGGAAAAGGACAGGTTTTGTTCCAACTGAATAACTACCTCATCACCAGGAGAAATTGAAATAATAATACCTTCTTCAGTTAATCTCCAACCTTCTCGTAGAGATTTGGTGTCCGGTGTAAGCAAGGGGAAAATTTCCCCATCTCCAAATTGGACACTAGAAACATTAGCCTCCGTATTTATCATTAAGCTACCAGGTACATTCCAATTTGAATCAGAATTTATTGGCAATTCTAAATTAATAGTAGAATTAGATGAGTCAATTAAGATTCTTGAACTAGATATATTGTGGTTAAACCACTCACCCCAAGTAGTATACCATATATCTTGGTTTTCTAAAAAATCAATAGCTGGCTTATCTTCTCTGACTTTAAGATCAAAGATTCTGGCTTCCCAATATATTGAGATAAGTGAATCTTTTTCTGCGGATTCTAACAAACCAATATCTGCTACATTTTTCTCAAGACTACCCCCATTCCTTTGAACAATGAAGAAATCCTCAGTTTCGGTTTTCAAATTATCTCCAAGAATAATAAATCCTGATTCTTTTAATGAAGAAATTGTAGAATTAGTAATAATATCGGGGACACCAAAAGAAATGGGTTCTGAACCCCAACGCGATGAATTAGTATGACTAGATAAATAATTCTTACAGGATTCAATTACTGAATTATCATAATTAATATCTAATCCTTCATAGCCATGACAAGCGAATTCATCTCCATGTTCAAGTCTTTCTGGGCCGATTAAATTCCAAAGCCAATTGTCATCATCCCAATCAGCCATAACTGTAGGAGTCAAAACTGGAGTAAGGAAAATTACTACCAGAAATACACCCACAGGCCGTACTCCCATAATATTCCGAGTTAGGATTATGAGATTAAACCTTGTAATGCAAGTCGAAAGCAATAAGTCTAATCTACTTCCCCGTTTGATATGGATGCTATCAGATAAAAGCCTAGGATTAATTTCTAATGAAGTTGGTTTAGATGGAGGGGAATCTAAATTTAAAACTCCCTTGATGTATAAAATTCTTTTATTTATTCTGCCGGTACCATTTAGGGCAATAACTAATATCCATTATCACGGGTTAGAGAAAATACCAGGAAATGGTGCTGTAATTTTCGTAGCCAACCACACATCTCATGTCGACCCTTTTTTGAAAATTGTTGCCGCCAAAAGACCCGTTCATTACTTGGCCAAAAAGGAACATTTCGAATCACATGCTACTAAGGTATTAATGGAGAGTACAGGCCAGATAAGTACTGCGAGAGGGAACGGCTCTGATAATGCATTAGAAAAAGCAGTCGATGTACTCGAGTCCGGTAGTTCAATGGGAATATTTCCAGAGGGAACAAGGTCGAGGAATACTCAACCTCCATTTTTGCAGCCTGGAAAAACTGGTGCGGCAAGGTTAGCAGCAAAGTTTCCATTAACCCCTGTAGTTCCGATCTCAATAAAAGGAGCAAGAAATTTTATGAAGCCAGGGAGTTTAATGATTAAACCGTGGAAAAGAATTGATGTCCATATTGGAAATTCTATTACTTTTGCAGAATGGTTATCTAACCCCTCGGGAGGGGGCTTTGATGATTCAAAAATCGAAGGAATTTTATCAAAAGACGAAGAGGAAAAGAGAATGGAAATGAAGAAAATTTATCGGAAATTTACTGATCAAATTATTGAAACTCTAAGACTTAATGGAGCACCTTAAGTGACTAATAGAGAGTATCATTCAAAGACTGTCACTCTAACCGCTATAATAAGATGGAGCAGTATCTAGATTTTCTAAGTCGAATCCTTGAAGAAGGAGGGAGTAAGGAGGATAGAACAGGTACAGGCACCAAGTCAATTTTTGGACACCAAATGAGATTCGATTTAACCGATGGCTTTCCCGCAATTACAACTAAAAAAATTCATTGGCCAAGTGTAATACACGAGCTTTTATGGATAATCTCTGGAGATACCAATGTTAGTTATCTTCAAGAAAATAAAGTAAGAATATGGAATGAATGGGC
>DAJO01000038.1:0-20123 GCA_002498985.1 Euryarchaeota archaeon UBA257
ATTCCCAATGGACGAGTGTGCAGATACAGATACTGATGGCGATGGTTTACCTGACACAATAGTAACTGGTTGTACAACATCTCTAACTGAGGACGCTAATGATGACAACGATCAAGATGATGACGTCGATGATCCGTTCCCATTAGATGATGCAGAATGGGATGATACAGATTCTGATGGAATTGGTAACAATGCAGATACAGATGACGATGGTGACGGAACGCTAGACGTCAACGATGTATGGCCTCTAGACCTATGTGCTGCAAACGACTTTGACAGTGATGGACTACCTGACACAATAGTAGCAGGTTGTACAACAACTCTGACTGAAGACTTAGATGACGATAACGACGGTGTTGACGATCTAACTGATGCTTGTCCTTACGATGCTAACGAGCAAGTAGACACTGACGGTGACGGATTCTGTGACAACCAAGATACTGATGACGACAATGACGGTACATACGACTTGAATGACGCTTACCCATTGGATGCATCAGAGCAGACTGATAATGATGGTGATGGAATTGGTGACAATGCAGATACTGACGACGACAACGATGGTGTTGACGACGCTCAGGATGCATTCCCTAACGACCCTTCAGAAACTTCTGACTTCGATGGTGACGGCCTTGGTGATAATGCTGACTTAGATGATGATGGCGATAACGTACTGGATGATGTTGATCCGTTCCCACTAGATGGAAGTGCTTGGGTCGATACTGATGGTGACGGTATTCCAGATTACACAGGTCCACCACCATTCTCGGGAGACTTCGAGGGTGGAGCAGTTGGTGGAATCTGGCAAACATCTAGCTTAGCCACATACCCAATGACTGCGGACAGTGGTTCTCCAATATCTGGAGCTTACTCTGCTATGTCAACGAACCAGGGTGTAAGTAACTCTGCTTCTGGAACTAAAATTTCCTTGACTAACATGGTTAATGATACAGATACGGATGGAGACGGTATTGCTGACGCAGCATCGTACTCATTCGCTTACTCAGTGTCATCTGAAGCTGGATGGGATTTCTTGGTATTCTGTATCGATAACGATGCAAACTGTCAGAGAACATCTGGATATGAGATGCGCTGGGCTGGTGTACTAAATGGTGTATACTCAGGAACTGTTGACGCAGGTGCGCACACGTTCACATGGAATTACTGGAAGGATGGCGTTATAAGCAGCAATGCAGATACTGCATGGATTGACGACGTTACAATGTCTGTACCTCAAGGAATCACAAATGCTGATCTTGATGACGACAATGACGGTGTAAATGACGACATGGACTTAGATTCAGTAGATCCTTGTGTCGGTCTTGACACAGATGGTGACGGAATGACTGACAGCCTAGGTACTAGTATGTTGAATGGTTCCGCTTGTGATGCATCAATGTACACAGTTGACGATGATGATGATAATGATGGTTGGACTGATACAGAAGAAGCTACATGTGGTTCTGACAGTCTTGATGTCAACGATATGCCTGCTGATTATGACATGGACATGGTTTGTGACGTTACTGACTTAGATGATGACAACGACGGTTTCAATGATGATGTAGATGCATTCCCAATGAACAGCAGTGAAGCGATAGATACTGATGGAGATGGTATTGGAAACAATGCAGATTCTGACGATGACGACGATACTGTGACCGATGGTCTAGATGCGTTCCCACTTGACTCAAGTGAATCTAACGACAACGATGGTGACGGTACTGGAGACAATGCAGATACTGACGATGACAACGATGGATGTCTAGATGCTGATGATGCATTCCCAATGGATGCATCAGAGTGCATTGACACTGACGGAGACATGCTTGGAGACAATGTAGATCCTGATGATGATGGTGATGGAGTAGCTGACGTAAGCGACCCATTCCCATTAGATGCATCTGAGAGTTCAGACAACGACGGAGATGGTGTTGGTGACAATACTGACACTGACGACGACGGTGACGGAGTTGACGATGTGGACGACATGTTCCCATTAGATCCATTAGAATCCGAGGATTTGGATATGGATGGTCAAGGTGACAACTCTGATGCAGACGATGACGGAGATGGAGTCAATGACGGTATTGACGCATTCCCAACCGACGCATCTGAGTGGGTCGACACTGACGGAGATGGTCAAGGTGACAACTCTGATGCAGATGATGACGGTGACGGAGTTGACGATGTAGATGATGCATTCCCAATGAACCCATCAGAATCTAACGACTTAGACGGTGACGGTCTTGGAGACAATGCTGACAGCGATGACGACGGAGACGGTGACGCAGATGATACTGATCAATTCCCAACAGATGCATCCGAGTGGGATGACACTGACGGTGATGGAATCGGTAACAACGAAGATACTGACGATGACGGTGATGATGTAAGTGATGATGTAGAAGATTCTTGTGGATCTGACAGCATGGATTCATCATCTGTACCATCTGACTTCGATGGAGACGGAATATGTGACGTTCTTGACTTAGATGACAATGACGGACCACTGGCTAACGATGATGGCGGAGATGAGCCTGGATTCGGTGAATCTGTACCAGGATTCCCTGCATTATTCGCTGCTATCGCTCTAATCGGTGCTGCTCTAATCGGCCGCCGCAGAGACGACTAAATCTAATTTAGTCGGACGTAGAACCTGAGTCGGGAGCTTTTGCTCCCGGCTTAGGTCCAATTTTTTTACGCTCTATCTGAGCAATACTTCGGGTAATACTGATAAGGTGCTGTCCAACCACTTGGTTTGATATACATGCCAGGCACCAATAGAGTAGAAATTAGAACACTAAAAGTTGGACGTTATGTGGCTTTAGAAGAAAGTGCTTACAAAATTCTAAGCATGTCTAAATCAAAACCTGGAAAGCACGGTTCAGCCAAAGCAAGAATTGAATTAGAGGATATTTTCACCGGTCAAAAAAGAAGCCATGTAGGGACAGTTACAGATAACATCTATGTTCCAGTTATTGAGAAAGGTTCTGCAATTATCACTCATATTCAAGGTACAGAGGTCCATGCTATGGATAGCAAAACCTACTCTACACTAATTCTACCTTTAGATCCAGAAATGAATTTAGAGTCAGGTGGCGAAATTCAGTGGATGGAAGCTATGGGACGCTATAGAATTACAAGAGACCATTAGAGATAATATCCCTAACTACTTCCTTAATAGGTTAAGTTAAGCCTTTGAAGCCCTTGCATGATTCAGAGGTCATGTTGTGAATTCTGCTCAAGTATCTACGCCTAGGAGTGCATGGGTACTACTTTTTGTAGCATTATTTGCAGTCTCAAGTGCTGGTGCTGTTCTCCAATCAATGACTGAAGTTCCACCTATTCTTCGTGCATCTTGGAGAATGCAAGGGACAGCGTTAATTCTATTGCCTGGTTTTATTTATCAATTATACAACACTGATAGAAGTGTTTTCGAATTAAAAGATATGCTAATTATATTAATATCAAGTATTTTCCTTGCAGCACATTTTGGTTCTTGGGTGTGGTCACTAGATCATACAAGTTTAGTACATAGTCTTCTTTTTGTCACCAGTCATCCATTAGTTGTAGTTCTCTTGATGCCTATTTTAGGTTTAGAAATTAGGAGAGGGCATATTCTTGGTGCATCTATAGGTTTCTTTGGTGCGGCCTTAACTTTGAAAGATATTGATTCTGGTGGTGAAGTAACTTTGATTGGAAATTTATTTGCATTCATTGGTGCAGTGACAGTTGTAGGCTATCTTTTCTCAGGAAGGTATCTAAGATCTGAAAGAAATATGCCATTGTTCATTTATGCCTTTCCAGTTACTTTTCTTTCATCATTATGGTTAACTCCTACCTCATTAATTCTTGAAGGTACCAGTTTTTCTCAAGTGGTGCCTGAAGTTTCAGTATTTGGATGGATTGATATCAGCTGGATAATATGGGTAGGGTACTTATCATTAGGTCCAGGTTTACTTGGGCATACGGGAATAAATGCTGTATTACGCTGGTTTTCTCCACTAATAGTCTCTATTGCTTTATTATTTGAACCAGTCATTGGAGGATTCATCGGTTATATTTGGAATGGTGAAATTTCATTAGGTATCTGGACCGTTATAGGAGGTTTTATGATGCTAATTGGAGCAATATTGGTGAAATTTGAAGAGTCGAATGAACAAAATAGTGATGAATCGCCTTCATGAACTAATGGTTCCTCCGAGTGGTATGAGCAAACCAGCATTGTTTATCACAAATGACGATGGTATTGAAGCCCCTGGAATTCAGGAGTTAATTAGGCAATTAAATATAGAGGGTTTTCCTCTTTTTGTTTTAGCACCATCTACGGAACAATCTGCTACAGGTATGCGTATTTCTGTTCGTAAAAAATTGAAAGTCAAAAATAGACAAGATATTGCTGATAAATTACAATCAGATGAAAAGATCCCTCTGAAAATGTATTCTCTAGATGGTTCACCGTGTGACTGTGTAATTGCAGCACTTGATGGTGGGATAGGTATGTTAGAGCCTGATTTGATGCCAACAATGTGTATTTCTGGAGTCAATCAAGGACCAAATATTTCAGTCGATATCATGCACTCAGGAACGGTTTCCGCTGCAAGAGAAAGTGCACTCTATGGGTTACCATCAATAGCAGTAAGTTTGGCTACATATGAGCATAGTAATTTCGAATACTCTGTTAAAGGCGCTATAAAAATAATGCAATCTTGCCTTGATTTTTTGCCTAAGGTGCCATCAGACTTCCTTAGGAAGAATGGTTCGAAATCAGTAGTAGAATTAAATCCCAATCTTGAGTCTATAAGAAATAATTTCGCTCTTGGAAATATCTTTTTGAATCTCAATGCACCAGTTAAATGGAATGGGGATTACAATACTGTGTCTCTAGGTTCTCGTTGGTATAGAAATGCAATCAAAAGTCACGATTTAGATGATGGTTCTATGGCATTTGAGGTTGGTGCAGCCGAAATAGTAGAAGAAGAAATTCCAGGGACTGATTGTTTCTCTGTGAATTCAGGAGAATACGCTATATCTCCAATCTCTTCATGGCCAGTTAATCATCCATTAGGAATTACCAGAGATGTTCTAGATGCAGCGACAAAATCTGATGGAAATGGTCTGCCTCACTGGTTAAGTTAGAGCTTATCTAATTCATATTGAGTAATAGCTATGCAAGAATGTCCCTGTAACCATTTTTCTCCCAATGATATTTTGTCATATGTATCGAGAATATCTTTTTCATACTCATTGAAAGGTAAATCATCTGAAAGAATAATACCAATTTTCTCAACAATATTTTTTTCAGTGATATTAGTTCCATCCGCATCTAAGATATTAATTTCTACATTATCTTTAGTCCATGATTCAATTGTATCTGTTATGTCTCCACCAGAGTGAAAAATACCCTGCGTGATTTCCTGGAAACGACCTACTGGAGGAATTGGTAATTTCATTATGGCCTTTATTTGCCCTGCAATTGATCTTTCATCAGGCCTTACTCCTGCTAGTGTAGTCCCGTCAAATAAGATTCTTCTGTCAGGCCCCTCACCACCTTGCAGATGTAAAGTGATTAGCGAATCATTCCTTATACCGTGTGAAAGAAAAAGCGCAGAATTAATGGCTCTAACCAAGACATCCATTCTTCCCGATCCCGGCAAATCATTGAGATTCAGTTTACCTGAACTGGGTGCTCTGTGACCTATAATTGCGTAAAAGCGCTTCAAAGAATCACCCAAGGTCAAAATCCGCGTCATCGACATTCATCATAGATTGCATTTGTCTTCGCATCTTCCTATCTCCTTTCATGCCTTTCATCATCTTTCTAGATTTGTTCCATTGACCGATTAAATCTTTAACATCTTTATCAGTACATCCAGAACCTTTTGCTATTCTCTTAATTCTACTATGCTTCAGTAATAATGGTTCATCTTTTTCCTGTTGAGTCATAGAATCCATAATTACTCTATATTTTTCTAGATTCTGTTGCATTTGTTTTTTCTGACCTCTTCCAAGAGCCCCCATCCCCCCAAACATAGTGTCGGGAAGATGAGACATAAGCTTGTCAACAGTGCCAATTTTACTCATCATTTCCATTTGAGAATACATGTCAGTTAGTGTAAATCTTCCTGACATCAATCTTTGGGCTAATCTCATTGCTTCTTCTTGATCAAGATCTCCAGGTGCTAAATCAATCAGCCCCTTAATATCGCCCATTCCTAAAAGCCTAGAAATAAATCTATCAGATTCGAATTTTTCCAAATCCTTTACCTGTTCTCCTTCTCCAACGAATACAATTGGTGCACCAGTAGTTGCTACTGCTGAAAGCGCTCCACCTCCTCTGGCTGTACCATCTAATTTCGTAACTATAGTTCCAGTTACTCCGACTAAATCGTGGAATGTTTGTGCAACTTTACCTGCCGCTTGTCCTACTTGCGCATCAATAACTAGGAATCTTTCTGTGGCATTAGCAATCTCTGCTATATTTATCAATTCTTGACGTAATTCGTCATCCAAGCTATCTCTACCTGCTGTGTCAATAATTACAACATCTGAATTTCCTACTTTCTTTAGGCCATTTTTGACAATTTTAGAAGCATCTTTTTCATCAGGTTCTCCATAAACTTCTATATTAGTACCTTCTAATAATTGACATAATTGTTGATAAGCTCCTGGTCGGTGAACGTCTGCTTCAATAACTCCAACTTTTACTCCGTGTCTTCTTCTCCACCAATCCGCTATTTTTGCAGTTGTAGTAGTTTTTCCTTGACCATATAGACCAACCATCAGTATAGTCTCATTATGTGGTTTAATTTCCCTTGGAGGGCCTAGAATTCTTACTAATTCTGAATAAATTAGATTCATAGCGTGTGTTTCTAATTTCAATCCTGGAGGTTTTTCATCCTCTAGCATCCTTCTTTCTATTCTTTCTGTAATTTCTTTTGTTTGCCTTACGTTGAAATCGGCTTCTAATAAGGCTCTTCTAAGTGAGCGACTAAGGTCCTTTACAGATTCTTCATCGACCTTCCTTTTACCCTTCAATAAACCAACCGAACCAAGAATTCGATTCTTGAACCCTTCGAGTGCCACAACCTCGGGTAATGTTAGTGTGGTTTGAAGGTTATTGGAGACGGTGAACTGAAAGGTAGAACCCTATCGCCAATCGTGGCAGTTACCCAGATACCACTCCTCCAGATGCAAATCGCCTTTGCAATAGGGTTACTGGGGGTTTACATTGGCTGGCGAGGAATCATTGCTAAAATGACTGGATTCTATGATATGGCGGGGGCATTTAAGTATCTTCTTTTTGGAATTGTATCTGGAATGATTTTTGCCGTAGCATCAGATGAGATGATATTACAATTCGCCGTAATTGAATCTAAATTAAATATTATTTATGCTTTTATTGTTTCCTTAATTATTGGAGCATCGGAATCGGCTTTAGTGATGTTCCTACTTGGTAGACCGAAGATAGTCAGTTTACGTGCATCTACTCCCTATGGATGGACCTTAGGTCTTGGAATGGGTGCTATGATCACCTCGGTTCTAATTGTTAGGTTATTTGACCCTGTTTTACCACGTTCTGAATTTTCAGGCTTTGATGCCATTTCTATTGTAATTGCTCTTTCTATAGCAGTTATTGCATGTCTTGGAAATGCTTTAATTTCTACGTACCAAGGTGTAGGGATATTAACATCTACACGTTTCAAAACATTCTATGTCAGTACTTTGTGTAGAGGTGTACTAATTCTAGGCTTGATATTCGTTTTATGGCAACCTTTGATAATCATATTTTTTTCAACTGTAATTTTCTACTACTGGCCAACAGCTCAAACAAAATGGCTACCATTAGGTATGACTCCTGCTGCATCACAAGCATTCCGTAGAACTATGCGTCAAGATGAAAAAATTCGTATTGCAGCTAATAATAGAGTGCGTGGAGAAAGAGTAGAAAATACTCAAGAATTACTGGATATCGATAGTGAAGAATAACTTTGATGAAAAATTGCAAAATATTGCTTAATCATTACATTTAGAATGGTCGAATAAGTATGATTATATCTGTTCTATTAAGGCAGGTGAAATAATGAGAGTAATTATCGCTGGTGCTGGCGAAGTCGGTAGAGGAGTTGCTGAAGCTCTTAGGGAAGAAAAAAGAAGCGTTGCTTTAATCGATCCTGACCCAAGCGCAATAAATGAATCTCAATCATTAGACTGCTTGTTAGTGACTGGTTCGGTTCTATCTAGGGATTCTCTTCTAAGAGCAGGGATTAATGATGCTGAGATCATTGTAATGGCAACAAACAACGATGAAATAAATCTTCTTTCATGTGCATTCGCCAAAAGAGTCTACAGTGAACAAGTAGGTGATAGAAATGCATCAGGATTAACTGCAATAGCAGTAATTAGTAATCCGGATTTAATGAACTTAAACAAAGGTGCCGGGCCACTCGAAAAATGGACACGTGCAGATCATATTGTGTGTGCCTCCGATGAGATTGTAGAACAATTAGCTGCGGGACTGCTTGCTCCCTCAATTGATGAAATACTTGCATTTGGAGATAACTCTTGGATATCTTCTGTAGAAGTGACATCTAAATCGGCTTTAATCGGTGTTAAAACTAGTGAAGCAGGAAATATTTTTGTTGACCTACCATCCATTTATGCGATTTCTTCAAGTGAAGGTGGTGGGAAATTAACGACGGGTGAGGAAGTAATTTCAGAAGGTGATACTCTCGTTTTTGTTTCTCGTTCCACATCTCAATTCGGACAAATTACTAAAGCAATTGGATGTATTGATCCTGAACTCCCAGAGAAACCTCAAGTGGCTATTTTTGGAGCCACACAATTCGGAAATAAATTATCCAAACACTACCTAGACATAGGCTCTGAAGTAGTGGTAATTGAGCCCGATTTAGATTTTGCAAATGAATTAGTAGGTTCACAAATAGGTATCAATAAAAGATTAGATGTTATTCATGGAGACCCTCAAGATGAGGATTTGTTGAGAGAGTTAGGAATAGATCAACAAGATATTACGGTAGCTGCACTTGATGATGATAACCTTAACATCGCAATTTCAATGCGTGCTAAGGATAAAGGTGTTTCAAGAACAGGTTTACTTCTGAATGACAGGGCACTAGTTGAAGCCGTACAAAGAATTGGATTAACTAGACCAATTAGTAGGCGTTTAGTGACAGTCACCTCAATACTCAAATCAATCCATATGAATGTACCAGGTGCCTACCAATCGATACCAACAATACCTGAATTAATTTCTATGTCTGCTACATTAAGTTCAGATAATAATTTGGTGGGAAGAAGTATTTCTGATGCTGAGAATAAAATAGGTTGTAGGATAGTAATGATTGAGAGAATAACTGAAGAAGGAGATTTAGAGGTCCAAATTCCAACTCAAGTAGAAAGCCTTGAGATGTCAGATAAAATTTATATTTTCTTAGAAAAATCCGACATAAAAAGAGTTGAGAGGTCTTTGGAGAACTAATAATGCGTTGGGATGTAATTGGTTTAGTATTAGGTTGGACGATTAGAGTAGTTTGCGTCCCCCTTTCTTTAGTTGGTTTGTTCAGCTTCTTCACAGAAGGTCAAGATTATGCAATTAAGACATACTTAATCCCAATAATCATCGCTGTATTTGTTAGTCAATGGTTTATTTTAAGGTCAAAGAAAAATACTAGTCATCAAAGAGTCAGAGATAGGGAAGCTTTCGCTTCAGTAGCATTGGGTTGGATTCCGGTAATTCTTCTTGGTTCTATGCCTTTTTGGCTTGGAGGGACCTTCTATGGGCCCTATCATTTCGGTGACGTAGGCTTTATAGAAATTCTTCGTGGACTACTGTATTCATGGTTCGAATCGATGTCTGGTTTCACAACTACTGGTGCAACAGTTATTGATTCATCTGTAAGTCCTGTATGCATAAATGCTTTAGAAAATATGGTTGGAGAGGATTTAGACTGTATAGCGGAGCAAAAAAAGAGTATCATCCTCTGGCGTTCTTTGACCCAATGGCTTGGAGGTATTGGAGTAATAATGCTCGGTTTAATGATATTTTCTAGTGTTTTAGGAGGTGGAATGAATCTAGCAAGAGCTGAATTAACCGGCCCATCATTATCTCGATTAAGTCCTAATCTACAGTCCACTGCTAGAAGATTATGGTTAATTTATAGCGTTCTCACTGCTTTTGAACTGGGGTTATTGTATTATGTAGGAGACATGTCGATTTTTGATTCTGTCAATTATTCAATGACTACTCTTGCCTCAGGTGGTTTCGGTACTACTGATGCGGGAATTACTGAGTTTGATTCTGCTTTGATTGAATCCATTGTGATGGTCTTTATGCTACTAACATGTATTAATTACAGTCTTTACCATCTTTTCATTGCGGGTAGAACAAAAGAGGCATTGAAAGATGAAGAATTGAGAGTGTATCTATTAATTGTGTTAGTAGCATGGATTGCAATGTCAGTAAATCTTCTTCGCACCGACAATTATGGTTACAGTTTCCTAGAGACCTTAAGGCATACAGCATTCCAGGCAATTTCTATTTCTAGTACTGGTTATTCCTCAACTGATTTTTCAACATGGCCTGTATTCAGTCAATTCGTTTTACTGTTATTGATGATAGTTGGGGCTTCGGCCGGATCAACAGGGGGTGGTCTCAAAGTCCTCCGTATCCGTGTTGCTTTCGAACTAGCTAAGAGAGAAGTATTGCGTATTATTCAGCCAAAGAAAGTTATTGCAATGAGGGTAAATGAAGAAGTGATTGATGAAGAGCAAGTATTTATCGTGTTAGGGATGATAAGTGCTTGGTTAGTTCTTGCAATGTCTTCAATGTTATTCATTTCATTCCTAGAACCAAGTTGGAGTTTAGATGATGTACTCTCAGTAGTAGTATCTTCTCTTGGAAATACTGGTCCTGCTTTAGGTTCCTATGGACCTACTGCAACGTGGTCAAGTATGGGTGAAGTAACTCTATTCTGGACGTCAATTTTAATGTGGTTTGGTCGTCTTGAGTTACTAACCGTTTTAGTTTTATTACACCCGAAAACTTGGTCTGACGCTCATTAATCAGAATGAATCAAGTGTGAATTGAGTCCCTGAAGGTTCTTTATTTTCTTCTTCTACTTTCTCTTCTGAATCGAACTTAATGTCTTGATCTAAGTCATAGTTATCATCCTCAATCTCTTCATTGAATGCTTCAATAATTTTCATTCCCATTGGCTTCGACTTAGCAATTCCATAGAGTGACAAGTGGTCATCAGGAGTTAAATTTAGTTTTTTTGATAATGATAAATCCATGGGGTCACCTCCAATTTCAGAATCATGAACTGCTAAAAGATTAGGCCACAATTCTTCCCTAATAGATGCTTTACTAGTATCTAATTGTTTACTTAAATTATCAATAATCGAACTTCTAATACCCGAACCACCTCTTCTAAGGAAATTTGGATATGTGATGAAGGGGTCTCTTGCAGAGTCGATAGGCTTCATTGCAACCGCTGCTTGCGCAGATAAGACCGAACCCCAATACCAAGACCTGTAAGCTCTGTTCTTGTATTTTGTAGCTAAGGCCCTATCTGCACTAACCATTGCTGTGCTTAATTCCTCCAATGTCCTATTATCAAATACACTTTGATTATTCCAAGTAAACCAAGAAATCATTTGGTCAGGATCTTTATCTGAATTAAGCAGTATTTTCCCTGCATCTTTGCCCGATTTACTTTTGTAAACTGCTTGTAATGCCTTGAAAACATCTATTTGAGAATCTCTCACTGCTACTGAGGCCAAGTCTCTTACTGCTGCCAAGTCAATATGCTCACCTGAAATAACTGAAACTGCTTGTAAATCTCTCACTAATGCCCTTAAGTCTCCAGGATTCCCACCTATTAGAGATTCAAGCGCTTCAGGGTCTATCGAATATCCTTCCGCATCCAAGACTCTTCTTGAAATCTTTCGCATATTCATTTTTTCTACTCTCTTGAACATTATTTGTTCAGCAAGTTTTAGTACACGATTTTTATTTTTTTTCCAACTTCTGCCACTTCCCCATAGTTTCATTGGTTCATTACATGTCATAATTATAGGTTGTTTAGTTTTTCTTAGAAGGTTAATTAATTCGGCTTTACCCCCAGAATCTCCCTTTAATTTTTCCTCATCTCCACTGATTCTTTTCTCAATTGATTCATCATTAAGTTCAGCAAAACTTCCACTCAAATGGTCAACCTCATCTAATAGAATCAGAGTTCTGCCATTTTTCTTCTTTTCGCCCGAAAATTGGTCTAATGAAATGTGTTGAGAACCCCTAGTAGCGGCTTTTCTAATAGCAGCAGCGTTTCTTTCTTCAGAAGCATTCAGTTCTATAACTGTCCAACCTTTTTCATTGCCAATTGCTTTTGCCAGAGTTGTTTTACCTACTCCTGGTGGGCCTGAAAGTAATATTCCCTTTTTATCAGGTGGATTGGGAGAGTCCCATTGTTCTAACCAGGTTCTGATTTTTCTTAACTGGGTATCATTACCTTCCATTTTTTGTATTGAAGTCGGCCTATATCTTTCGGTCCAATCTTCAACCAAGTGCTCTGCCACGAGTCTTGCTTAAGTTGGCGCTTATTGAAGATTATTCAAAATAATGTTGAAACCATATTCGAGTTTATTAGTATTAATAGTTCATTAATCTCAGCTCGGATTTGTTTTTGATCATCTCTTCTTCTTATTGTAACAGTATTATCTTCGAGCGATTGATGGTCAACAGTAATCGCCCAAGGAACACCAATTTCATCAGCTCTAGCGTATCTTCTACCAATTGATTTACTTGAGTCAATAAGACATTTGACGCCCTTTATTTGATTAATTTGAGAATTTAGTTTCCTTGCTGCCATCCCCATCCCATCTTTCTCAAACAAAGGTAAAACAATGAGATCTGCTGGCGCAACTGATTCTTTTAACTTGAGCAGATTATAATTTTCTCCTTCCTTTTCTGTTTCTTCATAAGCATGATCTAAGATATGCCAAATTATTCTATCGATACCGAAAGCAGGTTCTATTACATGCGGTGTGAACCATTCTCCTGCAATGCTATTGTGGACCATTTTCTTTTCTACCATCTGTTCAGTAATCTCTACGTTAGTCCCATCACTCAGTTCCAATTTAAATGGTAAGTTATCTGGTAACTGAATCAAATTTTCTAGAGCTGCTAGAACTAGACCTGCTCTAGCTCTAAACATTGGTCCTAGGACTGAAGTTTTAGGTGATAGAATTTCTTTATTTTCAACTTTCACTTCTTCAAATTCTCTCCAAGCTCTCAATGAACTTGAGTTAGAGTGTTTTTCATGAGATAGCAAGTCATGACAAGTCCTGTTTGCAATCCCTACGCATTCAATCCAACCATGTTCTCCCAGAATCTCACAGTCCCAACAATCTTCAGCATAATGGGCCATTTCATTACCTTCATGCTGCCTGAATCTTATTTTAGAAGGATTAATGCCTACTCTAACTAGGAAATCCCATGTCCTCGATAAGAAAAGACCTACCGTACTATCTTTAATCACATTATTATTGATAGCGTCTTGGAAAGTCATTTTAACTTCTTTATGTTTATCCCCATTTGGATCTGGTATCAGAGAAATCTTCTCAGTATTCATCGATAAGTCTACTAAAGGTGGGTTTTCAGGGTCTATGAAATATTCTAATTCTGCCATATTAAATTCTCTTAATCTAATCATTCCCTGTCTAGGACTTATTTCATTCCTATATCCCTTACCTGTTTGAATGGCTCCAAATGGTAATTTCTGTCTAAAATGCCGGTATAATGAGGGATAGAGCATGAACATTCCCTGAGCTGTTTCAGGTCTCATATATGCTTGTCTACTAGATTTCATGGCTCCAATCTTTGTTCCAAACATTAGATTCATCGGTTTCGAAGGAGTCCATTGTGATTTTTCACAATTCGGACAACATATTTTTTCTGAACTCAAAATACTATCAATTTCCTCCGAATCTAGTATGTCTGGATTCGGATGAAATCCTTCTATCAATTGATCTGCTCTGAAAGCGCTAGAACAGTTTTCACATTGCGTCATCAAATCATTAAATTCACCGACATGGCCACTTGCGACCAATACATTTTCAGGTGTAATTGTGGGCGAATCTATTTCAACAATATCTCCATTTATTGTCCAATGTTCAATCCAATTCTGAATCACTCTCCTTCTAATCGACGCCCCAACAGGGCCATAATCAATTAATCCAGAAACTCCGCCATATATCTCGAAAGCAGGAAGTACAATACCTCTTCTCTTCAGCATTGCTGAGAGTCTCTCAATACGCTTCTCATCAGTCATATTATGGACGTTTGAATCAGTGTTTACCTTTCAAGCCATCCTTAGTTGATTAGAATAAAAATTGATTATTTAGTGTTTTCAGTGTTTTTCGGATTTTTATTTTTCGTAGGCATATGTTAATGAATTAATCCAACATTATAAGTACTCAATCGATACGCTCCGGGTCGCGGTGTATATTAAATGCCAGAAATTGAATATGTACAAGACATGATGGAGTCTGAAGAACTCCTAGAAAAGTTGTGTCCACCCGTACGCAATTGGTTCAAGGATAAGTTCCCTGATTTCACACATCCACAGAAAGTTGCAATTCCAAAAATAATGGATGGAGAACATCTTTTACTCTGCTCACCAACTGGTTCAGGTAAGACTCTAACAGCATTCTTGACAGTGATTAATGATTTAGTTAGTCGCTCTTTGGATGGAAGTTTAGAAAATTCTGTACAATGTATGTATATCTCTCCAATCAAGGCACTTGCAAATGATATTCAGAAGAATTTAATAGGGCCATTAACAGAAATTAAAGAAAGTTATCTTCCATCTAGGGCCAAGGATATCACTGTAGGTCTGAGGACTGGAGATACACCACAAAAAGAAAGAGAGAGAATGCTGAAAAAACCACCTCATATCTTGATTACTACTCCTGAATCTTTAGGTCTCGCATTGGCTAGTAAAAGATTCAGACCCCTTCTTAATGATATGAAATGGATGATAATTGACGAAATGCATTCGTTAGTCCCAACTAAAAGAGGTACTCATCTTTCATTGAGTTTAGCATTGATGGATTCTGTGATTGATTCTGATGTCCAAAGAATTGGAATTAGTGCGACAATGGAGCCTTTGGACGCGGTCGCAGAGTATTTGGTTGCATCTGATAGTCGTGATAGCGACATAGATCCTCAAAAAGTTACCATTGCAAAAATTTCAGGTTCTAGAGATCTCGACTTAGATATTATATTGCCCACTCCAAGATTTGCCTCCACTCCAATTAAGGAAATATTAGACCATAATGTAGATCGGATTAAGGAATTAGTAGAGGCACATACAACGACTTTAGTATTCGTAAATACAAGAAATATGACTGAAACAGTAGTTCAAAAATTAAAAATCGCAGGATTATTGGGTGTTGAAGGACATCATGGTTCTATGGATAAGGCAATACGATTGGATGTCGAACAGCGCCTTAAGAATGGGTATCTAAGGTGTGTAGTTTCATCCAGTAGCTTAGAAATGGGAATAGATATCGGTTCTGTTGATTTAGTTATTCAAGTTGGTTCACCTGGAAGTATTGCAACCGCACTACAAAGAATAGGTAGAGCCGGTCACCAAGTAGGTGGCCTTCCACGTGCAAGATTTTTACCTATATCTCCTCATGATTTGCTAGAGTTAGTGGCTTTACAAACAGGTATTCTTAGAGGGTCAATGGATATTCTAAAATTCCCCGAGAATTGTCTTGATGTATTAGCTCAATTTTTAATTGGTCTTTCCATTATTAAAGAGTGGGATATTGATGACGCATATGAGTTAGCTTCTGCCTCTTGGCCGTATAGGAATCTTCCTTATGATGATTACATAGAGGTTCTAGATTTACTAGAAGATGAACGTAGAATTTGGATAGATTGGGAAGATAATAAATTTGGTAAGCGTGGTTTTGCACAGATGATTTACTACACAAACATTGGTACAATTGCTCCTAATAATAACTATCTAGTATTCACCTCAGATGGGACAATGGTTGGTCAATTATCATCAAGTTTCGTTTCAAGTCTCAGAAACGGAGATGTGTTTTTACTAGGAGGTTCTACTTACAGAGTGAGTAGCATACGAGGAACTAGGGTCAATGTAAGTCCTGCCACCGGATATCGTCCAACTATACCATCCTGGACAGGAGAAGCAAATAGTAGAACTCATGAATTAAGTCAAGAAGTCTTAGAATTACTAGAAGAAGTCGCTACATATGCTCGTTTAGAAAAAGATCCAATGACTATATTCACAGATATCTTAGGGTTAAATAGACCAGTTGCTCATGCAGTTTCGGGATTTTTCCAAGAGCATGTTGCTACGACATTCCAAGTTCCTAGTAATGACTTGATTTTGGTAGAACAAGTAGAGGCTCCACTCCCCACATATATTGTCACCACTTGTCGAGGAAGGGCATTTAATCTCGCTCTCGGGCATCTTTTTGCAGGAATAGCAACTAATGATAATATAATTGTTCATGAACTTTCTTTTGATGAGAATGGCTTTATGATTAAGTTAAGCCACGAGGTAGAGATTTCTTTAATCCCAGAAATTTTCAAACAAGGAAACAGCAAA
Source organism: Euryarchaeota archaeon UBA257 (assembly GCA_002498985.1). Classification (GTDB taxonomy): domain Archaea; phylum Thermoplasmatota; class Poseidoniia; order Poseidoniales; family Thalassarchaeaceae; genus MGIIb-O2. Next base: position 16,671 of record DAJO01000038.1, read on the forward strand.
GATGTATTACAGAAGCATATGATGGAATCACAATTGTTTGCAAAGAGGTTCAGAGAAATATCAAGTAGAAGTATGCTTAATCCAAGAAGAATAGGTGCTGAGGAAGTCAGCCCTAAGCAATTTCAGCAGCGAGCAGAGCAGATTATGCAGAAGCACAGGCAAATGGATGATTCTGTGTTAATTCGTGAAACAATGAATGAGATTCTTCATGCAGATCTAGATATGGCGCAACTAGAAATTTTCATCAATCGAATGGATAGTGAAGATGTACGAATTGTCCACAGAAGAGTCAAAATGCCCTCTCCTCTAGGTATGACATTATTCATGTCTTCATTTGAAGACTTATTATCACTCAGGACTCGAGCCTACCTAATCAAGGATGTCGATCCAGAGATACTGAGGCGTTTGTTGGGTGCGCGTTCATTAGCCACTGACTTAGACAAATCAAAAATATCTGAATATTATATGTCGAAAATATCTGAACCAAGAAATGCCAAAGGTCTCTTGAGATTGATGGATATGGGTGGTGGTTTGAATAGAGGTATGTCTAACCCACTTTACGAACATAAACTAAAAAATATTGACATAGCAGTAGTAGAAGAATGGGTAAGAGAGCTATCCGAAAGGGGATTAATCACTAGAGTCCAAGGTACTGGACACGAACAAATCGATGACAAATGGTTTTCAATGAGAATGGCAAATGTTCACGGAACACTAGGATGTTTGGCAGTGGCTGGTGGTTCTGAAGCTAATGATATTAGAGAACTATACACTGGTGGCTTAACCTACCAAATAGGCGTAGATTATGATAGTGAATTTGAGCCTAGAGAATTGAAGAAAATGAATTTATCTGATCCTCAAGATTGCTTAAGGATGAAATTACTTGATATGTTGGGTTCAGAGGGGCCTCAGGTTTCAGATAGTCTTAGTTCAAGACTACCTTTCCCTAAAGCTCAAGTTGAAGCAGTTTTACAAGAATTAGAGATGAAAAATCTAGTTTCTATCGGATTCTTCACTCAAACTGATGAGGGTGAATATATTCTCAGGGTCGATGAGTATAGAATAACTGGAGGGAGTGTAGAAGTTGTTGACTATCGAACACTTCAGAATCATCTTCTTGCAAAATCATTCAAAGAATATGAAGAACCTTCTCAGGCAATTCGAAGTTTGACTCTTGTGCAAAGAAGGGATGAGTTATTGCATCGTGTGAAAAATTATCGTTTTAGAGATTGGAAAGACATTAAGCACGATTCAGACATTTACAATGGACGCTTACTTCACAACAGAGTAGGATATACTTCTAAAGATAAGATCCCGATGTTTTTAGGTCTCAGAGGTGAGCCCTGGATTGGTGCATTGGAACAGGAATTACTAGACAAAATTACTCCTGGCGGCCTATCTCGTGCAGAATTATTTGACGGATATCCCAAAGGGAAAGAGAATGCTCATATCCAAAGAAGTTTGAAGAGCGCATTAAATAATTTAGAAAGACAATTATTGGTTGCCAAACAGTATCTGGTTTTACCCAATAGAAAACGTTCTTTGGCAGTCTTCCATAAAATCCATGATGTGGTAGAGCCATTAGATTTTGCAAACTCTGTAAAGCATTTAATTGAGGCCATAGGTCCCGTTAGACTGCATACATTGAGATTCTATGTCAGTAGGCCGGTAGAAGAATTAGCCGAGGTCTTGAGAGACTTAGATAACTCAAAACAGATTAGGAGAATAGTTGCTCTTCAACCAGATCCAACTGATTATTATGCTTCTAAAGAAGACGCTGAGTTATTGCTTCAACCAGTTTTAGAAGATAGGAAAATGAGAATATTATCTCAATCTGATCCATTTTGTAGTCGTTTTATTCAAGAAGTTAGATTGATTTTGAAGCAAGGGTGGTATCATCCAGTTTTCAAGGGAGTAGATCCAATTGGCAGAATCTTAATGTTTGTAGTTAATGATTATCTTGAAATTAAAGATATCAATATCCCTCATTCATACTTAGATGAGTTCAAGGAAACATTTGATGAGTTATTGGTAAATTATCGAGATAGACTTGTTGATGTGTCAGTTCTCCATGCTTTCAATTCCATACCAGTTCATGATTGTGATGAGAATATTCAGAAAATTCTTGCAGAATTAGGTTTCATTTCAATGGGAGATGGAGAGAGATATATCCGTGGTGGAGTTGTAGAGCCTAGGTCAAGGCAAGAAGTCAATCGGATGCTGTTTTATAATCACAGGTTACATCAAAATTCTAGGCATGAAAACGAAACACTTGCTCTCGAAACGATGGATGAATTAAGAGATGATTTCGCACTCAGAGGCCGTTGTGAGATGTTTAGAGTTAATCTGAAAGCAATGGCTGCCGCCCATCAATTATCTCAGGGTACAAACTTACGAGGGCACTTAGTTTGGGGAAGGAAAAAACACTTTGAGAGGCTTTTAACTATACGTAATCTGCAATCTAATGAAGATGATGAAGATATACTTCAATTTTTCAGAGAGCATCACGATCCAGGAATCTTCATGGAAAGACATGCTATGAAAAGAGCCGAATTCAGGAAATTAATATCTCCATTAGTCAGGAGCGGCCATTTGATACAAGATTACAGAGGTGGATTCAAGACAGTAGCACCAATTTCTAATAGTGATTTATGGGATATCAAGTCAAATTATCTTAGAGATTTGGTGAGTGAGTACCCAGTAATTTCTTTGAAACAAGTAGAAAGATTAGCTGGCTCTGCCTTTTCTGCAGAAGAAATAAGTGATGTCATGCATGAATTTGAATCGGATGGGACTTTGATTAAGGGATTCTTAGTTGATGATTTACAGGATATTTGTTGGGGTAGGCAAGATATTTTAGAAGGTCTTGACGGAATAAGAAAAACGAGAGATTTGGTGGTCCCACCATCTGATCCGCTAATACACTATTTTGGTAGCCTTCTTAGGGAAAGATTTGGTTTTGGCTCAGCCTACATGGTATTCCACAAAGAAGAACCGATTGCTGCTTTCAAAGCTAATACTAAAGACGGGGTCATTGAAGTAACAGATTTCGTAGGTGATTCGGACCTAGAAAAAGAAGCATTGCGAGTAATGAAGGAATTCGCATGGGAGCATGATATGCCACTGACTGGAAAATTATACGAACAACTTCGTTCAAGATGATTTACTCGTACCAGTAATTTTTTCTGCAACATCAAATACTGGATTTAGAATCTTCATTATATGTTTGTGTAGTTCAGGCAATAAATCAAATAGTGCAATGGCCATAAGGAACATAGCAAATAGTGAAATTGCTTTGGCCGCATAACTATGTGTGAAATCAAACATTTCAATACCCATTAGTGACCAGTTTGGATAGCTTTCAGTTAGCCACACTATACCTGCATTTCTGAACATATTCAATACATAAATTGTAGGCAATGCTATCAAAAGCCCTCTTGCTCTTCTTTTCCA
>DAJO01000038.1:20198-24845 GCA_002498985.1 Euryarchaeota archaeon UBA257
GAACAAGCCATAATGAATTGAACAATTACTCTGCCGTCGGAATCAAAAAATTGGACATAGAATCCCTCTTTGGCCAGTGATTCTGTTAGTATCCACTTATTCCCATCCCATTCAGAAACAGGGACATCTGGAACGCCGTCACGAGCAACCATCATTTCTCCGATATGGTAATTTCCCAGACCACAGAATTCTAACATTAATTCAGTACTTTCCGCTGTCAATTGAATTAGAGCCATATTTAGATATGGGACACTAAAAATCACAAAATATGGCACTACAGCCCAAGTGAAACAACCTCTAAGCCATTGTAAAGCCTCTGGCGTTTTTTCATTTTTAATTTCCCAGATAGCTAATGCAACACTTCCGGGTAATGCACTGGCAGTCATTAATACCAAAACTGGGTCAGATATTTCGACATAATATCCCGATTGTAAATAGAAATATAATCCCATAAAAACCCAGCCAATTGCGGCGAAATAACGTGATTTTTGACTATTTTGCCTATGGTACCCCAGGCCTAAAAATAAAGCACCAATCATAATTATAGCCAATTCTAAAGCCATAGGATTTACTCCAATAACCTCTCCAAAACCAGAGACAAGGAGTCCGATTGGCTCTTCCATTGTCATCCCTACTACGCTCAACTCGTAAATAGGATGCCCTCATCCGTACACCCGGGGTTCTACAATGGGATTCGATTTTTCTGACTTTGCGAACTCATATATTAGTGATTTGAAGGCAACCCTTGATAATATTCCCATGGCATCTTTGGAAGCATTCTGGAATATTGTTGAACTAACACGTCAAGAAGGTGGGAGTGTACATTTCATAGGTAACGGTGGAAGTGCTGCAACTCCTTCCCATAGTGCTGGTGATTGGTCAAAAGAACTCAAATTAAGAACAATAGCCCATAGTGATAATATCTCTTCATTTACTGCTTGGTCAAATGATACTGAATACTCAAATGTTTTTGTAGGGCAATTATCTACTTTCATCAGAGATGGGGATTTGGTAGTTGCGTACACTGGCTCTGGTAATTCTCCTAATGTGATTAATGGAGTAACTTATGCAAAAGAGAATGGTTGTAGAACCGCTGCAATTACTGGAAACTACAATGGTCAATCAGGTGGAATGATTGTTGATTTAGTAGATGTTGCTCTAGTTGCTCCCACTCAATCAATGGAGAGAATTGAAGATATTCAATTGATAGTTAACCATATTGTCAAAGAAGCAATTAAGTCTCATCATGGTTTGTGAATTTATGCTGATCCCTAAAAGAGATGGTGCTGAAATCGACTCCCCTTTAGATTTGTTACCACTACCTAATGGTGTTTGGAACGGTAAAATAGCTTATCTTGACAGAGACGGTGTGCTTAATATTGGTTCAGAAAATTACATAAATTCTCCTGAAGAGTTGGTAGTGTTTCCAAATACTGCTGATTCAGTGGCTGCATTAAGAGAATCTGGTTTCCGAGTTTGTGTGGTGACAAACCAGTCTCCGATAGGTAGAGGGTTATGGTCAGATGAAACTCTTCATAGCATTCATGCAAAATTGAGAGAATTATTACTGTCTGAAAATTCTAATGCTCACTTGGATTTGATTCTGTATAGCCCTTACGCTCCATGGGAAGGTGCTTGGGCGCGTAAACCGAATCCTGGAATGCTTGAAGCAGGTAGGCAAATTATTTCAGCTTCTGAAAAAAATATTGATATTAATCTTAGATTTGATAATGATTGGAATAATACACATGATGAATCAAAATCAGTCATGGTCGGGGATAGAGATGTAGATATGAGAGCAGCATTTAATTTCGGAGTTAAAGGAATTAGGTGTAATCCCGAAATTGGTATTTATGATGTCATTTCTGAAATTTTAGGTGATTAGATTTGGAGAATCTTGAAATAACCCGAATTTGGATTGGGTTAGATGATACCGACACCCCTGATTATGGCTGTACTACTGCGACATTTGATGATCTAATAAATTCAATATCTCATTTGTCTAATTTCCGAGTTTTAGAAAGACGTTTGGTAAGATTATGGCCATTTGCCGAAAGAAGAACTCGTGGAAATGGGGCTTTATCCTGCATTATTGAATGTTCTTCTGAATCAATAATAGAATTTGAAAGCCTCTTATCCTTATTTTTTTCTAATTTAGGAGATAGTTTGCAAAACGATGGAGAGATTCATCCCCAAACTTCTCCTGCTTTAGTATATTCCTTTGAACAGATTAATGAAGATTTTTACTGGGAAGCAGTACGTCAAAAAGTAGATATTTCGGATAGAATAAAGAAACTTTCGGGAATTAAAAAGCTGACTCTAAATTCTGACTGGGGCCTAATTGGGGCATCTTCAGCTATGGCTTGGAAATCTAATGATGAATCAACTTGGGAATTAATTTCATGGAGATATCCTGAAAATATAGGTCATAAAAGAGAAATTTCATCCGCTATTGTTAAGGAGATGGAAATCAATCATCCTGAAACATTTGTAAATCGCGATCCGACTCAGGAAAAAGGACTAATTGCCCCCAGAACTCCATGTCCTGTACTCTATGGTATTAGAGGTTCAACTTCTGAATCAGTACTTTCCGCACATAAATGGTTACAATCAAATCCTGCTGTTGAGAAATGTCAAAGATTCGCAATTCACAGAACGAACCAACTTAGTGATGATCACATTAGAGGGTTCTCAACTTCAACCGTTTTGACCAAACCTGTTGAAACGAAAGGTGCTCATTCAAGTTTAGAAGTTACTCATAAGGGGAATAGAAAAACTTTAGTTGCCTTCAAAGAAGGTGGTGATGTAAACCGTTTATTAAGAAAGTTAATTCCTGGAGATCGAATCAATTGGTTAGGTTTAGAATCTCCTGATGGCAGTATTCATCTTGAAAGACTGAGAATTGAATCATCAGTTCCAAGAATATTAGGGAGACCTATTTGCTGTAATAATAAAACTATGCGGAGTGCAGGAGTTAATCAGCCATTAAGATGTCTTTTTTGTCAAAAAATCGTCCTAAAACATTGGGTTTTTGAAAATATCAATTTAACTGATTTAGAACTTACTAATGGGTGGGTAGAGCCATCCCCATCGCAACGTAGACATCTTTCCCGTCCACTATCACTGGGTGAGCCAGTAATGTTGAATTTAAATTAGGTGTAATTATGAGTATCGATATTATAGTTGGTGTTTTCCTGATTATTATTGCTATGTTAATGTCCTATTATCTCATTGTAAGTAAACTAGTAAGAGGTGATAAAATTTCTAATACTGATGAGCAGTATTCAGGAAGTGCTAAGCAACCAGAGAAATTATCTGAGCCCAGTGATGATGCAATCAAAGAGTTAGAGAAGTTAATCGGGGACATTAGTTGATTAATTTGTATCCTTTTTTTGTTGCCTCTACTAGAAATTCTTTTTCTCCATCTTTAACCAACACTTTTTGATATTGATTATCGATTTTTGTTAACCAAACTGTCCTAAAAGATTCTTCAATTGTTTTCCCACCTCTGGACATAAATCCTAGTAATCCTCTATTTTTACCTGAAGCATCTTCATATGATTCTGAGGTTATAATTATCTTTTTATCGCCATAATTTTCAACTAATTTTTTCATCAAAGATATTTCTTCTGCTTTCGCTCTACCATAATTTTCACACCAACTTTCAATTATCAACAAATCATTCTTATTAAATTTTGATAGTAAAACATTTATTTCATTTAATTTACTCTGTAGATCTTCTCCAAATTCTATTACAATCATCCTACTCAAAGTCAAATCATCTAGATGTCCCAAAATATCTATTATTTTTCTTTGGTCGGGTAGATTTCTAGTCATCCAAATTACATTATTTTCTTTTTCCAGAACACTGAGTAATATCGTTAAAGACATTGTTCTAGAGTCTGAACCAGGGCCTGAAGAGATATGTACTGGCCCCATGCTCATATCAATCATAGTCATCTCTAGTAATGGGGGTGCTTGAGTATTACTCAAGCCAGTAGGTATCTATACTGCTTTAGATTATATTCTCTCTCTAGCGATTTCCACTGCTTGGTCGACTATTTCACCACTGAAACCCAAGTGGCTTTCAGGCTTGAATAAATCAGAAAGTTCCTGTCTTGTGAATATTTTCGATATGGCTTCTGATCTAGCACAAATATCTTCTAAATCTTCGCCAGAATTAATTGCATTCATCGAAGCACTTCTTAGTACTTCATGTGCCTCATCTCTTGGCATCCCATTATCGACTAATGCTATCATTAATTTTTCAGCCATTACAAGGCCCTTTTGTGACTTAATATTGTACATCATTCTCTCCGAATCTACACCCAGTTTTGATAACACTTTATCACATTTGATAATAATGTCATCCAATAATATCATTGAATGAGAAAGTGTAAATCTCTCTGCAGATGAATTAGCTAAATCTCTTTCATGCCATAATAGAGCATTTTCATACGATGGTATTATCATAGATCTAACTATTCTTGCTAATCCGCATGCATTTTCTGCTGTTATAGGGTTCTTTTTATGAGCCATAGTAGATGAACCAACTTGCTTTTCAGCATCGAAATATTCTCCTACTTCTGCAATCTCGCTTCTCTGAAGATTTCTTACTTCTTGCAGGGCCTTCTCAATACTGGTAGA
>DAJO01000050.1:0-13862 GCA_002498985.1 Euryarchaeota archaeon UBA257
TTAGTATACCAGAATAATCAACTTATTGGGTCTGCTAGAGCCGAAGCCGCAGGTTGGGAATGGCCAAATGGACCCAGTAGATTGGCGCGCGCTCAACACAGATTGTAATAGGAATTGGTTGTTTGAGTTTGCGTAGCGATTAAAGAGGGGCAGCAAGTCGGCCGGCTACCTGAGGTCTTCATATGGCACGCATGCACAGCAAAGGAAAAGGAACTAGCGGGTCTTCTAAGCCCAATAATGATACAGCACCTTCATGGTCTGAATCAGATAAAGGGACTGTTGAGGAATTAATATTAAAATACGCTAATGAGGGACATTCTTCAGCAAAAATTGGAACTTTACTGAGAGATATGCACGCGGTACCTGATGTCAGATTAGTTATGGGTGAGAGAATTTCTCAGACACTTTCACGTAATAATTTAGATTCTACATATCCTGAAGACATGATGAATTTGATGCGCAAAGCATTGAGCCTTATCGATCATCTTTCAAGCAACAAGAAAGATTTACACAATCGTCGTCAATTAGAACTTTGTGAATCAAGGCTTCGCCGTCTAGCAAAGTACTATGTTGGAACAGGGCGTATATCTTCAACATGGACATACAAACGCGATCAATTGAGATTGATGGTTGAATGATTTCTGCGTATAAGATTTGAACTACCCCCCTACTCGAAGTATTATGAGGCTACTAGTTGATGAGACCCAGTTTTCCTTGGTCTCAGAAATTTTATCTTCTGCCTCGAAAGAAATTGGAAGGCTTAATGAACCATTATTACTACTCTGCTTACCTACTTTATCTTCATCTTTTTCGATGGCAGCGATAGAATCATCTTTAGTAGATAACGGAGTAACTTATCGTAGAAAATTTTCCATTGAGGAACCAGATAATTCCCCTTGGATTAAGATAATAGATGATGATTCAGAAAAGACCTCTCTCGAAACTAACCCATTTAGATTGACAATATCTACATTGGTTGTTGACGGATTAATTAGCCATAAAGGAGCCTCCAGAAAAGGACCCTTGACTTCTGTTGCACAAGCCCATGCTCTTGCTCAATTAATATCGCCAAATGGTCACAGAATACGTAGATTACGCCCATGGTTAATATCTGGTAATTGGATTAATTCTGCTATGGATAATACCTACGATCCCCTTTATTCTGCATTAAGAGATATTCTCTTAGAGGAGGGAATAATCAAGGTAGTTCCAATTCCCGAAGTCCCTGAACCAAATGTCTCAGAATATGAATGGATAGATGAAAATGTGTTAAACGCGATTTCTTCAAGGTGGATAAGTCTTGATTTGGAAGGTAAAGCTAGAGTTCTATCTAATTTAGTTAGAGATTCATTAATTAAATCAAAGCCTTCAACTTCTAGATTAGAAGAAATTGTTTGGCATTGTGTTTTGGCACCGGGATGGTCTACAGATTTAGCCGGACAGATATCCTCTGCTAGATTATATTGGGAAGAAAATAATTCTAATATCGCATCTAGTAAAGTTATTGATAAATTAATTAGAGATGGTGTGATATAGTTACTCTTCAATTCTAAGCATAACTTCGCATCCAGCACATTCTATTCTTAATGGTCTAACTTTTGATTCAACAGTATTACTCGTGCCACAAGCCGGACATTCGATTCTAGGTAATTTATTCCTTCTACTTCTATCTTTACTTAATTTCGGAGATACAAGTGAAATTGGGAATACTAACAAGACACTCGAGGCAACAATTGCGAGAACTATTTGCATTGGCATACCCAACACATAGATTACCAACGATAATCCACCTAAGGATGATACAGAGATTAGAGCCGGTGCGCTACTTCTATTCCTGGTCAAAAATAATCCCATACCGATTGCTATGCACAAGGCGAAAACACATAGCATCGCAGAAATTAGAGGGCTGAATGCCATGTTTCCAGATGGTAAAAATTCAATTCTAAAATTTTCCTCTACATCTATATCATTTTGTTTAATATTTATTGATTCTAAGAAAATCCATCTTCTATGTTCGAAATCAATATTCTCGGCTGAAACAGGACCCAATCCAGCTAACATTGAAGTTTTAATTTCTAAATTGATATTTGCCTCATCCCAATAATTATTTGAAGGATTACGAATAAAATTTTCAATTATCAGTTGTCTTTCATTATCGACTACAGAATACGAAGTTTCAATCTTAATAGTGATTTTTTCAGCAGCAAAAGATCTTGTTCCACCCATATCTATTTGATACTCTGTAGGTCCTAAATCAACAGGATTTATTCCAATTATCGATTCAATATCTAACGATAAACCATTTTGCATAAATGATCTCATGTCTGAAGATGAACCAGTAATATGAGATGTTAATGCTAGTAATTCATCATCGTCTACTTTACCATTATTTCTATGAGATGTTGCAACAGAATCAGAATACGAATTTAAATTTTTCCACCAACTATTTGAGTCTAAACTTGAATTGCCGATATTATCCATCCCCCACCTCATCCATTGAGACATAGCACTATCAAAGGAGATTTCAATTTTCTTTTCTATTACATCTCCTTGAAAATCCATATCTATTTCAACACTGATTTCAGAACCGCTATCTCTTAGAGGTTCTGAAGAGGGATAATAACTTCCTCCCCCTCCATTTTCGTCGTTAACATCTATGTTGTGATTTTTTGATGCAGATATTTCCAATCCTGATTGTGGTGACAAAATGAATTCAGTAGAATAAGTGCCGCTATCTGTTTCATCGGGCATTTCCCAGACAAATGTTACTTCAACACCTGATTCAATAGGAGTAGCAATTGGGCTCAGAGTTAATGGAGTTCCTTGTAGGGTGAAACTACCGCTCGATAGAGACCACATTTCTCCTCCAAATCCTGAGTCCAATATTATTGGGAAATATACAAGTCCTGAAGTAACACTTGCCTCTTTAATTTTGATATCCACTAATGGCATTGCAACAGCGACTTTTCCTATGGAATCTTCTGAACCCCACTTGAAAGTCAATCCTGCCTCTTGTGTAGGATTTGAGAAAAGTAAACTATTCACAAAAAGAGATACTTCCAATTTATCTCCCTCATTTATTGTCCCTGAGGAAACTTCTACATTAATTTCCATATTCCCTTCTGCATTTAGAAATGGCTCTACTCCATTGAGTCCAGAATTACCTGAATAAAATGAGCCCCCGATTCTGATATCCAAAGTAGCATTAATTGTTACTCCTACAGCGCCCTCGACTAAGTAAGGGATTGTGAAAGTCCAGGTCTCTTCTGAATAATCTCCCTCAGTCCCCCATATTATTTCCCATGATCCTACCTCGACTTCTCCTTGTTGTAACCCTGCTGTGACGGTCGCTTCTTGTTCGTCAGAAAGCGCATTTTCGAATGGTGAAAGCTTACCATTAGAAGATTCATCCAATAAAAACAGGTAAAACCCCGTATCGCTACAGCAAGATGCGTCATCTCCTACTGCATCTTGTGCATGTGCGGGAGCAGTACAAAAAGAAAGCAACAATAGTCCAACTATGGTCAAGGACCTAGTGGCCAAGTGCCCGTTCATGAACTCCTGTGGTTAACTTATTAGACTTCAATGCGACGCTTAATAGATACGAATTAATACAATTTAACCTTATTATTAATTTATCCGTGCAACCAAAGTAGTTCTATGATATCATCATTAATAGATTCGATTTTAGCATACCCTACTCTCTCTAATTGAACTATATTATTTTTTATAAGTTGAATATCCTCGATTACACCTTCTTGAAAAATTAATTCATTACCATTTGGGATTGTCAGAACTGCTTTTTTACAAATTGATTTTGGAACCCAATGTACAATTGGTCTCTTATCAACACGATCTATCGATTGAATAATTCCGACAGATTTTTGTACTTTAATATCTGCAAAATCTTTCAAACGAATTTGTTTTTTCTCTAAATCTTCCGTTTCTATATAAATTTCTAAATCTTCCAAATTCCATTCTCTGTGACCCTCAATTTCATTTAGCGGATGCTTATTTAGGGTCAGTTTTTTCTGTATTTCAAAATTATTAGTATCCAATTTTATCTTTTTAGGATTTCTGACAAAAACCCTTCTTTCACATCTTGAATCAATTTTACTGGAGTTAAATGACTCAATTGTTTGTAGAGATACAGAAATATCTTTTTGCGTCAATCCAAGGTCTACCCAATAATCTCTCATTGCCTCGGAATCAAAACCTCTTCTCCTAAGGGCCCTAAGTGTCGGTAACCTCGGGTCATCCCATCCTGAATAATTCTTATTTTCTATTTCTTTTCTCATACCGGATGTAGAAAAACTTCCAAACTCATGAATCTTTACTCTGCCCCAATACATAGTTTCAGGATAATCCCAACCAAAATGATTGTATAGCAAAGTTTGTTTTCTGGTAGAATCCATCAAATCTTTACCTCGGATAATATGGGTGACTCCTTGTTCATGATCTTCTATTGCACTTTGAAAGTCTAATAGAGGCCAAACTTTGTATTTATCACCAACCATTGGATGGTAAGAATGTTGTATTCTTAATGCAGGCCAATCCCTAAGAGCTGGATTTGGGAGGTTCATGTCTGTTTTTACTCTTACAACAGCCATACCCTCGGTAAGTTCTCCACTCATCATTTCATTCCAATCTGAAAGGTTTCCCCCAGGGTCTTTATTCCTACATCGACATTCTTTGGAGTTATCTCTTAATTTCTTAAAATTTTCTGCAGAACATTTACAGACATAGCCGAATCCTTCGTCTAACATTTTAACAGCATAACGCAAGTAGGTTTCCATCCTTTCAGAAGCTCTAACTATGATATCTGGTTTTTTACCTGTCAACCATTCATAATCTTCTTCAATCCAACTATATGCTTCTTTTAGTGGAGGTTTAACCTTTGAATCTGTGTCGTCAAATCTTAGAACTATTTTCCCATCATAAATTTTCGCATACTCAGAATTAATTGTAACTCCTCTAGCATGACCTAATGTTAGGGGGCCGTTAGGATTTGGTGCAAATCTTAAAATTACCTTTCCACTAACTGCGTTTGGTAAATCTTTCAAGCCAGTTCTTTTAACTTGTTTTTGTCTATTTAGGGCCTCCGGATTAGTATTTTCCAATATCTGACGAACTACTTCAATACCTTCATTTTGAGCCAAATTATTAGCATTTTCGACTTCAGTATCTACTAATTGCTTTAATTCCCTTGCTCTACTTCTCAAATCGGATCTTTCCCCTAGTATCCTTCCTAATACAGAACCTGACTGTCCTGCGCCATCGTATTCAACAGCATTTTGTAGAGCATATTTTCTAACAATATTTTCGATTTCAGAATCCCATTCTGCCGCATCAGTCATATTATCATCCTCACCACTAGACTTCTGCATTTCACTATTTACCAATCACTAATGGATGATTGTTTACTATTTCCTTCTACCTGACCTCTTTTCGGTATAGGTTTTCGATTCTCTTTTAGCCAGATATTTTCTGTTGTTACCCATGACCATCTCAAATATTTATTTGGATATTCGCCTTTAACTAAATTTTTTATTGCGACTCTAGTTTTCGGGTCTGAAGGATAACCACTGCCAATTTCTAAACCTAATAATTGACCTATTTTTTCAATTTCCTTGTCTCTATGGACTTTTGCAAGAATACTTGCCGCGCCAACTAGTATATTCTCTAAATCCATTTTATGTTGAGATTTAATAGACCATTGACTCCAACTTGAACCTAATGAGGAACTAACACGATCTCGGAATCTTTTTTCATCGGTATCACAAGCGTCCAAATATATTTCTCCATTATATTTTTCAGCCTTTGTAGCAACTATTGCTTCTTTGAATAATTCAACTTCTAATTTATTTAGATTAGTAATCTCTCTTTCAATATCTATTCTTGAGGCACTACAAGTAATTAATCCAACATCCCACTTCCTTTTCTTTGCTTGTAAGAATATTTGCTCTGCTAAGAAAACTCTCTTTTTCTTAGATAAAGACTTAGAATCTTTAGCACCAATCCTCATTAAAATTTCTACATCGGTACTTGGCATACCTAAGGCACAAACAACAAGTGGTCCTATCGCGGGGCCTCTTCCTGCCTCATCAACTCCCAATTGATACATTTACTCCTCTTTCTTTCTTTTACCTAATTTTGATAGTCTTGATTCAAAACCATCTTCATTTAAATTAGAGTTCTGTGGATGTATTTCTTTTTCTATATTAATATCATCTGCCAATTCTACAATATCATCCAGTGCATCTTCAGTCATTGCTTTATCTAGAGAGTCACTAGCCATTTTAATATCAAACTTAGAAGTAGTATTAGTCTTAAGCGGTTCCTTTGGCTTAGATTTATTCATAAAATCAGACTCAAAACCTTTAGAATCTATAGTTTCACTTTCTATGAAAATTTTAGTTTCGGTTTTTTTCATGAATTTTGACATCCATTCTCCTGCTGTAGGGGTATCTTCTTCCGAAGGTAACCCCAATCTTTTCCTATCTTGTTCTAATCTGTATTGAATAGCTTTGACTACTCCAATACTTCCGAATATTATTACAACCAGGCTGATTATCACTGTCTGCCATACTCTGAAGAATTCAATAATTATTGAACCTCCATCTTCATTATTTGCATTATCTAAATTTTCTTGAAATAAATCTTTATCTTCAGTAATACTTTTCTCATAAATTATTCTGGGATCTCTAATTGATCTTGCTTCAATTGAGAGTGTTGGGCCTTCAATGAAAAACATAGTTTGAGAAATTTCATCATAAGAAATATTCATCCAAGCAGTGAAATTAATTGATTCCCCTATCTCGACATCTAATACCTCAAATGAACGTGGATTGTTCGAACTTTGCCCTTCTGCCTCTGGGGGCAACTCTAGTTCAAAGTCAGTGAAGATATTACAATCTAAATTCACTACTATTCCATCATTAATATTGCCTTGATTTTCCATTGTCCATCGTGCTGAAATATTTACGGTTCTCTCTTCATAATTATAATCATGATAATAATCTTCATTAATTAAATTCCAACTAAAAAAGTCCCCGGCAGTAACGTCGAAACTGACCGTTTTAGGGCTCCATCCATCAACCCATAATTCTACTATTATTTCTGCATGTTCGCCGGAAAGAACTCCCTCATTTATACTGGCATTTAGATAAATTTGATTTTTTATCTCCCCTGGGTCTAAACTAATTATATTCTCACTAATTTCAAGGTTAATCCAGTCCGGAGTTTCCTTAATATTTAGTTCATAATCATAGGGGATATCTCCTGTATTCTCCACTATTAATTCAGTTCTACAACTGTCCCCTGGTTTAGTTTCGAATTGACAATCTATGTTAATTAGTTCTAGGTTCCCTCCTGATCTAGGGACTATATTTACTCTCTGTGTGACATTAACTGCTTCATCAGGAATAGCTGTACTCCAAACTTTGATCTCAAAGAATATTGTACCTGTAATTAGGTAGGGTGATTGAATCTGAAATCTAATTTTCCCAGTTTCATTAGGCCACATTGCATTCATTTCCATTTTGTCCTGTATGAATACATTCCAATCTTCTAATGCAAATGCTTGGGAAAAATCTCCTAATCCGCTTCCATTTTCATCAACTGGTCTCACACTAACTGCAATATCTCTTTGAGTATTACCCAAGTTTCTAGCAGTAATTTCTATCGTCGCTACATCATACGGGGAAATCGAGTAAGTCCCTCCTCCTTCTACAATCTCAACTCCATGGAAGTAACCATATCTCATTGAAAAATTATACCAATCACTACTTCCTGTATTATTTGAATTTATCTCCATTGAAAATTGATGTAACGAGTTCGCCAGAGGCATCCCATTTTCAGTGAGGGGAGCAGTAATTGAGAATTCTGTCCATTCAGTAGCATCAGATAAAATTTCAAAATCAAATCCATTTGTTGTATCAGAAGAATATTCCCAATTAACAATCCAATCATCAGGACCATGAATTTTAATATTTACTACGTCGTTACTTTCTGCCAGATTTGAATAATTCACATTTAAATTGATTAGAGCACCAGGGTCAATAGCAAAAACGGATCCCGAATCAGGCCCAAATTCTACTCCTGGCCCCTCTTCAATTTCAAATGGATACAAGTATCCAGGGGTATTATTGAAAACAGTATCTGCAGCCGCTTCTTGTAGTTCTAACGATCTTTCTACAGATATTCCCTCAGGAAAGTTTTCTCCAACCGGGGACTCTCCGGTAATTACTGCATACAATACACAAGATGTAAGATACGTTCCATCTAATGACGGATGTGACCCGTCTGAATATAGACTTGAGAAGGAATTTTCTCCTTCTGAGGGGTCTATTCCTGTATCATTTACCTGATTGTAGATGTTTTTGAACGCAAGACCTGCCGGTGCGATAAAAACGGGTTTTTCAAGAGTAGTTGAATTTTCAAGATACATTTCATAACCTTGTTGAAGATGTAGTTGCATTGTCAAATAATCAGGATTCCTATCTGTATTTGTCCCATCTTTTCTCCCCCATGTCATTAGTAGAATTGTCTCTCCTCCTTCAGAATTTATTCTTTCGTTTAGGTCTTTAATAGCATTTTTACTTTCAATCCAAAACTCAGAACTGGTTGTGAATGATGGTACTTGACTTTGTTCTTGTAGGACAACATAGTCATGCCCCTCAGCAAGCTTCTGATTTAATTCACTATTTTGTTGATTTGCATCTTCTGAATGTTCAGATAATCTCATACCTCCTCCAGTTACAGATTCAACATCCGAGTTTTCTCCTGAAACATCCAATATTCTTTCTAATTTTATATTCAAATCATTATAATCTGTGTAAGAATTACCAACTAGTAATAAATCCAAACTTGTTGTATTTTCATGACCTTGTTCATGATCTCTTGAAATTGTACTCATTTGGTAATTTAATGTATTATTTTCTACAAAAATACCTACTTGTATTAAAATTAAGGCCGCAATAAACACTGCCGCGAAACCTCGCCTCATATCGCATCCTGAATGTCCTACTCTTTCATTATCTCGCTGTTTTGTTCAGAAAACAGGGAAGTATTCAAGTCCTTAGTTGCTGCTGTAGATGCATGGCGCCCATATGGCCATTCAGAAAGAAATCTTCTGGGAGCAAAAAATCTTCAACAATTGAAGAAAATATTGTAGTAGAATATGAAAGAGAAGTTAGAAGTGAGAAAATAGATGAAAAAAACCGCTCACACCTTACAAATAAAACTTTTATTGATGCTATGGCTTTACTCTCAGATGAGACCAAATGATTGTAAACTAAAGTACAGGATCAGGTATTGTCCTGCCTAGTGCATCTACATCAAATTCTCCTGCTTGTATTGGAACTTTCAAACCAAATTCGAATGACACTTTTGGATCAATTTCTCCTATTTGTCCTACTTCAATTCCACCAATTATTACTTTGGCTCCTCTTCCTTTTATCCAAGGCCCCTCTTCTTGATTAATTCCTTGCCACTTTACTTCTGAGAGATTGGCTCCTAAGTCTCTGAGTAACGAACTAGCGATGCCCTTTGCTGCAGAAAACCCTCCTCCAACCTCTGCACATGCCCATGAAAGACGAGTTTTGTTTTCCGAATCTCTGACTACGTCCCCTAACTCATGTACTCTCTGAGGTAGTTCATGATGTCTATTTGCTGCCAGAAGATTTAGTAGTGACGGGAGAATATATTGTCTTAACATCGTATGTTCCTTAGTAATGGGGTTCGAAATTATAGTACTTTTATTTTCTTCAATCCATCTGACTCTTTCGAATTGGTCACGTTTGTTAGATAGTGTTAGGCTTTGAGTTTCTTGTAGCCCGAGAGCGCATAGGCTGGAACTAATCCTCCTCTTAAGGTTAGAAGACGGTAGAGGAATCGCATCCAAATGTACAGCAGATAACTGTTCTGGTAGATTATCATATCCATATCCTATAGCAATATCTTCTACGATATCAACTGGATGCATAATGTCATTTCTCCATCTTGGCATCGAAATAACATGCTCTTTCTCGCCTACTATACAATCTGCCCATTTCTCAATTTTATCAGGTCCATTAGTCACGGTTCTTGTTTCTATTAATTCACCCCCCATTTTTTTTATTGAGTCTGCAATTTCTGTTTTGCTTAATTCGACTCCAAGAATATTTCTAATTAATCTGTCAGGGACTTTGTGACTTTTCGAATCCCCTCTAGGGACGTTTAATAATTCGTGATTCCAGTTTTTAATTTGAATCGATTCAATAACGCCTCCTCTTTCTGCAAGTGATAAACATATCAATAGTAAACATGCCTCACAAGATCTTTCGTCCCATCCGGTCACATCAATGAAAAAATCTCTTGTTTGCTCATTTACAGTAGTATGATCACCGTTGATAATTGGTGGGAACGAAAGAACTCTATCCTCAGCATCTATAATCACTGGATATTCTTTCAATTCTGACATTAGATGAGCATATTCTTTCCCTTTGGGGTGTGATTTCAATATATCCTCAATGCTCATTTCCTTTTCTTCTGCTAGTGGAGTGAACTTGTATTTATTATCAACAGAAATTACTTTGAATGGAGGACTTAATTGTGATAAATCATGAACTCCAATTGAAGCGAATTTTCTTTTCCTACCCAGAGTTAAGTGTAACTTTTCTTGATGGTCCATTAATGACTGAATAAAATCATCTTTTTCGCGATAATTAGCACCATTATCTACGCCCCTGACTACAGCTCCAAGAATAACGGGGCGTAAATTTTGTAGGGACTTATCAACTTCGAGAGTTATCTCGCCTTGTTTTATATCGAGATTAGGTGAATCGTTTAAAGAGTTCAGAAAAGCTCTGGCGGCTCTAGAAATAGTTTCATGACTTAGTAAATCTGTTCTATCAGGAAAAATTTCAATTTCAATCCCTTCTTCGTCATTTTCTTCTACCACACATCCTATGGAAGGCATTCTTTTTTCCCAATCATTTGAATCGTATTTGACGCCTTTAATTTCATGGAGATATTCTAAGATATTATGATTAAATTTTAGTGTTGGCATAATATCACCTAGTTTCCAAGCCACATTGGAAGAGGTCTATCGTATCCAATTAATCTTAGTCCTGAAATAGCAGCAGTATCATGATCAATTGCTCTTAAATTTCTTCGTGTAACCTCATTCAGATTCTGAACCCCTATATCTGACATCCAACCATTTATAGTAGATTTCAGCCAAACAAGATTTTCTTCCAGCTTTTCATCATTATTTGGGGCGACAATCAGTGAGCAGCCGGAACCTTTGGCTATGATAAAATCCTCCGCACTGGGATTTTCGTCCAATTTAATCAACAAATGTTTGCCCTGTTCCTTGATGTTCATTGCTCTCGACGCCAAACCAATCCTAGGCAATGCAGCAGATACTCTACTTCCGCCCGGAGTTGCAGCATTGATAATCGCTCCATCTAGATCTAAATCAATAATCATTCTTAGTAAATTTTCTACTCTATCTACTCTGTCTCTCAACATTACAAGAGATTTATTTTTCATTTTACTTCTTAAAGATACTATTATTGATTCTATTTCGGCGTCGTTCATTTTAGGTAGAGACTCTAAATTAAGTACTATTCCTGAGCATATAGGTAGATATTCATAAACTTTAACGAGGTTTTCTTGATCTATAATAAGCAAGTCTATCTCTCTTGGTGAATCTCTTACTAAACATGGCTGTTTTGAGGACATATGGTCGCTAGAGGAGGCGGTTTTTTCTCTTTCAATAAGCCAAGGGATTGGGAAAACAATTCCTTCGTCTCCATCAATTGTTTTTAGAATTGTATCACAATCTAGTTTTTCATGGAATAATTGATTATTTTTTCCCGAAGGAACTAGTAATATTTTTTCTAACCCTTCCATGATACTAATTTCAGGATACTCAAAAATATTAGAATTATTTTCTGAGGGTACTAACACTAAAGCATCTTTATTTATCGATAAACCCAGAGGTTCTAAGTGTTCGGAGATTTCTAAGATCTCTTTTGGATTTATCTCTCTTATCTCTGCTCCATTACCTGCTGATGGACAATTACCTGCAACAATTACTTTACCTCCAGTCATCCCAATTCCAGGTTCTTTACCAACCGAACCTAAAACAATTATTGTTCCTCCTGACATACCTGCTCCTACTCTTTCCCCTGCATGACCACGAATCAGAATAGTTCCTTCTTCCATAGATTCACCTGCGAAATTAGTTACTGAACCTTGGACATTTATAATTCCTCCTTTCATATTAGAGCCGATTCTATGGCCAGCGTCCTTTTCAATGATTAATTTCCCATCTTCTTGAAAAGCCCCGGCCATTGATGAACATCCACCTTGAATAGTCAGATTACCTCCTCTATTCATTGCCCCGCAACATTCACCTAAATTCCCTAATAGCAAAACTCTAGATTTTTTTGGTAAATGAGTTATTACACCAATTTCGCCATTTTTTGGTTTCTCATCCCCATTTCTTCCCCACCCTATTCGTACTAATAGGTCGCGTTCCAATGCTTCAGCGAGCATTTTTTCAAGATCACGGTTCAACTTAATGCTCTTAGCCGTGACCTCGCGCATAAACTATCATGACTCTGAGGATGTATTTAGTCTTGATTCTGACGGCTTGAAGGCTAATCAAAGTATTAATTTTTAATATCAAGCACGTAGTTAAAAAAGGGTATATTGATAGAGTTTCTACTCGGGCAAGTTATTGTCAAAGGGTAGTTAGTGAGATTATGAGTATAATTAAAGTTGCAATAAATGGTTTTGGTACGATAGGCAAGAGAGTTGCAGATGCTATAGATGCACAAGACGATATGCAAGTAATAGGTGTAACGAAAACAGGGCCTTCTTTTGGCTGTGGACTAGCTAAAAAACGAGGTTTTCCATTGTATTGTACATTTGATAATCAAGAAAAAATTGATTCTTTTTCAGAGCAAGGATATGATTGTAAAGGTGGATTGTCAGAGTTATTATCTATTGCAGATGTTGTAATAGACTGCGCCCCAGGTAAAATGGGGGCCGCGAATCTAGAAAAATATCAATCCGCTGGTGTCAAATATATGTTTCAAGGTGGAGAAAAACATTCTCTAACGGGATTATCATATACTTCTTGTGCAAATCATTCAGAAAATCTCAACGCTCAAGGTACGCGTGTAGTGTCTTGCAATACGACCGGTCTTTCAAGAACATTGGTGCCTCTGTACGAACATTGTGGGTCTCTAAAAGTAGAGTGTACAATGATTAGAAGGGCCGCTGATCCAGGTGATTCAGACAAAGGGCCAATTAATGCAATAAAACCAGTTCTAAAAGTACCAAGTCATCATGGTCCTGATGTAATGACAGTTAAGCCCGAGATTGAAATTAATTCCTTAGCGGTTGCTGTCCCAACAACTTTAATGCATGTTCATTCGATTATTGCAGATTTACCTAATGGTCACGGACTGACCACTGATTCGATTATTAGAATGTGGAAGGAATCTCCTAGAGTAATTGTAATGAGTGGTAAAGATGACAAAATCCCTACTACTGCAGAAGTGATGGAAATGGCCAGAGACATAGGTCGGAAATGGGGTGATTTACATGAAATATTTGTTTGGGAAGACGGCGTTAAGTTGTTGGGCAATAGGCTATATTACTTCCAAGCCATACACCAAGAAAGTGATGTAATTCCAGAAAATGTAGATTGTGTCAGAGCTTTGATGGGCACTGAAGCAGATTGGAGAACTAGTGTTGCAAAAACAGATTTAGCCATTTCTGATTACTACGGAATCTAGAATCTTTGATTAATTTTCGATTCATCAAACGTTAATGGTCAAAAGGGCTTGATGTGTCGCAGGCTC
>DAJO01000050.1:13964-18377 GCA_002498985.1 Euryarchaeota archaeon UBA257
GGTTATATCTGAGAATAGTAAATGGAGTAAGTTATCTGTTGTTTCAGAATCAGATTATAAATTGAATGATTTCTCTGGAATTATTCATTCACCGTTTGGAAATTTCGATCCTTTGAAAGATGTAATGCCCCTCGGTCCTGAGAACTTGTATGATTCATCAGCACTTTCACGTACAGGATTAGTGATTGTACAGTCAAACAGTGTAGACATGACCGATTTAATAAATTTAATAGATTCTTATGGGTATCCAATTATTGATAATATACCTGATTCTGCTTTAATCGTCAGGTTACCTATTGAAGATATTTTGACTTCTAAATCCGAATTAGAAAAATCTCCTTCAGTACGATGGATAGAAGGATTACCAATTGCTTGGAGAGTTTCTCCAAGTTTAGTTGATTTTTCTGGACGTGGTGGTTTCTCTCTTGATTTAGATATCACTATTGCTTCAGACTTAGAAATTAACGAATTATCTGAATTAGAACTTGATATGAATCGTATCTCAGAAAGTTCTTCAACAAGAAATGTTTGTGATATTCACTTATGTCAAATTAAAGGAATTGATGCGACATGGTTGCCCGTTTTAGCAATGGATGGCAGAATACTAAGTATTCATGAATCTTCAATTATTTCAACACACAATAGTAATGCTAATGAGTTAATTAGTGGTAATATTGCTTCAACATTGTCTCCTTTCAATCTGAATGGTAGTGGAGAAATTTTAGCTATTTCAGATACGGGAATAGATGCAGATCATGGTGATTTTAATGGCAGGGTCAGAGCAATTTATGATTTGTTTGGTCCTGATAATTCACACCAAGATAGAAACAGTGGTCATGGAACACACGTGACATCAACTCTACTGGGTGATGGTTCCGGAGATTCTAATTCCACTGGAATAGTCCCCGCCGCTACATTTCACTTCTATCAACTGGAGGCTGATAGTTCTGGAATCTTAGCAAGATGGGGTTCTCTGTATGAAATGTTTGCACATTCGTATCAACAGAGTGCTCGTATTCAAACTAACAGTTGGGGCAATATTAATCTTGTAGGCGAGTATAGTTCTGATTCGCGTTCAGCAGACTCATATTTGGTTGATGAACCAAGTTTCCTAGCTTTATTTTCGGCTGGAGATTTGGGGATGAATGGTTACCAAAGCATTACTCCACCGGGCACTGCAAAGAATGTTCTGACTATCGGAACGTCTACTACTGGCTCATATGATAGTGTTCCGGCTGGAGAGGTTTATTCTTCTTCTTCAAAAGGAACGACTCTGGATGGTAGAATAAAACCTGATTTAGTTGCTCCAGGTGTTATGATATGTTCTGCTCAAGCAGAAGAAGCTCAATTTGTAGACGGAGATAGTTGTTCTTCATCAACACATGTAGGAACTGAGACCCCACTCTACATGACTCTCAATGGCTCCTCTATGTCGACTGCAGTGGCTGCAGGTGCAACTACTATGGCTAGACAATTTCTTCGTGTGAATGAAGGTATAGTAGAACCTCGATCTGACTTTATTCGTTCAGTCTTGATTAATGGAGCAGATGATTTAGGAACTCCCGATATCCCAAATGCTTTCGAAGGTTGGGGGCAAATAAATATCTCTAATAGTTTGTTTCCAGAGTTTTCGGGCGTCGATTTAGAATTGTTATATGATGATTCTAGAGAATTGAAACCTGGGCATTCCTTTGTATACACAATTCAATCTAACGGGGATTCGAGGTTTGATGTAACTCTTGTTTGGAATGATCCAGAAGGTTCAGCAGTCGCCAATCAATCCTCTCCCAAATTAATGAATGATTTAGACTTGAAAATTACATCACCAAGTGGTCTTGTATATTATGGTAATAATTTCGCTAATGGTAATAGCGTAACCAGTACAATAGCAGACTCTTTGAATAATGTCGAAAGGTTCAGAATAGACTCTACTGAAATAGGAGTTTGGTCTGTCGAAGTAGGTCATGCTGGAGGCAACTTACAAGATTATGCAATTGTCATGTCCGGAGAAATTAGTGAAATAATTTTACCTGATCTTACAGTATTCGCTAACTCGTTATCTACTTCTGTAGAAAGTCCCCTTCAAGGCGATACATTTTTGATAGAGGCTCAATGGAAAAATCAAGCAGCTGGTCCTACGGGAAGTTATTCAGTTCTAATAGAAGATATAACTGAAAATACAGTAATTTTTGAACAATCAAAAACATCACTTCCAGGTGGTTCATTAGCATCTTTTTCATACCCTCACATATTTTCTACAACTGGTCTACATACAATAATACTAACATTAGATTCTGATTCACAAGTTACAGAATTAAATGATGAACTCATGGGAATAGACAATAATAGAGTACAGATTGATGTTTATGTATCACAGGTAGGAGTTAGGTTAACACCTCTCTTATCAGATGGAAGTTATCCCTCTACGCCTTACGAATTAGATCAATCAAAAGTTCGTTATTTAGATCCTAGTATATCTAGTGCTGTCACTTTCGATTTAGAATTGAAGAACGAAGGGACATCAGAAGTTACTGTAGATATTTCAGCATCACCTGTGCAATTATCTGAGGAGGGGGGGCTCCTAGTTGCCCCTAAAGACGAATGGTGGAAACTATTCAATGAGTCTGGCCCATGGACTTTATCTCCTTCTGGGCAGGAAGGAGATAGTGTGATTATTTCATTAGAATTTTCTGATGTTGATGCAGATGTTTCTAGTGATATTTATGCTCTCCCTGGTAATTTTGTATCACAAGTAACTCTTTGGGACAAAAATGCACCCACTGTTTATCATTCAATGCAACTTAAGACAGTTGTAGAGAGAGTTGAAGGATTAGTGACTGTAGTTGCGGGTGCAGATGATTTAGGTGCAATACCTGGTCAATTTGCTCAGTTTTCTCTCTCAATTCTAAATACTGGAAATGGGCCTACTCAATACACTATTACTTGTGAAACTGAAAATCACTGGATTATCAGAGTGGGAGATAGTGGGACTTCAGTCCTAAATCTAGAACCACTCTCCAGATTACAATTCTTACCAGTTCCTATAAAAGTTAGAATTCCTAACGAAATATTAGGTACTCCTGCTTCAGGGACCCTCGAAGGAGTTAGTTGTACTACTCAGTCGGTAAATGATGCAAGCTTATTTTCTGTAGATTCAGCATCAGTAGAGGTTTTTGAGAATCGTGATTTCACTACTGAGATATTTTCTGAAGAGGGTATGTCGCTAGGGCCTTTAGGCCTTTCAACCGACCGTCCAGTATTAAATGGTGATTTAGTGACTACAAATTTAGTAATTACTAATCAAGGGAATGTGCCTTCTGAATACACTGTCAAAATACAAAATAATTGGCAAACTCAAATTGTTATTGGTATTGAAGAATTTGTTAATCAGGATATAGTTGTGAACATTTTAGCTGGACAAAATCTTAGTATTACAGTTAACACAATAGTCCCCCTTTCATCTAATATGGGAGATTCAAATATTATCACTATCAGAACTACTATTTCCGATGGTCAAACTCTAATTAATGGCACTAAGTTAGTTCTCGAAGAGTTTGCTTCATTGAACGTAGAAAACCCTTCTGAAATTTTGGTTACCCTAGGCAAATCTTCAGTAACTCCTTTCAAACTTCATAATATTGGAAATGTCCCTCTTGAAATTTCTTTGACTATGGGCTCTCTTCCAGAAGGTTGGTCCGGAGGTTTCCTTTCTGGAAATGTTTTCGAGATGGACATGAATCGTGAAGCATTTGTTTCAGTGGGTCTGGAATTACCAGGTGCTCTATCAATAGGATCACTTGACCAAACCGTATCAGTAATTATAGAATCAGAAACCCCTAGTGGAGAAGTTTCTTTCCAGACTGTTGAATTTTCAGTAGAGGTGCTTCCATCTGTGTGGTTAACAATTTCTTCTGAAAAAACTCTGATTGAGGATATTTCTTCCGGTATAAATGCTAATTTCCAAATTAATATGACTAACCAAGGTAATGTAATCACTGATGCAGAATTTTCTGTTACATCAGCGGATGGTTTTGAAATACAATTTCCTGATTGTTCGTCTGATGTGAATTGTGAATTGTCTCCTGGAGAATCCCGAACCTTTACTGTCTCTGTAAAACCTAATTCCAATGCTGGTTTCGGTTTATCCACATTCGAACTATCGGCGACAGCAGTGAACTTTTTCCCTGATGATGCCGAAACAACAAATGCACAGATAACGTTGGAAATGAGTAGGGAAAGAACTACTAACGCTGGTGGAATTTCTGGAATCTTGGAATCTTTGGGATTACCTCAATGGGTACTCCCATTATTATTCTTGATTTCTCTGACCGGAGCTATATTCTTAGGTTTCAAGATAAGGGAAAATTCACAAAAACTTATGTCTCCAGAAGAAGAGCTGATACCTGAAGGTTC
>DAJO01000050.1:18406-21780 GCA_002498985.1 Euryarchaeota archaeon UBA257
TTGGGTTCAGGAGATACATTGACTGGTGGTGTTAGTGATGATGAAATACAAGCAGCTATCGCTGCATCTGGGCCTGCTAAATTATTACCTACAGCAGATGGAGTAGCTCCTTTACCTCTGGGAGGTTTACCTGATGGCTGGTCTATGGAACAATGGGAGTCATATGGTAATCTTTGGTGGGAACAAAACCAACCTTAGACAGGGTTTGACTTATGACTGAGTCTTTACCGCGTAATAGTATGAATGGCTCAATTGTATTATTTGGTCCCCCAGGTGCAGGTAAGGGGACTCAAGCAACAAGAATCGTTGATTTAACATCTAAACCACAGGTTTCAACTGGAGATATGCTAAGAGCCGCACTATCAGAAGGCAGTAAATTAGGTATAGAGGCCAAATCTTTCATGGAAGCCGGAGAATTAGTTCCCGATGATGTCATTATAGGGTTAATTTCTGAAAGATTGAAGATGGATGATGCTAAAAATGGCGTACTCTTTGATGGTTTTCCCCGTACAATTGCTCAGGCTAGAGAACTTGCTAAGATTGCAGAAGTTAGCGCAGTAGTTTCAATAGAAGTTCCTGATGAATCTATAGTTCGAAGAATAGTTGGAAGGCGTATGGATCCTGAAACTGGTGAAATTTATCATATTGATTTCAAACCAGCACCTGAATCTATCATTAATCGATTAATTCAGAGAAAAGATGACAATGAATCGACTGTACGTAACAGGCTAAAGGCATATCATGAACAGACATCTCCTCTAGCTATTTGGTATGAAAATCAAGGGCTTCTAATCAAAGTTGATGGCGAACAAACCATAAAAAATGTTGGCGATGAAATAATTTCTAAACTTTCTGCTAGATGAGGTAATTATGTCAGGAAGAAGACGTTCTAGGGACTCTCTAAAGAGGAAAAATCGTTCAAAAAAGGCGATTTCGCAACTTTCTAGTATTATTGATTCTCCAGCAAATTTCTCTTTGGAAATTAGGGACATTGCTGTTAGAGATACATTGCGACTATCAAAGAGGCACGGTCAGAGGTGTGAGCCTAATGTCCGAAAAATGTTCTGTAAGGTCTGTGAATCTGTAATGAGTTTTGGTTCTGATTCAAGAATAAGAATTAGAAAAGGATCGATTATTATTACTTGTGAACGTTGTAATAGTAAGGTTCGTAGACCGATTAAAAGGTGATGGAATGGAAATACCAAATGCAATAAAAAGAAGGGCTCTAGATGATACGCTTGATATTACAATAAGGGTGGGTAAACAAGGAATAAATGAATCATTGATAGAGGAATTAAAACAGCAACTATCCAAAAGAAAATTAGTCAAAATGAAAGTCAATCAGGGCATAGCATCTAATAACGCGGATAGAAAATTATTATTCGAATCAATTTCAAATCAATCGGAATCATTTTTGGTATTGCAAAGAGGAAATACTGCAGTATTTTGGTCCGGCGAATGAAGTCATGAAAAGGTATTATTACTAATTCTCATATCGAGAGATATTTAGAGGTAACCTATCACGGAAGTGTATGGAAAGACTTCTAGGTCATTCGTTCAATAGCAGAGTCTACAAGATTTATTTGTCTCTATTGTTTGTATTTTCAGTCATACCTTTGTCAGTTTCTGCGGCAGGAACTAGCAGTGGAACATGGTCTGCACCAGAAGAAATGCCTAGTTGGTCAGTTACTGCCGCAATTGTAATTTTAGTGGCCGTGTACGGGCTGATTGTATTCGAATTAGTCCATAGAGCTCTTGCAGCGGCGCTTGGTGGTGTTGCCGCAGTTGTTGCTCTGCATATTGCTTCAGGCAGTAACAAAGGCCCTGATTTGTCGGCAGTGATGACATGGATTGATTGGGAGACTATCGGACTTCTAATTGGTATGATGGTAATGGTAGATATCCTTTCAAAGACAGGTCTGTTTGAATGGGCGGCAGTACAAGCCTATGCTCAAAGCGGAGGCTCAATATGGCGTTTAACATTTATATTATGTATTATCACCGCCTTCTTCTCCGCTCTACTGGATAATGTTACTACTATATTGTTGATAGTTCCAGTCACAATACAGATATGTAAAGTATTAGATTTAGAGCCAGTCCCGTTAATTATAGCTGAAGTTATGTTTTCCAATATTGGGGGCGCAGCAACCCAAATTGGTGATCCTCCAAATATTATTATTGGTGCTCAATTATCTAGTCAGAGTCTTAGCGGGACTTCATTGGCAAGTCAAAGTATAGGATTCAGTGATTTTATTATTCATGTTGCACCAGCGGTTCTAATTGCTATTATCCCTGCATTTTGGTTACTTAGAATAATTGAAAAGCCGGGGTTATCAGGAAACAGGGTAAGGAATGTAGACTTACTAAGGCTTCAATATGGAATTAAAGATTCTGCTTTACTTAAAAAATCAGGGGCTATATTAATTGTAGTTATTTTACTGTTCTTCGCTCATTCGGCTTTCCCTCATCCATTATTTACTGTTGCCACAATTGCTATTGGGGGGGCAGTCGTAATGTTACTCGTAACGTCTCCACATCATGTAGAGGAGCAGTTAGATTCTGTTGAATGGACCACTATTATTTTCTTCGCAGGTCTATTTATCATGATTCACGGGCTTCAATATATGGGGTTAATCGAGATGATTGCTGACTTAATTTCAGATACCGTTTCCAAAGCATCTGAAGCTAACAGACTTATGGTGGCAGTTCTATTATTGCTATGGGTATCTGCAATCGCCTCGGCATTCATTGATAATATCCCATATACAGCCACTATGGTGCCTGTTGTTATTGAATTGGCCTCTGATGAGACACTAGGTTTAGAACTAGGCCCCTTGGCATGGGCGTTAGCATTAGGAGCCTGCTTAGGTGGTAATGGGACAATCATTGGGGCATCTGCTAACGTAGTAGCCGCGGGCCTCGCTGAAGAGTCTGGAAATGATATATCATTCAATAGATTTTTCAGAACCGGTTTCCCTATAATGATACTTACCTTATTGCTGGCTACCGTATATTGTGTTGTCAGATATGCTATTGAATGGTCAAATAATATCATTCCAATGTTGATTATTACAGTACTTATCATCGGTAGTTTGAGTCTGACTCCGTTAGTTTACAAGGATTTAGAAAATATAGACATTAAAGATTTAGACTTTGAATCTGAATAAATGATCAATTTTTATTATAGATCATAAGTGTAATTTTTCCCGAATTGATGTTTTTCAGGATAAAACAATACCTGATTTTTTTCTGAAAAAAATCTTTTATCAACAATATGATATTCGCTATACTCAAGACCCTTAGAGAGGGGGTGCCAACCCTTTACTTCATATACCAAAGGTAGGTCGCGAGGCTGCTTATAGTGCGCTTTGGTA
>DAJO01000064.1 GCA_002498985.1 Euryarchaeota archaeon UBA257
CGCAGAGATAAAAAAAGAAAACAAGAAATTATCTTCCAGTAATTTCTAGAAAACTATTGTTGAAACCATTTCTGGTTCTGTTAGGTAGATAAATAATCCAATTCCTGCAAACATCATCATCCATGAACCGATTGCTTTAATCAATCCTGTAGAGCTTCTTAGATATCCAATCATCGCTTGACGTCCGAAACTGACTAGAGCAGTAACTGCAATCATTAGGAAACTTACAGAAATCATTAACCCAACAAGTCCGAAAATGAACTCAGTTCTTCCTACTACCGCTAACCAACCAATGAATGGGAAAACTGCAGCCGCTGTACAATCCACAGATGCTGCAGAGTAACCTATTCCCCAGAGGTACATATTTCTTCTAGGAGTGAATACTTCATCACTATTTTCATTTGTTTGATACTTATCAATAATATCCTGTACTTTTGAAAGTAAATGTGATGTCCAACCAAGAAGCATTAGTGCGCCTAAAATAATTAATAGGACGGCGATAGCAATAGCAATTTTATGTAGATAACCAGATAAATTAAAGATTTCAGATAGACCAAAAATGATTATTCCAACTATTGCAAAGAATGTCAATTGCCCTAAGGCAGCATACCCACCAATTGCTAATGGTCCAGGCATATTACCTACAATTTTACCATTATTTCTGAGTTCCTCTTCTCTCATCCCTAAACTTAGAGTGTAAGTAATGTATGAAGGTAAAACCGGGAAGGCACATGGACTAAAGTAGACTAAGAATCCTAGGAATAAACCTATTATGAATACTCCATAAGTTGACCTATCTGTTTTCTCGATTCCAAATCTTAAATCTGATGCGTCTCCATCATTTGCTTTCTCAATAGCATTATCGAAAGATTTCCATCTATCCAAAGGCGTTCCAGTATTTTCTTTTGCTACTACATATCCTTCATGATCAATTACGAGAGCCAATGGTATTAGTTGAGCAGAGTAATATTCTACAAGATCGCCCCTTGTCCCATTTTCTAGAATCACTGTTTCAGATCCACCATTTACTACGACCCAATTCATGAATTTATCCGAATCTGAATCGCCAAAAGTTGAATTAATTTGTTCGAATGTTTCCAAACTATACCAAGTTGCTACTGAAACAACAATTACGGGATATTCGCCCTCAAGTCCTCTCCAATCATCGATATTTTGTTCTATATGTTCCTGAACATAGTGGCAATTAGCACAATCAACTGCCATGAAATCTAAGATTACTACATTCCCTCTTAGTTCGGATAGTTGTAGAGTGCCATTTTCAATATTATGAGAATCATCTATCCCTGTCCTGTTCATAGTTGGTGCTACAAAATCAGGGACAGTTTCAATATCATCTGAAACACCATATATCGATGAGGATAAACCAAAAAGTGACAAAGATGCAAAGCCAATGATACAAAATAGTACTATACCAATTAAGAAAGCTTTCCATGTCTCTTGCTTTCTGAGAACGCTAAAGTCCAGACTTGCGCTCATAACCTTCCTAGAGCACGTTAGTTTTTCATACCGGCGTATTATAGATTCTAATAATTATAATTTTCAAGCGAAATTCGTAATTGCCTATACTGATAATTCAAGTCCTTTACTACACTCAAGTGAATTATGGCTAAACCGTGGGCACCCAGTCATGTATCAGAAGTTGCTAAAGGCCTAGGGGTCGATCACCGGATAAGTGGCGAAGTAAAGGAGAAGTTAGTAGAGATGTTACATCTAAGGCTTAAGCAAATCACTCGAGAAATGGAGGAAGAAACTTTGCTAAATGAGCCGGGTAAGAAAACCCTATCCGACCCAAATAGAACGAGACTTGGATTTAGCCGAACTAGAGGCCTAATGATAGAAGAGATTGAAAATGTAGAATCAGTAAGTTCTGCAGCAGTAGTTAATGCAAATGAGATTCTTGAAAACTATCTCAAAAACTCTCTTCTTTCTGCTGCTGAAGAAGCTGATAATGAGAGAGTAGGTACAATAAAAATCAGGCATATGTCCTCAAAAACGACTTCTTCGGATAATATTCAACAAACTGAAACGTCATTAAATGAAAGTTCTGAAGAAGTTAGTATCTCTAATGGTCAAAAAATTGAATCATTATCTCCAGTTAACATCAAGAATATCATGAAACAATTATCTGGAAAGAAATTAGATAATGATGCAGTAGAAGAATTACTACTTCTCTACTATGATTATGCATCTGATTTAGAATATAATCTTCAAAAGAATATTCAGCAAGGTGACTTGTCTTCCATTAAAAATTCATTAGAGAAATATGAGAAACTGATGATGCTCGGATGGATGAGGAGAATCTTGAAATCGGCATCTGAAAAAGCAGATTATGAGAACTCTAACTCAATCAAAATCGAACATATCGTAGCGATAGATCCCTGGTCTTGAAATCAATTCATGAAATCGTTTTCAAAGTGATTATCTAGGAGTTCTAGAACTCCAGATACATTTTCATGGACCTCAAATAATGTATTATCTGCGGTGTAAATTAAGAGTACTTCTCCTTCTCCACCCTCTTCTTTGATAAATTGGTATGCACAGATTGATTGTACACGAATTCTTGTAGGCCCTAAGTCAGTCATTGCTTTAATCCACATGCTCATGATTCCAGCGGCGGATTAGTAAGGGTTTTAATCATTTTTATGTAATGAGTTTCTGTTTTACGGTAAAATATTTATTTATTTATCGTTATTATTCCCTTTTTTCGGTTTATTATTCCTATTATTTCGTCTCTTTTTCTTATGGTTAGGATTAAATTTTTTCCCATCTTTTGAATCATTGTTATTGCTACGCTTAGATTTATGAGACCTCTTCCTTTGCCTCTCTGAAGAGCTTCTTGATTTCTGTGGAGGCCCCCTTTGCCTCCTATTCTTCCTTCGTTTTTTATTATTAGAAGGCGGTCTTCTAACTTCTTCTTCGAACACCTCTTCTACATATTCCATAGGGTATTCTGTAAGATTCTCTACATTAGGTGGTTGAAACCTTCTTTTTATCCCAACCTCATTTTGTATCTTATTGTATGTTCTTTGTTGTGATCTTTGTACATATGAAATCACTACTCCTTCTGCTCCAGCTCTAGCAGTT
>DAJO01000006.1 GCA_002498985.1 Euryarchaeota archaeon UBA257
TTCGTCAACATCAGTCAAAAACAACTTCTTAATATGACGATGATCATAACTATACTATTCACATATAATACCAAATCATCCAATAAATCTATCTTCATCGATAATCCCAAAATTAGAATAATAATTGATTGGAAGCCATAACCTAACATTGAAGATATTGTTAATTCAAAGGATAAATTTTTACTTCCTTTGCCAGTCATCCGATCTATTATTTGGTCTTGCCAAGAAAAACCAACCAAGTATATTTTATGTAGAAAATTAACATGAATCTGTTTTTCCCAAGGTTTTGCCACAGGACAGATTTTTTCGTCAATCCGACTTGTATCATCACCTAAGCCGAGCCTCCTTGCTCTAACAGAGAAATGATTGAAAAGAGAGTATTGAAACAATACGGCAACCACAATTCCTGAAATGTATACTCCACTCCATCCAAGATGTTGGCCAAATGCATATGTTACTAGAATCAATCCAATCGTATCTGCGATTGTATCCCAATATCTTCCTACATGTGATGGTCTTTCTCTAATCCTTGCCAATTCACCGTCTACGGCATCTACAACACCTTTTATCACAAGTAGAACACAACTTTCGACAATATACTCTTGTAAAATTAACCATGCACAGAAAATTGACAATAAAAGATGAAAATTTGTGACCATTAATACACTAATTCTAGTATTTTTCAGGAAGTTCGCAGCAAGACGAGCAAATGGTCTACCCCAGTCTGACAAATCTTTTGCATTACTATTACCGTATTTCCCAGAAGACATAATTTATCCTCATTAGAATATTTAGAGCAAAGCATTCGTAATAGGCTTCTCATCACAATGGAAGAAAGTCATTAGAGCCCACCAAGTAATCATATCTAGGCTATTAACCAAATTAGCTACTCCTGTATTTTCTTCACCATAGTTTTTCCCCGTGGTATCCATCCATGCCTCCATTTCATCCAAAGTATCACAGACTTGGTGATAACACCAATAACCATCCACCAATCCTCCGAAACCAATAGTTACTACATCTAAATTATCTTGGAAACTAGCGTGATCACTCCTTGCTGTAGTATCTTCATAAACTATAATTTCGGGTCTTTCCATTTCCAACCAGACACTGGTTTTCCATGTATCTGCAGAATAGTTAGTTCCTACAAGGGTCCCCATCTGTTCTTCTAAACCTAAAGCATCCGAACCAATCCAATTTGACAGTCCAACCATCCCTGGTTGATCTAATCGGTCATGATTAGGGCCCGGGCCAATGTAAACTCTCATAGGCCATACTTCGGCATCTTTTGGATATCCATCTTCGTCAATCACAGGATCAGGATCACCGTGTGGGGCGCCACCGCCGCCAGGCCAATTCACTCCCGCCATATCCAAATTGATGTAATTGGTAACGATTACATCTGGATTATCTTCACCAACATAATATTCTGTCCAATAATCAGAACCTCTTTTTCCTCCTTCTTCACCAGACCATAGGCAGAACACCATAGTTCGCCTACTCTCAAAATTAGCTAGAGCCTTCGCAGTTTCTAGCACCATTGAGGTGCCCGCTGTATTGTCATATGCTCCAACTCTAGTCCCATATGTTCTTTCACCAATGATATGAGGGTCTAGAAGCACCGCATTGACTGGGGGGGCAACATCAAAATGAGCTCCAAAAACTAACCACTCATTTTGAACCTCCGTACCCCATTTGTATGCGCATATATTGTATGCTTCTGGATTTTGAGAGCCTGTAATGTCTGTAAATTCAAACCTATGGCTAATTACTTCCAAACCAAAAGATGACATTTCACCAATTAAGTATTGAGCGGCATCTTCGTAAGCAATATTTCCTTGACCGGCCCATCTATCGTAATAACCCTCTTTCCCATCTATAATATCAAAAGTATTCGTAGGATCTGTAATTTCATACAATCGATTATACACGCTTCTTCCATCTATAATCCCAGTAGAATGAACTCCTCCTTCATCTTTAGACAGAGTCATTGCCCGATTAATTGGTATGATTTTTACAATTACTGAACCACCAGTTTCAGAACTGTGGTTTACTGTATCGAATGTACTATTTTCGGAAGCCGGTACTCTTTCAATTCCATTATTCGAATTATCTATATCTCCTCCTCTACTTATCCAAGTCATCCAAGATTCCCCTTGGTCTCGAATCGGCCAAAAGTCTCGCCCAAATTCTCCGATTATGAAAACCACATTTTCAGCTCTTGGTGGTGCCAATATTGATAATGTGATGGAATCCCCTTTAGCCAAATCAATAATTGTAGAGTTCTGAACGTAATTATTACCATCTTCGATGATTAAGTAAGGAATAAAAACAGACATAGAACTAGAAGCAGATAATTCCATATTTTGGAAAAAGCCCCCTTCCATAGCAGCTATTCCAACTTCTAAATCTCCTTCTCTTGGCATATTTTCTGA
The DNA here is from genome assembly GCA_002498985.1 of Euryarchaeota archaeon UBA257. GTDB lineage: Archaea > Thermoplasmatota > Poseidoniia > Poseidoniales > Thalassarchaeaceae > MGIIb-O2. The sequence goes on from DAJO01000006.1 coordinate 2,436, forward strand.
ATCAGCAAAACATCCAGTTAGTGGTGCTGACAACATCAGCAGCACAAGTAAACTGGCGACGCCGG
>DAJO01000063.1:0-14004 GCA_002498985.1 Euryarchaeota archaeon UBA257
CCATAATGGGTTTCCATAGCTTTTGATGAGGACATACCGTAGAATGATTTGTACATTTTCCCATTCTTTCCTTCTACTAATTCGCCACCAGATTCATCATGGCCTGCAAACATACCTCCAAGCATTACAAAATCTGCCCCCGCAGCGAATGCCTTTGCCACATGTCCTGGTGATGAACAACCTCCATCTGCCATTACATGCCCTCCAAGACCATGTGCAGCATCAGCGCATTCAGCAATGGCACTAAGTTGGGGGTAGCCAACTCCTGCTACTTTCCTAGTAGTACATACAGAACCAGGACCTATCCCAACTTTGACAACATCTGCGCCAGCAAGAATTAGAGCTTCAGTCATTTCTCTAGTGGCGACATTACCTGCAATGATTATTTTTTCAGGAAAATTCTCTCTAGTAGTTCTCACGAAATCTAGAAAAACTTCTCTATAACCGTTTGCAACATCAATACAAATAAATTTAATTTTTTCATTGGTTGCCATTTTTCTTTTTAGCAATGTCAGACTTTCTTCTGTAGAACCGCATGTAGCAGCAATGAAGTTTGGGTCAACGCCATCATCCCAAGCTGCAGCATATTCTCTAGTTGCATAGAATTTTTGTAGACATGTAATCATTTTATGTTGTTGTAAAATTTTAGATATTGAAAACAATCCAGTGGTATCCATATTCGCAGCAACAATTGGCACGCCGGACCAAGTTGTACTGGAGTGCCTAAATTTAAATTCTCTCTCTAATGTGACATCTGATCTAGAAACCAGTGTACTGCGCTTAGGTCTTATTAGTACATCTTCAAAGGTTAGCTTAACATCTTGCTCTACACGCATTCGAACCTTATTACGCCAATGAAGGGGTGCTTAAGACTATTATTGTATATTAAAGAGTTTTTTTGGTGCTCGTGCCGGGATTTGAACCCGGGTCGAAGCCTCGAGAGGGCTTCATGATGGACCACTACACTACACGAGCCTTGTAAGTCGTCGAGTTTACTTTCATTTAAGAAAAGAGTGGCTTGAGAAGTATAATACAACAGTTTCACTTTCACTTTCAGTTAGGCCCCTCTAATGTTTATTCATATGCTAAAGTTCAAACCACGAACTATGAGCATGAGTATGAATAGACAACCATCAGTGATTTACAGGAAAAAACCAGAGCCATGTAAAATAGTAACTTTTTCTAGTCTAAATAAAACTAATTCTGGTGATAAAAAATCAGTCAATGAGGCAATAGTCAATTTCGATGGAAATATTTCATCGGATTCATGGATGCCGATCTCAATTAAATCAAAGAACATTGAAGTTAGTACTACTGGATGGAACGGATTGGTAACGAGATACAACCAATCAAAGTTAGAAATAGTTGAGGTGGCTTAATGTCAAAAACAAGTCGTTTAAGGAATGAAGTTGAAACATACCTTAATGAAAATAACTCCGCTAATACGGTTGAAATATTTGACCATTTGAATAGTCGTTTTAAGTGGGGAGCTACTATGAATCAGGTCGGCAATATATTGGCTAAAGATAATAGGTTTGAGAAAATAGGTCATGTTCGAGGGCAATTTAGAGGTAGTACATATACGGTCTGTATATGGTCACTAAGCGCTCAAATCGTGACTGTATGAACTCATAACGGGGAAGGACTCAAGTTAGATGACTTGGTAAAATCATCATGAGTGTGCGGTCTAGTGTTGGTTCATGGTTTACATTATTCCGATTTGGTAATTCTTTAACTGGCCTCATAGGGGTAATTTTTGGTTCATTGTTAGCCTTAGATCAAATACCAAGGGGGGATTTAGCATCTATAACCATTCTACATGGGTTATCTGTTTGGGCATTTATGTGCTCTTGGAATGCATTAAATGACATTTTAGATGTTGAGATTGATAAATTAAATCAACCCAATCGGCCACTTCCTAGTGGGGATATTTCTCTTAATAATGCTAAATTTCTAACCGCTATTTTAATGTGTTTTTCATTATTCTGTTTAGTTTATGCAGGTTATATATCATCTTCAATCGAAGATGGTTTTGAAAACTGGGCTCCATCAATCTTGATATGGTTACTTGCTATTTTTCTTCTTACTAATTATGAATCCTCAAGTAATTATAGTTTAAAACTTAAAGATAGAGGTTTACCTGGTAATTTTGCAATTAGTTTATCCGTAGGGATGGTAATTTTATTTGGAGCAGCGGGTGTTTTTGAGCCTACTGAACCTCGTGTTCTTTCATTATTCTTTATTGGAATTTCATATAATTTAGCCAGAGAGATAGTAAAGGATATCGAAGATATGGAAGGAGATGAGGGTAGAAATACCCTTGCTATGAGAATAGGTGTAGAAAAAGCTAGAGTCCTAGCGTGGATGATATTGTTATTAACAATGGTTTCAATATTAGCGCCATTCGCATTAGAAATATTCCCTGCGAGTCATCTACTATTGATAATTCCAGGACTGATGACTATATTCTTAGTAAAGAGAAAGTTAGCATATGCTGAAGATCGTAATGCTCAGAAATTGATTAAAAAATCTTTACAATTGACCCTATTAGGATTTATAGTCAGTTCATTAATATAAATCTCTATATGCTTCCCAAGCAATAGGGTTACACATGTATGTCAGAAGTGACATCTGAGCCCACATTCTGTTCTCTGCTTGGTCGAAAACAATGCTATTTTTTGAATCAATAACTCCGTCAGTTACTTCTTCACCTCTATGGGCTGGTAAACAATGCATAAACAAATAATTATCATTTGCATTTGAAACAAGTTCTTCATTTACTTGGAATCCTTGGAACGCTTCAAATTTATTTTCTAAATGCTCTTCACCCATCGAAACAAAAATATCTGTATAAATAACTCCTGCATCACTTACTGCTTCAATTGGATCATTTGTTGCAACTACTTTTGCTCCTGTTTTATTACCAATTTCTACGGCTCTATCAACCACTTCCTGATTAGGTTCCATTCCTTCGGGTGTCGCATATTTCACATCATGACCTAGGATGACGCCAGCAAGCAATAAATCATGAAGGACGTTATTCCCGTCACCTACCCATGAAATATGTCCGTTTAGATCTTTTTTATTCTCTGTTATAGCCATTAGGTCTGCAGCTGCTTGGCATGGATGGTGCATATCTGATAATGCATTAATTACTGGTACGGATGCACTCTCTGCTAGTAATTGCGCGTCAGAATGTTTGAAACATCTGTAAGTGATACCGTCTAGGTATCTAGATAGTACTGCGGCTGTGTCTGAAACAGACTCACTTTTTCCTAATTGAATATCATTAGATAATAATGTTAGAGGTTGACCTCCTAATTTATTCACTCCTACCTCGAATGAAACTCTTGTTCTAGTAGATGGTTTTTCATATATTGAACCAATTGTCATTCCTTCCAAAGGCTTGAATCCATCAGCCATTTCATCATCATTTTTTAGGTTGATTGCCCAATTAATTATTTCTGGCAAATCATCCTTAAAATCATCAATAGCCATTAAATCTTTTTTTTCATAGTTCATGTTCAATATCTCCTTGAAAACCATCTCTCGAGTCTGCCATGCCTCCGAAGAGAGATTGTGCGAATGTGAGCACATCTGCTAATCCATCCTCTTCTTCGCTGGATAAAGGTATTAATCCTGGTTGAATTGATGCATGTTGCATCATTCTTAGTTGCCCTATTGCAAATTCTGCTCTTTGCCCTGTATGTGCTTGATCAAGGCTGTGAGCAGCAGATTCTTCGTATAGAGCCGCTTCTAAAACATCTAGGTTTTCACCCCATTCGATGATTTTCTCTAATATTTCAGGTTCTAGTAAATCGGACTTTGATAGAAAATTTGCTGTAGGTAGGCCTAATCTAAAATGTACTATAGAGGACAATAACATTTGTGACACAAATCCGCTTGGGGTTTGTGACAACATTGGGTCGAATAGAAATATCAAACAAGCTCTTCCTTGCCCTATTACTTGCACTAGGTGACTAGAGGCTTCTCTAAATGCAAAAAGTTCAACTTGACCTGGTGTGTCGACAACTAAAATATCTCCTGAGATGCCTTCTATTTCCTCAAAGACATCTTCTGCCTGAGCTGCCACAAGGTCTGCTGCAAGTATTTGTGCACCATTTGGACCTAAGTCATATTCAGACATAACATCTGATAGAGAGATTAAATCTCGCACATCAAATTCTGGATCATAATGTACTCTCTCTGCCCCTGGGTCTAGATTAATAGTTAGAGCATCTACTTCTAGAAATCTTGCCCAGCGTTGGAAAGCAGTAACCAAAGAACTCTTTCCAGCACCCGCAGTACCAACGACAAAGATTACTGGTGGGGCTGTCGCGTCTTGAGCACTCATGTTGGACCCTGAGACAATTAATTATTCAACCATTCGTATTGTTAATGTTTGAATATCTTTGACAAGGAATGATTAAACCAATCTAACCCACGTCTTAGTTCAACTCGCGCGGTGTGTTTGGCATGTCTGATGATTTACCTATTCCTCCCCCCCCTCCAAAAGGTTCTGATTTACCCCCTCCTCCTTCAGAATTAATAGAAAATAAAATTAGTACTGATGAATCTGAAGATTCTTTTGAAGATATTAAAACCTCAATAGATGATATTCTTTCAGAGGTTTCTGAATTACCTCCTCCTGGTTTAGACATACAACCCCCCCCTCTTCCTCCTGGTTTAGACATACAACCCCCCCCTCTTCCTCCTGGTTTAGACATACAACCTCCTCCTCTTCCTCCTGGTTTGGATATGCAACCTCCTCTTCCTCCTGGTTTGGATATGCAACCACCTCCTCTTCCTCCTAGTTTAGATGTTCAAGAAAAAATCCAAAACTCGAAAGTCAGTTCTAATGATTCAATAACAAAAACTTTTGAATCCGAGAAAAAATCATTATCTGATAAGTTAGCGGTGTTAGACCTTTCAGAAAATGAAAGCCTTTCAAAGGACGACGAAATATCAATTGATGTAGATGAAACTTCTAATTCAGTTTCCCCACACCATTTACGTCCTTCGACAGAAGTTGATTCTATTCCAGGGGATAAACTACATGCAATACTTAGTGAGAAAGAAATCTCTCTAGTTAATGCCGATGGCAGCCCTCTTAAACAAACAATAGATGGAGAATTGATAATAAAAAACCCCAGCAAAAAACATCGAGCATGGGATATCGAGGTTGAATTATCCAATACTGCCTCAACAGATCTAGGCGGTAAAACAATCACTGTTAGAGAGTTAGAAGCTACAGAAGTGACTACGATACCATATAGTTCAAATGGCCCTAGAATGATTGATGTCAGAGAAATAATTGATACTGAATCAGAAAGAGAACAGGAAGCAAGTCTTTCATTAGTTCTCTCTGATAATCCTCAAGAAGTTCTAATAATGATAGAAATTGAAAATATTTCCAATGTTTCATTAACAGATGTAACCTTAAGGCGTAATTTTTCACCTAATTTTCAAATTCCAAGTTCTCCTGAGTATTCAATCGAAGAAAATTCGGTAATTTGGGAAATCGGTCGAATGTCAGTTGGTGAAAACAGGAAATTATCTATACTGCCAAATGTATTGATTAATTCAGTCGAAAAAATTCCTGCGGGTTCTTCGGAAGTTACCTACAAGGCAGAATCAACAGTTTCTAGAATTGGCTTTGAGGATGTTTCAAGTTCAGGAAGACAGTTTTCTTATGTTAATGCGATAGAAGATGATCGTCCAGGAGTATGGCATTGTAAATGTGTTTTTGAAAATAAATCTTCATTCGTAGTTTCGCTTTCAGGAGCTTCTGTAAGGTTAGTAGGTCGTGATTCACCAATACTAGATCTTTCAGATTTAAGGCAAGATATTCCACCAGAGGGGAGTTGGGAGTCTATGGAAAAGAGAGTGGAATCAGATGATCAACCAAGTTTCACGCAAGAAGTTAGATATTCTATTTTACCTCGAGTATCAGTTCAATCATCCGGTTCAATAACGATATCTGAACAAAATTTATCTATTCTAGATGCACAAATTCTAAAGAGATTTGATATCTCAAGAATTAAGTCATATGTTTCATCAGATTTAGAAGCAACGATTACGATAGAAAATACCGGTTCAGCAACAATTAATGTAATGAGAATTATAGATGATATACCAGGTATATTCGTGCCCCCCTCTCTTGAGAAGGTACATATAGAAATTGAAGGTTTAGATTTGAGTGATGAGCAATATCGTATAGAGGTAATTAATGGCAATCAAATTGAAGAGAAACTTATCTCTCCTGATAATCCAGGGCACGCTTTGAGGATTACAGTAGGGACTTCTTCAAGGTTAGGCCTTAAGCCTGGGAAAACTTTGATCATAAGGTATCCTCTTCACGCACCTGACCCCTCTCCCAAAAATGAATTGTTAGCTGCCCCTATAAGGTCTGATTTTAGCATGGAGCGATTTGGCCCGGTTGCAACTAGAACTGTCGAGAGACCCCCCGTGGTTAGAGTAGTCCATCGCAGAAGGAAGATTAGTACAGGTAAAGAGGTGTTTCCTGGTGGCGGTGCTGGGCGTTATGAAATTTTACTAATGTTCCATAATACCTCTGATTCGGCTCTTGATGACTTAGCTTTGCACGACATAGTTCCAGGAACTTTTTCTATAGAAAATTCATCTGTTAAATCTTCAGTTAGTGGTGAAAAAGACTCATCATTTACCAAAGAATCATCAAGAGATGGGAATAAAGTCACATGGGCGATTGGTAGAATTGAAATTAATGAACGTATAGAAGTATTATATGAAATTCAGGGAGATACTGAATCTGAGTACAAGGTATCTGATGCCCAAGATTTTCATGGTGCAACATTTGGTAAGGAGGTAGATGATGAGCCTAATGTCCCTGAATGGGCAGATAAAGTATCACAGCCAAATTTTATTTCTGTTCCAATATCGAAACCAGTTAAAGAAGTGGCTGATTTAGAAAATAATTCCTCTGAAAAATCAGTTAAACAAGAACCAGTAATTGATTCTAATGGTTCTTCATCTGTAAATAATATTGGAGAGGTTTCAGAAAATCAAAATCTTTGTCCTATTTGTATGTCTGAATCCGAGAAAGGAGCATCAATATGCTTAGTTTGTGGATATTCTTTCAAGTAACTAATGTTGAAAATAGAAGTAACCTAACCGAAGTATTCATTCAATGTGTATGAAGCCAAGGTGTCATGGTGGATGCTGGACCCAATGGTAACGCCCAACCTGCTGGCATGGGTTCAGCAATGTTACCTATGCTTTTCCTTCTCTTAATGATGATGTCATTGATGATGTTTCCGGGAATGAGAAACTCTCTCTCAGATGGTGCAGGTACTGTGATTGAACCATTCCTTTTCGGAACTTTAGGATTAGAACAATTTTTCGTACCAACAGTATTTATCCTTGGGTCAAGTATAATGATTGTAAATACAGTAATACGTTCATTTTTCATGGATCCTTTGAAACAAGCTCATCACAGCCATCGTAGTAAGCAAATCAGTCAGCAAATGCGCGAAGCAAGAATGTCTCGAGATACTGCCAAAATCGATAAGATGCAGAAATTACAGATGGAAATGATGCCTGAACAGATGGCTATGCAAGGTGCTATGATGAAACCTATGATGTTTACAATGATATTCATAATTGGTATTTTTAGTTGGATGGCTGATACAGTAATTGATTTTAGGGTTGATTATGTTAGTTTACCTTGGCAACCTATGTGGGGTTTTGAAAATAGAATAATGTGGATTTTCCCTGCATGGATTGCCACTTATATCACAATGAGTGCCCCCTTGGGAAGGATAGTAGATAGACATTTGAAATTATTACGTTATAGGAGTCACCCAGTGGTACTTGCTGGTGATATGATTCCAGAGCCTTTACTATATCTACTCGAAGATGACAAAGTAAAATCAAGTTCTGATTCCAGGACACGTAGATCTCAGAGGAAGAGAGCAGGCCCGAGAAAAACTGGTAATCAATTATCTGAATCTCAGAGGCGCAGTAGTGGTAATCTACAAGTGGCACCACCTCAGAAAGGAACCCTTTGTCCATCTTGTGAATCAGATAATATTGTAAGAACCGCTAGAGGAAAATTACGTTGTAATGTTTGTCGAATTGAATGGCGGTGAGATTTTGGTTGAAATCACAGTCAGTGGCCCTCCAGGGAGTGGGACTTCAACATTAGTTGAGAAATTAGCACATGAATACTCTTGGGCATCTATAAATGGCGGAGATGTTTTTCGTAATGAAGCAAACAATAGAGGTTTGACAGTAGGTCAATTTAGTGATCTTTGTAAAAATGATCTAGAGGTCGATAAATCTCTTGATAATATGTTGAAAAATGAGATTGGTAATCCTCTTGGAGCGGAGATTATCGAAAGTAGACTTTCTGGTTGGTGGGCATATCTAATGGATGTAGATTGCCTTAGAGTTTGGGTAAATGTCAGTCCCGAAGAATGTGCACGTAGAATACAAAATCGAGAAGGTGGTTTATATGAAGATAAGTTGATATTATCTCAACAAAGACAAATTGATGACAAAAAAAGGTACCAAATTCTTTATGATATCGATTTAGATGACATGAGTCCTTATAGCCTTATTATTGATGCTGATAACATAGGTGCGGATGAAGTATTATCAATTGTCCAATCAAAAATCAGGAAGTGAAAGTTTTGAGTGAAATTATTTTTGATGAAAAATCTACTACCAATAATAAGTTTGGTAGTTTACCTCTAGATAGATCGCTAGATGAATTATTAAATTCTGGCATTTTACTAGTAAGGAAACCTCGAGGCCCAACTAGTCACCAGTTGACTGCATGGGTTCGTAATATTTTAGGTATTAAGAAAATCGGGCATGGAGGGACTTTGGATCCAATGGCTACCGGTTTATTGACAATCTTGTGTGGTAGAGCGACACGCCTAACTGATATTATACTAAAGGGAGATAAAAGATATATTTCTGTTATTCGTTTTGGTAGAGATGTCCAATCAAATGAATTAGAAGAAATTCTCACTAGTCTTAGTGGCGAGATTTATAATGTACCTCCGAAAGAATCTGCTGTCAAAGTTCAGGTTCGAACAAGGATAATAAAATCACTTAATTTAATTGATTATGATCAATCTACTAGAATTGCTGCTGTAGAAATATTTTGTGTTGCTGGAACCTACATACGGACATTAACAAGAGATATGGGTTTACTTCTAGATACGTCTTGTGAAATGTTGGAACTTCATCGAGATAAAACCAGTCTTTTCGATGAAACAATGGCATGTGATATGCACCAATTAAAAGACGCAGTATTCTTGTGGAAAGAACATAATGATGGGAGAGGCTTAATAAAACTTCTAACTCCTGTTGAATCTATTTTAGGGAAATTACCTAGTATTACCGTAAAAGATGGTGCAGTTTCTGCAATGACTCATGGTGCACCACTAGCTAAACCCGGTCTAGTATCTTCTTCCACAGAGTTTGAATCAGGTTCTATTGTTGTAATTAAAAGTTTGAAAGGCGAAGCGGTGGCTATAGCTGAAACCTTAGTAGATTTTGATAAGTTTTTGTCAATGAAAAATGGACATGTTGCTATAGCGAAAAGCGTACTAATGCCCACAGGTATCTACCCGCAGAACTGGTCTAAACAGAATTGAATGATTATATCATTTCATGTTCTTCGTAAATCCATTCATCAGTTTCCAAACGAACTTTAAGTTTCATCATAATTACACACACCACCGGACTGCCCAAGGACAGCGCAGTATTTCATATTCGGAATAGAACTTGATATAACTATTGCCCGAATTAGTAACATTATCAGCCAAAGGAGTACTTATTACAATATTACTTTCTTTTATCATAAGGTTTCTTTATCTTCCCTGGCGCTAATTGTAGTAAGACTAAACCAATTAATACAATTACTATTGATGAAATTATGATCAGTGTTTCACTGATGAATAATTTTGATTTTTCATTATTGGTATTATCTGGTGAACTGATAAATAATGAAATTTGATTCTCATTATTTTCTTCATTAGATTCTTCAATTGAAAATGTGCTATCTACAAAAATTCTAATTGTGTTATCTTGATCATTGCCTGAAAGAGCGGTATCGCATATTGTATTAACAAGCGAACCTGGTTGCAATGTATCAATACTTTTCGTATCAATAAGTATATCATTAACATAACACCTAACATCAATTCCGTTAGCAGTACCTCTGCCTTCATTCCGGATATAGGCAATAATTTCCACAACATCTCCATGTTTTCCATTGGAGATATCTGCGCCATTTTTCCTAACAGTTATTGATTCAACTAACAAATCAGACTTAGCTGATACATCGATGGTAATATTCTCTGAGACTTGGTTTTCTCCATCACTAACTATGATATTAACCGTATGAATTCCAGAATCAATTGGAGTTAAGATCAGATGATTGTTTCCGTCGATTGTTGCCCAAGACTTAGTAGTAGTAATTTCAATATCATCGGAATCAACATCATAAATACTCATTGGAATAACTAAAGTATCTCCTAAATTCATATAAGATAGAGAAGGAATATTCTCAATAACAGGCATATCAGATACTGGGGCCACATTTACTGTAAAAATTCCGATCCATTTGTTTTCTTGACTTAATGCACTATCGAAAACTTCAACGGTAATTTTTACTTCTCCTGATGAATCACTAACGGTTTGTAATTCTATGAAATTAAGGTCTTGTTCTGCACTATACAGCGAGTCGACTTTAATGATATCATTGTTGGAACTTGATGTTTGTATTACTAGACTTGATCTCGGAGTAATATCGTCTTGACAAGGTAAAGACATTAGAAATCCCCCCTCGTCTTCAATCATATCTAGATTTGCGATATTCTGACATACTGGAGAATAATCATATTCCAATTCGAATCCACCCGTAATTGAAAGTTCCTCAATGTGAACTACTGTTGTTTCTGCATTGCCATCAGATGACCACTGGAACCTTGAAGCGATTCCTATACTGGTATCGCTATTGTCTAATGGGAAAGCATGCCCTATTGGTACACTGAATGAAAATTCTCCTATATTCATTGGAACAGTTTCTACCAGGTATTCCCCAATTGCAAATCTAATGTTGCTCGCACTTGAAAGGTCGCTTGCAGAACCTGAAATTTTCCCATTAACAATTAGTTTAGGGTCATTAACATCAATCCTTAATGCTTCAATGCATCCATCAATAATATGTATTCTTACAAACTGCTTCTCAGTAGGGTTATCTATCAAATCTCCAGATTGTTTAGGTGAAAAATCTCCTTCAACTCCTGCAGGAATAACTCCTATACTGTGGTTTCCAGACCCATAAACATGTATTCTACCTAGTTCTTGACCATATGGTACTTCAACCTCTAGATTCCAATAAGATTCATTAGTTCCATCAGGTGTAAGGCCGCAGGATTCAATGTTCAATCCCTCAATTTCTCCATCATAAGGAGAAAAATCAATCACCGGTAGATTTCCAATGTTACTTTCATGATTTGCTTTAATGTTCTCAAATGAATACCATGGCATATGATATTTAACACGAACTCCTACAGAGTCAACTCTAACTTCAGAATCATCATTTGTTCCTATTGAAACATAATCAATAGTAATTTCAGAGTTTACAATCTCATTCCAACTCCAATCATGTAAGTGATCTAATTCAATTATCATTGGATTATTCATTCTAAAAACTCCAGAAGTGGTACGTGCAAATTCTCGAACTAACTTATCTGAGCCAGTACCTTCTAAGATTATTCTCACTGTGTCTTGATACAAAACATCCGGTATTTCAAAGTGTAGAACTAATGAAACATTTTCAATTTCTTTATCGTATAATCCAGGGTAGCTAAATCCTCCTACTGATATCTCCGGTCCTCTGGACCAGCTGTAATAAGTATCTGGAGTTCCAAGGCTGTAATTTGATCCAGTTGTACTACTACTTGCCCAAGAGGTCTGTGTCATGAAGTTATCAGGTCTTTCGTGGGTGAATGAAAGTTCATTGTCCGCTACCATACCTATTGTATAATCGGCAGGGTCGTTACTAAATCCTGATGTACTTGTAATATCCCATTGAGTAGGTTCGTCAAAATTCCCAACCGAAGTTAAATCAATAGATTCTGATGAAATTACAGTATCTGCCTGAATTATTGGGGTCATAGGAGCTAATAGAAACATCGTCAAAAATAATATGGTTATGTTACCCGACTTCACCATCATTTGTCTGCGAACTTAACTACCGCTTGAATGCGTTGGTGATATGATTATCATCGTGGCTCTTTGGAACGCTTGAAATACAGTTCTACTCTCGAGTGATTAGCAAGACGGCTGTGATGGTGTAGAGGTTAGCACGGTGGGTTGTGGTCCCGCCGGCCCGGGTTCAATTCCCGGTCACGGCCCCATCTTGTATTTCTAGACTCATTTCGTGCTATTATTCTAGGTCACTTGATGAAATATGATGGCCCATTTTATCGCTCTTGGTTTTCAAATAATCTCTGTTTTCTGTCCTTACTCCGACAATTAATGGAACTCTCTCAACTACTTCTATACCTAGACTCTCAAGTTTTTCTACTTTGTCAGGATTATTAGTTAGAAGTGAAACTTTTTTGACACCAATATTTTCTAAAATGATTGATGCGATTGAATAATCTCTAGCATCTGCAGGTAAACCTAACATTAAATTTGCATCTAATGTATCTGCACCTTTATCTTGCAGATTGTATGCTTGAATTTTGGCATGAAGTCCTATTCCTCTACCTTCTTGTCTCAAATATACCAAGCAACCCCAACCTTTTTGCTGTATTTTTTTCAATGTATCATCTAATTGAGAGCCACAGTCACATCTAATACTGGAAAATGCATCACCAGTAATACATTCTGAGTGAACTCTAATTAGAACTGGATCCGGACCATCCATTTCACCTAGAGTTAATGCGACATGATCTAAGCCAGTGTCTTCTTCATGAAATACCCTTATTCGAAATTCGCCATATTTTGTAGGCAGTCGGGCATCAGCTGGTACATCTAAGTTCTCTTTAATATTGATTTTATTTTCAAACCCCATATTATCAATTCCAATTTATATTATTTCTTAATTGTGTAAATAAATTCTCCAATTTTTTCTTCAAAATCAATTAGTTCTAAATCTAATCGACTGCATAATGCAGGCATATCGTGCTTAGTTTCAGGGTCATCACATACCACTTTAACAATAGTTCCTGGTTTACTTTTATCAAGTAACTTACGTGTTTCGTGAATTGGAATTGGACAAAAAAATCCGATTAAATCCAGTACTAAAATCTCATCTTCTGAAACAGAATCAGACATTTACTTACCTCATGCCTCAATAATTTCAGGTTTAAGTTTTCGTCCATTATACTCTCTTGCCTTTATGACATCTATAACATAAGCAACTTTTGCAACATGAACTTCAACCTCTGTACTATTATCAGATTGATTAATTTCACCTATTATTATTTCAGGTATTTTTGCTTGACTAACTATCCAATCGCTCAAAGCCCTCTTTGTTGAATCTTGTATTCCAATTTTTAGATTTATTCTGACCATTCCGAATGAGTCTGCTACTTCATCCCAATCATCTCTTTTCCTAACCGGATCTCTACTCATTCCATCTGGTAAATCAGGAGTTTCTACAAAGGGAATTTCTAATCCCCATGTTGAGCTAATTTTTTGTAGACTGCCTTTATCTTCTTTTGAGACAAGACTCCAAGCTTCGCCTTTCCGTCCCATTCTTCCAGTTCTACCAATTCTATGTACAAATGCCTCTGTATCGTCTGGTAAGTCATAGTTGACAACAATGGTAATTCCATCAACATCTAACCCTCTAGCAGCCACATCTGTAGCAACAACAATTTTTTCATCCCCCGATTTAAATTTGCTCAATAACTTCTCTCTTTTATTTTGAGGCATATCTCCGTGAATTCCTACTGCCTCCATCTGAAATTTACCAAGCCTCTCTACAATTAC
>DAJO01000063.1:14103-31189 GCA_002498985.1 Euryarchaeota archaeon UBA257
ACTTCTAAATCATCACTCATAACGTGTTCAGCATTAGTCATTATTTCTTCAGTAATATTCAGTACTTCATCAGGGAATGTCGCACTAAAAAGTAAGTTCTGATTACGATTTGGCATTTTTTCAATTACCCATAAAATGTCAGGAAAGAATCCCATATCTAACATTCTATCTGCTTCATCTAAACAAAAGATAGAGATTTTTTCTAATTTCAAATGACCTTTTTTAGCCATGTCGATAACTCTACCTGGAGTTCCAACAACTATGTCGCATCCATTGGATAGAACTTTTGCTTGTTTTTCAATATCGGTTCCTCCGTACACTGAAACTATTTTTAATCCCTTTTTACCTTGTAATAGTTCTAATTCTTCTGTGACTTGAACTGCTAGTTCTCTTGTAGGGCAAAGGATAATAGATTGAGGGAAACCTTTATTCTGACACCTTTCAAGTATTGGAATCCCGAATGCTGCAGTTTTACCTGAGCCAGTCTTTGCCTGTCCAACAATATCTTTACCTTTCCTTGCCAGAGGAATTGAATCTAATTGGATTTCGGTTGGTTCAACCCAACCTCGTGATTTTATAGCATCTAAAATGCTGGATTCTAATCCCCACTTTTCAAAAATTGACATTTAATCGCCTCAGAAGGTCTCGGATTCTTTGATTTCCTTCTGAAGTTCTCCCATCCAGTATTTTTTACAATTCTCTTTAGTTAGAAATTGATCCTTTGAAGAAAAATTATGGTTGAAATGACCGTTGTTTGCAGAAGCAAATTGGTCATTTGTCTTTTTGTGGAACTTCTGAAGTACATGTTGCTTCATGTATTGTTGAAACTTTAATGATTTTTGTCTATTGATACCATTTGGTGTAACACCCTCCCACAGGCGTTCAAATTGTTCGAGTTTCCCATCAAACTGCTCGCTCATCTTAAGTCCTCAGGTTTTGGCCGACTTGCCTTCTGTTTATCATGTTCACCCTTGGGCTGGTCCTGCTTATTATGCCCCATGAAGTCACTCTCATTCTCATCATTAACTTTTTCTACCGGTGCTAAGAATCTATTTTTTTCACTTTCTGAACCGTCTAATTCAATATCTACTGATAGAGCAGTAAGCCTTTTACGAAGTTTAGGATCAGTCTCTTGCCTCAATAATTCTGCCGCACTTTCTCTTAACCGGTCTCCTGTAAGAATGATAGAAAGTTGACCAATACAAGCAGTTCTTAAATTTAGATCTCTTGACCTTGCTCCACGCAAAATCATATCTGTTACTCTTGGACTCTGTAGATCTAATTTCTTCATGGCACGAATAACAGAATTACGGACGTTCGTATCGTCATCGTCTAATGCATTTTCCACCAATATTAAGGCAATTCTAGGTTCACTATTTGTAAGAGTAACCAAGCATTGTGCAGCATTTCTTCTAACTTGTGCATCTTCATCTTCCAACGACCAACCAATTAGATCCCATCCTGGTGGGCCTCCCTTCGCAGCAATATTCCTCAGAATTTTAGATCCTTTCCTTCGAAGATCTACGTCATCTTCTCTAATTAGTTCGTCAATATGTAAACAGCCCGTCTCTGGCCATGCAATACTAGTCAATTTTAGAGCCTCAAAAGCACTCTTTCTATGTGTTTTATTTGTACTTCTTAACTCTCTTCTTAAGATATCTTCACAACCTGATGGGAAAATTGGAGACATCTTTTGAAGAGTCTGCATTGCGACCTTCCTTACATTCACATCATCATCCTGTAATCTATCAGATAGGTAAATCATTAGATCTGTGTGAAGTTTCAATGAGAAGATGGGCATTACTTCTAATCCTGCAATTCTGACATTTACATCGTCATCGTCCAATACATCTAGTAAAATTTCGTGTGCTTTAGGGATAGAATTTTCATATACTCTCGCTAAAGCCTTTATTCCATCAGTTCTCTTTACAAAACCTCCACCATTTGTTAACGATAATTCTAATGTTTCAATCTCTCCTTTAGCTAATTTTATAATTTCATAAACTGGAATTCGTTGCCAAGGCCCATCAGATGGTTGCAGAGAACGAATGTCCTTTTCTACAGTTTTCTTCCTCTGTTGGATAATTTTCCCAGTACGTGGGTCTCTAGCAACATAGTCATCTACCATATATTTCAATAGCGCCGGAAGTAACCGTCACTATTCAACTAAGGGTTCATCTGTTCTGGAACATATTAGAAAACAATCAAGAGACATAGTACACTCAGAAGTCTGTTAATATGTCTAATGAATCCATTAATGAGATTCAAAAATTGATTTTTGTAAGTTTCTCAGAACAAACCGAACTAAGCATCTCTGATCTAGAAAGACTTTGGTCTCTAGAACTTCAATGGATGATGCCTGATGAAGCTTCTTTAGTAATTAAAAAATTAATTAAGTCAGGTTGGCTAGTCTCAGAAAATAATTTAGTTTCTCCTGTTTATCTTGATAAACAGAGTGTTCCCAGCCTTGGGTGGCAACCAATGTTAAGAATAATCTCCTCCCCTCCAATCTTTGTTTCCGAATCAGTTCCCTCACCTATCGTCAAGGTAGAAGTTAAATCCGAAATTGTTGTTAACGTAGTCCAATCAGAAAAGATTTTTTCTTCCGAAAAACACCCTCCAGACCGTTCAGAGAGCAATATCCCAACTTTAATTAGGTTCATAGCCAAGAAATCAGAGATAGACAATAGAGAAGTAGTACGAAGAGCTCAAAGAAAAAGGCGTTCATTAGGGCCTGTGACTTTATGGATGTCCCTCGCTCTTGTTGCTAGAGAACAAGGCCTAGATATGGTTGAAGTTTCTTCTCTAATAGAGCCGGCCTAGTTTTCGCTGGAAGTTCTGACTTCAGCCGCTAATAATCCTGGGAGAACAAACAATGCTAAGATTAGAGAAAATGCAACTGAAATTGAGCTAACAATTCCGAAATCTTGTATCACAGGTATAGGGGACAATTTTAACACTAAAAATCCACAGATTGTGGTACCAGCTGACATGATGAGTGCAGTTCCAGTAGTTTGATACATAATTTTCATAGATTCCCATACCCCATGGCCTGATTTCCGATTACTTTCAAAACTTCTC
This sequence comes from Euryarchaeota archaeon UBA257, assembly GCA_002498985.1. Classification (GTDB taxonomy): domain Archaea; phylum Thermoplasmatota; class Poseidoniia; order Poseidoniales; family Thalassarchaeaceae; genus MGIIb-O2. The sequence continues at coordinate 17,185 of DAJO01000063.1, forward strand.
CAAACATGTATGGAATAATCAATTCCTAATCCAACAGTTAGTGCTGTAATCATTATGGTCAATACATTCCAATTTAACCCAAGGATTGCCATCGAACCAACAACCCAAGAACCACTAATTCCAACAGGTAAAATTACTACCAATGATTGCCCTAATCTTCTAGTTAAAATAAATAATACTAGAATCGAAACTAGCAAACTCCATCCCGTCGATTCAACTTGTGAGACAACAAGCCCTGAAAATATACTGTGAATCATCATAACATCTCCTCCTATATGGGCATCTGCATCTATATATCCTGAATCTTCAATCCATTCTGCTTGTTTTTCAAATTCTACTGCTAATACTGAAGTTTGTTCACTTGTTTCTGCGATAACATCTATTCTAATTTTTAGATATTTGATGCTATTATAATCATCCGTAAGAGCGACATACATCGATGTTCTTTCGCTCCAAGACTGTCCTCTCAATGGTTCTCCAATTGATTCATTAAGTAATAGTGAATGAACTGCTGCAGATATATCGCCTTCAACAAAACCATCTCCAACATCTAACCTACCATCGTAAATCCCTAAATGAAAAGTTTCACCAAAACTAGAATCCGCTTCTATTGCATCTCTGAGAATAGGATATAATCCATCATATGATGGACGTTGTGAATCAGTATTTGTTGGAATAACTACCCCCGAAATAGTAGAAATTCTTAGATCTAACATGTCAAGTCCTCGAAGCATATCTCTTTCTCCAGATAGAGAATCTTTACCATCTGTTGGTTCAATAAGTATAGTCACAGACTTCCAAGCCGCAGCATCATAAGATTCGTACATATCTCCTCTGACTTCCATTATCGGCATATCTTCATCAGAAAGGAAATCCGTCAGTTCAAAACTAGTTTCAAGTTTAGTTCCTGCTAAGAATACTGAACTAGTTGTTAATAATACGACTACAAGTAAAATTCTAGCAGTATTTCTTTTTTGGAAATTTGTTGCTAAATCAGCAAATTTAGACAAATCAATAGGCTTTCTTTTCTTTACTCCAGTTGTTTTCTCAACAACTACGTGTAAAGCCCCTACTGTAACTGTACTTGCAATAAAAGCACATACTACGCCTAATGCTAAAGTTATGCCAAAGGTTCGTAAAGGAGGTAGTGGAGATAATGAACTTGCAAGGAAAGCGGATACTGTAGTTACCACTGCTAGTGTTAAAGCGACTCTCAATATTGAAAATGCCCTTACCCATGCATGAGCAGCAGAATTAGTGTGTTTACGAGCTTCTTCGTATCCTCTCTGTAGGTGGATTGCGTAGTCAATTCCTAGACCAAAAACCACCGGAGCCACTGCGACTTCAAGTATGGAAAAAGGCCTTCCTAGCAATGTAATAGTCCCATAAGTCCAAACCAGTGCCGCAGTAAGTCCTAGTAAAGGCGCAGCAATCATTAATGCTGAGCGGAAAACCACTGCTAAAACAAATACTACAACAATAATTGCTAGCATCAATAGCCAAGTAAAATTATCTAAAGTGGTGTCATTAATGTCATTACTGATTAGATCATCAGATATAACTCCATAATTCAATACAGTGCTAGAATCTGAAGTTATATTTTCAGTTAGGACTTCTCTGATACTTTTTGCGAGGTTCTGCCTTTCCTTAGAATCTAAAGAACCATCGATTTCTATTACCCACATGGTACTAGATGAAATAGGAGTTGAGGACCCTTCTTTGGTAACAATCCAATCACAAATATGAATGTAATCAAAATCAGTATGTAGTAAAGCATCTTTAGCAAATGTTGCCGAAGCTATTGCTTGGTCGTTCCCTATTGCATCTGTACATTCTTCATCATCATTTATTATTGCTAATAGTAGATTATCCCATTCATTAAAATCCTGTATAGTCCTACTTTGGTTATCTCTTTCTTCAAGGATATTTTGTAAAATACTTGCAATATTGATATGAGATATAATTCCATTGCCAAATTTCTCATCAATACTTACTAAATCGTTGTGTAATTGTTGCAATGCTCCGATTTCTAATACATTAGCACCTTCCTCATTTGGTGTGACATGAACATAAATTCTATTTGGCGTATCCTCCATTACTAGATTCATCCTTTCTTCCGCAGATTTCGCTTCATTTTCGGGAGCGAATGCTGAAAGGTCGGTTGTGAATTCGGGTAGGGGAACGAGTACTGACGCTGTTATAACAGTTAATAATAGGCTGATAATTAGTATTGCAGGGGCTAATCTTCCAAACGCCTCGGCGAACCTTTCTTCTCTTGATTCGCCCCCCACCATCAATAACCCGAATCAATATCGGTGTTAAACTTAGACCGTTCTCTGTCCCTTCAAGCGCCAGCATTCGAAGGCAAGCCCTCAAAAAGGGTGGGCCACTCGAAAGGCTGTCTTATGCCAATCAAAGTCTTGAAAAACGAAGGAACCGAACTTCGCCTAAGAATCATCGGAGAGAATCATTCTACCTTGCAACTATTCCGTTCACGGCTTAATGATAGCAAAGATGTAGATTATGCAAATTACTTCCAAAAACATCCAGATTTAGATGAGCCTGAACTGTATGTTCGTTGTGTTAAAGGCAAGAAGGCGGAGAAAGTCTTCCGTGACCTCTGTTCAGATATTAACGAAGAATTATCTAATCTAGAATTATAAGTTGTTGAATATGGATAATAAGTCCATTGAAGAATACCTTGGTTTTGGTACTGGAGCTGTTGAAGGGCTCGGGATTGGAGGAATTTTAAAGGTTAGAGTCGAAGATTTTAGAGTCGAAGAAGTATCTCCTATACCTGCACTGGACCCTAAAGGTCGTTTTACGGTAGTTAGGGCCACATTAGTAAACTGGGAAACAAATCGTTTTCTTAAGAGGCTTTCAAGAGCATGTGGAATAAATAGAAATCGTATTTTTGCATCTGGGTTAAAAGATAAGAGAGCAATTACTACGCAACTTCTAGTTATTGATGCTCCAAGAAAAAAAGTTGAATCAGTAGTTATTCCAGATACAACAATAGAAATTTTAGGTAGAACACATCAGAAAATTGGCATGTCTGATCATGATGGTAATCGTTTTTCAATAACTGTTAGGGGTTGTTGCTATGAGAATGGAGAACCCATGGACGGTAAAGAGGCAATGAGGAGAGTACTAGAATTGGTTTCTAAGATGTCTGAGAAACTTGGTGAGAATGTTTTCCCTAATTGGATAGGGCCTCAACGATTTGGTTCTACTAGACCCGTAACTCCAGAAGTCGGACGTGCTGTTGTTTCAGAAAATTTCCAAGAAGCAGTCAATCTATATCTCGGTATGAAAGGATTGAATGACGGTGAAGAAACTGAACTTTTTAGAGAAATGTGGAGAGAAACAGAAAATCCTGAAAAGTGCCTTGAAATTATTCCCAAACATTTAGGGTTTGAAAGAAATATGTTAGAGAGTTTACAGAAACAACCTGAAAATTGGGTTAAGGCATACAAAACTCTCCCTCCTTCATTACAACTACTTACAGTTCATTCTCTTCAATCATTAGCATTTAACCATTCATTAGCTGGTAGACTTAAGTCAAATATTGGCATTGTCGAACCAGAAATAGGTGACTTAGTTGCTCCAGTTCAACCAAGTGGTAGAATTGATGTAGGGAAAATGTCTGAAGTGAGCGAGACAAATTTAGAAAGATGCCGTAGGAATTGTAGGCTAGGTCGTTTAGCTGTAACAGGTCCTCTACCCGGTAATGATGCACCAATTGCTACAGGAGTTCCAGGTGAAGTAGAGAAAAAAGCACTTGAAATAACTAATTTAGATTCAATTGACTGGAAGGTATCTGCAATCCCACGTCTTTCTACTAACGGTACAAGGAGGCCATTGTCAGTTATGTTCAGAGATTTTTCAATTGAAGAAGTTCCTGAGATTCATGAATCTTCAATTTCGAAACGGTGGGAAGAAGGCCCTAAAGAAAATGATTTATGGACTCCAGAGGGTTGTAGCATGAGAATGAAATTTATTCTGCCACCTGGGACTTATGCAACAGTATTGATGAGGGAACTAATGCGTTCTCCTTTGGATCACTATTGATTAATGTTAGAATTATTCAAAGTCTTCCCATTTCAAGGGCTTCTATCTGGCCAACTAGGGGATTGATTGCTCTGACTCTTTCTTCAAATTCATCTACGATTCCTTCGCCTTCTCCTAGAACTACTTGGACTTCAATAAACATCATTCCAAATGCAAGGGGTTTAATTTCTACTGCTTGTACTTCATCGAAAGAATCTATTACATCTGCAATAGATTGGTAATCTGGAGTACCATCTTCTGGATTGTTTATAGTTACCTTATATTTTACAACGACATGACCCATAATTAACACCTCAATTCAAGGACCCTGGAAGCCACAAGTTGGGCATATGTAAGGGACTGCTTGTGTTCTGCACTGTGCACTTCTACCTATAGATGTGCCACATTCTGGGCACGGAAACGCTGTACTTTTATTATCCACTAGAGGCCCTCCTGATGATGTGCAAACTTCTGCTCTACTTCCCATTTGTGTCCCTCGGATGAGTCGGGCGAGCCACCACCCCTTTTTAGGCTTGATTGAAGAGATAGAATAGAATATCTGGCGCAATAGCCATTATTACCATTTATACGGATATTTTGTAAGTAAAATCCCATCCCATTGTTTAGTGATAAAATGGGCGAAGATGAATTGATTTTGGAAGGAGAACAAAGCGACCTTAGCAAATATGTTGAAGATGCAGGTGGAATACACGGTCTAAGAGAGGTTCACAAAGTAAGGGGCTGGAACAATATTCAATATGGTGCTGGTTTATCAGGTAAAAATACTCCAGCAACCAAACTATCTATGAACAAAGCATTTATTCCGCCAGGAGGAATTGCTAAAGCCCATATTCATGTTGATTTTGATGTAATGGTATTTCTTCTAAAGGGTAGTGTAAGGCATGAGTTTGGACCTGGATGCCGTAATTCTGTAACTCATAGTGCTGGTGATATGTTCTACATTGAGCCGGGTTTGCCTCATGAAGTTTTCAATTGCTCAGATACTGATTGGGTTGAAGCAATTGTTTCGAGATCAGATGCTTCTGAATGGCAGAACATTATACCTTATGATAGAAGTTCTGAATGAGCTGAATTAAGTTTAGGGAAAGGCTGAGGATTAAATCCCCAGCCCTTCCTTTACGTTTATCTGTCTATATTTGCTCTTGATTTAAGACATCATTGCGGATGCTTTCTTAGCACCCATCCATGCTACAACACCGAAACCGATCTTGTTAACCATGTCAGCAATATTGTATAATATAGCCATAATTTCTTTGCCGTCAGAGCCAGAATCTACTATGTCTGTACCTACTAAGTAGCCAATAGGATAGATAATCCATCCGACTAGAATGAATGTTCTTAGAGCATTAGCACTCCATACTAATTCATCTTTGATTTTGCTGTTATCTACTCCCTTACCGTCGTATAGACCGAATGGAAGACCAGTTGCTACCATAATCATAGCCCAACCTACTCCACCAAGGATTAATCCAGCCCATGCATCAATTTCTCCAATTTCTCCAAGGTAACCAAATGCAATCATGATGATTGCACCTACGAAACAGACTCCTGTGAATCCTAGACCTAGTACTTTGTTGTCTGTAATAGCATCCTTTCCAACTAGTGAAGGGAATTTTAGAGCCATTAGTGGTACAGTAATAATCCAGTCCATGTATCTGTAGTCTGTGCTAACTGCGCCAGTATCGATGTAGACTCCACGCATATAGTAGTAGTGGAAAGCCGCAATACCAACAATCAATGCAGAAATTGTCATTGTTGTTCTGTATTCTGGAGCAACATTGTTTCTTTCACTCATGAAGAAAACAAAAGCCGCACCCATTGAAATATATCCTATGAAGAACATGAAGAAAGTAGCTCTTCCTAATGCATCTCCTGCATAGTATGTTTCCGGATCTATTGTTGCAGCAGAAACATTTTGTGTAATCATCAATGCTAACATTGTTGCACCTGCAATTATGGCATTCGTTCTTGGGCTAAATTTAGATAACTTACTATTCATTTCAAGTTCCTCTGGTTTCAACGGATGCTATTGATTATATAAGTAAATGTTTTGTTCAATTACCTTGAAGTGTTAAAACACACTATTCCTCATTTTTCCGACCTGTATATTTCCTATAACCAATTATTGTATCAGTAATGTCTTTTTTTTCTTCTTCTTCGTAATCGATAACAACATCAAGATATTTCAAATGATCTTTCAGATGTTCATATGCAGTTCTTCCTTCGGCTCCCTTTCTAATTTTAGGTAATTTATTTCTACATACTAAGTAAGTTTCTGATGATGAACTTCTAGAGGCCGTTGGAGCGAATCTTTGTACACTCGAAAATCTCATTTTAGCTGCTTCAATTAATCCCTCAATCCCGACTCCTTGGAATATTTTTGTTACAAAAGAACCTCCGGGACTCAATATTGGCATCGCGGCATCTAGGACCATCGTGGATAATTCTAATGAGATTGCCTGGTCTGTATCGTAACGTCCCGTCAATCTTGGAGAGATATCACTAATGACACAGTTTAGAAAATATCCTTCTAGTTCTTGATTTATCTGTTCCACAGTTTTGGGATTTGTTATATCTCCAATTATAATTGTAGCCCCTTCTACGGGAGATGTTGACAATAAGTCAACACCTATGACATATCCATCTTCGCCCACTTCTTCAACAGCTACCTGTGTCCATCCTCCAGGATGACATCCAATGTCTAGAACATAATCTCCTTTTCTAATAATATCGAACCTTTCTTGAATCTGTTTCAATTTATACGCAGAACGTGCTCTATATCCCTTAGATTTAGCTTGCCTTCTCCAAGGGTCGCGACGGTTTTCTTGATACCAGCGCTTACTCATCAGTGTGTCTCGTCCAGCCTCTTAGTTATGAAGTAAAGACGTTTGGAGAGTTGCATATGGGGGGAAACGCTGGGTTCTGTGGCTTCATAGTTTTACTATTGTTAGCATTACCATCATCTAATATCGTTGCAGAAGAAGACTCAAATAATTGGTATGTCGAAGGAGGTAATTCTGTCTTAATGGAACAATATACTGCTACTTGGTGTGATGTATGTGCGCAAATAGACCCCTGGGTTTCTGAATTTGCAGATGACCGTGGCTCTCGATTAGTTAGAGTTGCTTTGCATGATCCTGTAAATGATCCTCTAGGTAATTCAATTTCTTCTGAGAGATTATCTATCCATCCAAATAGTTTGGAACTAGCTCCTTCTTTTTGGTTTGATAGTAACAACGAGATCAAAGGAAGGGTCGATCCCGTAGACTTAGATAGGGCTTTGCTCAATTCTGAAGGAAATCGAGGTTCAGATACTTTAATTTCAATCTCAGCAGCCAAGATATTTGATAGTAGTTCCTTGAGTTTGAGAGTAAATTTATTTAATGTTGATAATTCAAGCAATAATACTCAAATTAGTATTTTTTTATTGGCCGAGATTAATATTGATAAATCTCAAGCAACAAACGGTATTACAACTCATGAGGATGTTGCAATTGCTTATATGAATATGGATATAGATACAAATTTCATCAAAGATAATACGTCTTCAGAAACGAATTTCAATTCACAATTTACTAATATTTCAATGACTAGAAATATAGATAGTTTTGAGATTAATCTCGATTTTTCTTTGGAAAATGTGATTTCTGAAGACATTTCTATTGTCGTAGCGCATGAAAAAACAGTTGAAGATCAAAGATCTACATTAGGAGCTATATTTTTAAATTTGGATAATAGTCAAAATTCGAACGGAATTAATGTTATATTCCCTTTAATACTGATATGTTTAATTTCAACAGTTATTCTATTCAAAGACCGATTTCTTTGATTAATTCTTTGACTGTATATCTGATAGCATCTTCAGATTGCATCGTAGGTACGAATTTTGTCGCAAATAATCGTTCAACATCTAATGAGGTTTTTGGAACATCACCTGCCCAACCTCTATCTCCTCCCGTGTATTCTATTGAAACGTTCTTTAGACCACTCTCTTCAACTACAATTTCTGCAATTCTTCTCACTGAACATGTATCTCCTGTACCTAAGTTGTAAAGACTTACGTTTTCTTTTGAATAATCGATTAGGTGTATCATTGCTCTAACGCAATCTCCTGCAGACATATATGATTTTTCTTGTAAACCATTACCCAAAACTTCTAGTCTATTTGGATTATTTTTTAATTTGTGAATGAAATCAAAAATCACTCCATGAGTGCCCCTAGGTCCGACGATATTAGCGAATCTGTGTATCCAAGCCTCCCCTCCGAAAGTTCCACACCATGAACTAATCAATGCTTCAGACGCTAGTTTTGATGCACCATATAATGAGATTGGTAAGATTGGACCATAAGTTTCTGGGGTAGGCATAATGTTTGCTTCACCATAGATTGCACTCGAAGATGAGAAAGAGATTCTTTTTACATCATTCAGCCGCATTGCCTCTAAGACATTATAAGTTGCCATTGTCCCTTGCTTAAGATCAGTATCTGTAATTTCAGTACCTAATCTTATATCTGGGTTTGCTGCTAAATGATGTACGGTATCAATTCCTTTCATGGCTTTCTTGACAGATTCTAAGTCTAATAAATCAGCCTTAAATATCTCTACTTTTCCTTTACCTTTGTGATGTTGCAAGAACTCTTCTCTTCCACTACTAAAATTATCTAAAACTCTTACACTGTTTCCCTTGGCTACTAAAGAATCTACTAAATGAGATCCAATGAAACCGGCGCCTCCTGTGACTAAATGCATATTATCCCTCATTTTCCGACCATTTCCCAATATTTCTTCTATTTCTCAACAAATAAATTGAACCCACATAACCAATTAGTGAGATATGTGCTATTGTACAAAATGGACAAATATGTGGAGCATTTTCAACTTGAGTTAACTCGATTATAACCAACAATGCGACGAATGGCAACCCTGCAATCCCAGCCCACCATGCGTAATTCAAATAATCTTCAGACCATTTTGCATATCTATCAAGGTACAAACACAAACTTAGAAAAATTAATGCTGAAAAAGATAATATTCCAAATATTCCCCACGGAACTCCAAACAAGTTATTCCATTGTGGATCTCCAATTACTGAACCACATTGTACAATTCCCTCAGATGAACAAAATGCAGTACTTCCTTGAACAACCATTTGATTATGAATAATGTAAGTATATGCAGATGAAGTTATGCCTACAAAGGCAAAACTCAGAGATGAGATTAGCAACATTGACGTCTTTTTCTCATTATTTACTATCATTAAGTAACTACTAATAGCTAGGCCTAAAATGAAAATAATCAGGACCGGATCAGTCAAAATCTCACTCATTGAGAATCACCTACGAGTCTTTGCATTGCCGATTCAATATTCTCTCCTTCGTTTTCATATTGATTCCATGCCACATAACCATCTGGTTGTAGTAGGACCAAAAACGGAGTCCCGGAAACTTCCCAGTCTGCCAAAATGCTGCTACTTCCTTCAATATAGTTCCAATTATGTATCGCTCCGGGACGATTTACACAATTATTCCTGCCAGAATTACAGCCATCGCCATCATTTTCTTCGGTTCCATAATTTGTTTTATCTCGAAATGCTTCTACTTCCGCTCTATCACTATCGTGATTATTAATATTTAATTCTACAGCAATTGTAATAAATTCTACATTCTCTGACCACTGCGAGTATAATTCACTCATTGTTTCAGCTTCAGTCCAGCAATATGGACAATCCGTATCGCTGAATTGTACTAAAATCCATTCTCCATCTCCTCCTTCTTCCCATTCATAGTCAAATGTATCAGAAAGTTTGAATCTCTGCCAATTTTCACCATTATAGGCATCCGCAATGAAATCAGGAGCCAGTTCACCCTCACTTGGCCCTATTGTGGCGGGTGGTGCTATGATGACTATTAATAGCATTATAACTGTCAAAATTGTTCCTAGAGTAAATCCTGCAATTAATCTGACATCATCATCTCTTCCTTTTTGCACCAAGGGTTTCCTGCGTCTCGCCATTATAATCAATCCTCGGACATACTCATTTACTTTCAGTAATTCGTATAGTCGCTCTGAATCAAATTAATTATTCTATTTAGAATTTAATATTTTTGTCAAATCTAAATTTACCTTAATTCTCAATGTTTGTAATTTTACTTGCGATTATTTCATTTGGTCTCTGTGATAGCAGGCCTATGTGGACGATGTGCGAGAGACCTCAGTTTCGTTATCAGACCCCTCACCTGAATACGATGATGAGGTAGTATTCTGGGAGCGTTTCTATGAAAGATTGGCTCCATTCAGAGATTCACTAATTAACATCAAGAAATTAGCTATGGAAAGCCCATTAGGTGATTTATATGAAATTGGGGCAAGAGGGATAAATAATACAAGTGATTTGTTTAGTAGAACTGCAATAAGAACTGCTGAGATATCTTATTCGATGATTCTTAGAAGTCCTGGTTTGATTGTAGCCATATTAATTCTAATTACTGCTCTAACAGTTAAACCAGCAATGAATTTCCAAGATCAGATCAATGGCGATGTTGAAATTTATCTGCCTGATGGGGCAGATTCAACTGAATTACTATTAGATGTCCGAGAAGCTCCTTGGGCTACGGATATTTTCATTTTATACATACAAACTAATAATGCCGCCACAGGTAATGAAAGAGGTGATGAAAATATTACTGATGTCAATATTCTTAGTCAATTATCATGGTTGGAAGGAGATGATAACAATAGATTGGCAGGTGGTTATCAAGATGGTCTCGATACGTATAAGGATGATAGAGGTCGGAATGACGGAGTGATTTGGATTCTTTCTCCCTCTCAAATAATTAAGGAAGCAAACTCCTCCAGTTATCGTTTTAATTGTGCAGTTGAAAAATACGGCCTTCCTACTGGCCCGAGTGATAATTGTGCAATTTCTAATTCCAATCCTAATGAGGGTTATTCAATTCCTGATGATCAAGAAAGAGTAGATACATTAGTTGATCAAGCAGGTTCTCTGATAGAGTCTTTTGTTAGAGATACAAATGGAGATGGTGTTTGGGACACTGGTGTAATTGTAATGGGGCTATTATTCGATATGGAAGAAACTGAGATTCCCCGTGATAACGGTTTGAAGGATCATAAGGCGTTTATATCCTATGCTGAAGATTTAATTTACGAGAAATCAGGCGTTAATTGCGAACTCTGCCTTAGGACTTATGTAAATCCCACATCCACTATGGATGAGGCCTACATTGACGTCATCCCTGCGAGAAAGGCGGTAACTATTACGGGGCTGACTCCCGTAATTCATGAAGTTTCAGATAAGATTTACAAGGAATTAGTCAATGTAATGCTTCCAATAAGTGCAATTCTTGTTTGTCTTGCAATGCTAATACTTCACAGAAATCCAAAAGTGATAATCGTGGGAGGACTTCCAATTGCTATGAGTTTAGCGATTACATTTGGAATTACAGTAATTTTTGACATTATGTTAACTCCGATGATTATTTCTGCAGCGCCTATACTCGTAGGTCTTGGAGTCGATTATGCTTTACATTTAACAAACAGAATTGAGGAGAATAGAGTCGAACTAATTGAAGAAAAACTAGAAAAAGCTTGGGAGGCAAATAGGGATGGATTAAATCCTGAAACCATTAATCCATGGGATCCTGTAATCAGTTTGACTGCAACTGTCAGAGCTGGTTTAACCACTGGCAACGCAATTATGCTATCTGCAATGACCACAATTATTGGTTTCAGTGTTTTAACTTGGACTTTCTTGGTACCAATTCAACCTATGAGAACTGTCGGAATTACGCTTTTAATAGGTATTTTTGTCACATTTTTACTTTCGATGCTAATGGTTCCAGCATTAGTAGAGCTACTTAGATATCGTAAAGGTAAAACCCAATTATTTGACAAGATGTGGGATAGAATCGGTGAGATCCCTGTTAAGGGAACTATTGTAGTAATACTTGCAGCATTAGTTGTTACTGTTCTAGGAGTAGCAATGTTTTCCGAAACAATGGGTCAACAAATCGCTGCTGGTCGCGATGAAGTCCCTCCAAATATGGCATCATACGAAGCTTTAGTAGAATACAGCACAGTTTTTGAAGGTGGGCAAACAAATATGTTCATTATTAATGCGGAAGAAAGAGGATCGGTCAATGGAACGGCTCCAATCAGAGATTTACCAATTTTGGATTCAATAGAAAGTTTACAAATTCAAGTAGATAATGTCCCTGAAACAGATACAATTAGTCTTGTAAATATTCTAAAGGCCATACATGTAGATGTCAATATTTCTGGCTTAGAGATTTATGATCAAAGTCTTTGGGAAATTTTACATGACGAGTGTTGGGATAAATCAACAGATCCATTTAGCCCTCAATGCTGGGCTTACACCGTTTCTAGTAAGGAGGATATGGTAAATATTGCTTTTGACACATTGTCTCCCGAAATTAGGTCCATGCTAATGAATGAAGACACAGGCTTTGGAGAAACAAAAACCTTAGTTTATGCTAATCAGCCGTACATTAATCTCTATAATGCAACTATTTATCGAAATGCTATAGATGATATTTTGGAGGGTGAAGAAGAATGTTCCGGAGCTCTTAGATGCACCGCAATAAATATTGATGACACCTATAATTCATTATTAACGGGAGGATTACCAGTTTCTATAGATATTAACGATGGAGTACATAAGGCACAGAGTCTAACTACAATATGGACCATGTTCATTCTTTTGATTGCTATGGCATTTTTGTTTAGGTCACCTAGATTGGCAATATTTACAATGGCTGCTGTTGGTGCAGTGGTTCTTTGGCAACCCTTACTTATGAGATTCGGCGGAGTTGGAGTTAACGTTTTTACCGCTATGATAGGGACTATCGTTTTCGGTATAGGTGTTGATGATTCTATTCATATTGTAGATCGCATCAAAGATGAAGGTGAAACTCCAGCAGGAATTGTCAAGTCTGTTTCAAAAACAGGACAGACAATATTCGAAACTACTGCCACTACCTGTGCAGGATTATCTGCAGGATTATTTGTTTCAATACCTGGATTGCAAAATTTCTTTGTTTTAATGATGGTTCTATTGGTATTGGCTTTATTGACAAGTTCAATACTTCTACCTTCTATTATTGTTCTTCAAAAAGAGTTTACATCTAGGATATTAGGTAAAGGTCCTTGGTTAGATTTCGAAGAAAGTGGTTCACTAGAAAAAAGTTCAGTTATGGATGCAGTAATTGATTCTAATGTGTAGTCAGACTTATTACATTTTTAAATTATAAGTATATTTTTCTACTGTAAGCCTTTGCATAATCTATGAGGAGAAGATTTAGTGGACTGATGTTGTCTCTTATTATAGCCTCAATGACTCTAAGTGGGTGTATTTCCTCTAAAGAGAATTCTAGTAACGACGATATTGATGAGGCTCCCGAATTAATTTTACCATATTTTGAGAAAGATGGCTACCGCTGCTTTGAACACGATGGTCATGAACGTTGTTGGATTACTTATGTACCGGAAATAGTCAATGGAAGCGAACTCATACCTCTAATTATTGATTTACACGGATGGAGCCTTTCTGCCTTCGAACAAAGAGAAATCTCAGGATTTGATGACATAGCTGAAGAATACGGTGCTATATTATTGAATCCAGAAGGACTTGCATTGGGAGGTGACCCCACAACGGGGGGCAGTGAAGAATCATGGAACGCTGGTTGGTGTTGTGCTGATGCGGTGGCAAATGACGTCGATGATCTAGGATTCCTAAATCAACTAATTGATATTGCAATTGAAATTCATCCAGTTGATCCTAACAGAGTGTACGTCACTGGTTGGTCTAATGGTTGTGCTATGTCTTACTATCTTTCATTCCATTCAAGTGAGAAGATTGCAGCAATGGCTTGCATGGCAATGTACTTGTTAGCAGA